>WJJG01000294.1 GCA_014729815.1 Candidatus Eiseniibacteriota bacterium
CGGCGGGGGCCGATCGTCGCCTTGACCCGCCCCGCGCCCGCACCTACCTTGGCGCCGGCACGAGCACGGACGCTGTCGCCAGTGCGAAGGAGCCGGCGTGGAAATCATCCTCCTGACCACGATCATCATCGGCGCGCTGCTGCTCTTCGTCTCGCGCCTGCTGCCGGTCGAGGCGACCGCGCTGCTGATCATCGCCGCTCTGGCGATCACCGGCATCCTCGAGCCCGCCGAGGCGCTCTCCGGCTTCGCCAGCAATGCGACGATCACCGTGGCGGCGATGTTCGTGCTCGGCGCGGCATTGACGCGCAGCGGCGCCCTCGACCGGCTGACCCAGTCGCTGACCCGCGTCTGTGGGATGAACCTGCGCATCCTCCTGCTGATCCTCGCCCTCCTGGTGGCCTTCACCAGCGCCTTCGTGACCAACACGGCCATCGTGGTGATCATGATCCCGATGCTCTTCACCATCTGCCGGCGCGGGCAGATCACCGCCAGCAAGCTGTTCATTCCGCTGAGCTACTTCTCGATCCTCGGGGGCACCGCCACCCTCGTGGGAACGAGCACGAACATCCTGATCGACGATCTCTTCCGGCAGGCCGGCGGGCCCGGATTCCAGATCTTCGATTTCACGGCCATGGGCGCGATCTACCTGGCGATCGGCACGATCGTGATCGTCCTGCTCGCGCCCCGCCTGCTGCCCGAACGCACCTCGCTCTCCGCGCTTCTTCCGGCGGAACGTTCGGCCAAGTTCGTCACCGAGCTCGTCCTGCAGTCCGACTCGCCCCTGATCGGACGCACCGTCTCCGAAGTGCTCGAGAGCAGCGCCGACGTGCGCCTGCTCGAGCTGATCCGCGGTGAAGAGATCGTACTCGGGCGCCGCTCCCACGCCCTGACTCTCGAGCCGAACGATGCGCTGATCGTCGAGGGCAGCCCCAAGGAGATCTCCGGCTTCCTCAACTCGGTCTCCGGGGTCGAGCTGGCGTCGGTCGTCGAGGATGAACACCGCGTGCCGATGCGTACGATGGAGCTGAAACTGGTCGAGGCGGTCGTGCTGCCCGATTCGCCCTTCATCGGCCGGCTGGTCAAGGACCTCGGACTCAACCGCCTCTACAACGTCAAGGTCATGGCGGTGCAGCGACACGGCCGGCAGCATCGCTATCAGATCCGCGCGATGAAGGTCCACCGCGGCGACGTGTTGCTGCTGCAGGCTGATGACCATGGCCTCGCGGCGCTCAACGAGACCGGCGCGGTGCTGATCGCCGAAGGCGTCGAGCAGACCGTGCGGCGGCGAGAGAAGATGCCCCTGGCGATCGGCATCATGGCGGCCGTGGTCATCGCCGCAGCCCTCGGCGTGCCGCTGGTCAAGGCCGCGTTCGTCGGCGCGGCGCTGATCATGGTCACCGGCTGCCTGCGCGTCGATGAGGTCTTCCGGTCGCTGGACACCTCGACGCTACTGCTCCTGGCGGGCACGATTCCGCTGGGCGTGGCGATGAACCACACTGGTCTGGCGCAGGCGATCGTCGATGGGATCATGAGTCTGGTGAGTGGCTCGCCGCCCTGGGTGATCCTCTCGTCGCTCTATCTGCTGACCGCCGTGCTGACCTCGTTCCTCTCGAACCACGCCGCGGCGGTGCTGCTCACCCCGATCGCCTACAACCTGGGGCTGCAGATGGGCGTCGATCCCCGCTCGCTGATCATGGCGGTGGCCTTCGGCGCGAGCGCTTGCTTCGCCACGCCGATCGGCTATCAGACCAACGCGATCGTGATGGGGCCCGGCGGCTACACCTTCGCCGACTACATGCGCCTGGGGATCCCGTTGAATCTGATCCTCTGGATCGCGGCCACGATTCTGATCCCGGTCTTCTGGCCCTTCCAGCCGTTGCCCTAGGAGAGACCCCCCTCGAGCTGAGGAGACGCATGCCGGGAAGCTACCTGGAGTCGCCCGCTTTCCAGCGCGAGATGCGGGCGCTGCTGGACCAACAGCAGCGCGGGCGAGGACGCACGCTGCCCGCCGAACTGCCGGAGACGGCCCTGCTGATCGTGGACATGCAGACCTACTTCCTCGATCCCGCCTCGCATGCCTACGTGCCGGGCGCCGAGGCAACCCTGGCCGCCTGCGAGCGACTGGCGGAGTCCTTCGCCACCGCGCGGCGGCCCGTCTTGCTGACCCGCCATCTGAACACGGCGGCCAACGCGGGGATGCTCGCCCGCTGGTGGGCCGATTCGATCCGGCGGCGGAGCCCGCTCAGCCGCGTGCACCCGCGACTGGCCGCGGGCGGCTTCGGGGTCCTCGAGAAGTCGCAGTACGACGCCTTCCATGGCACCCGCCTGGCCACGCGACTGCGCCGCCGCCGTATCCGGCGGCTGGTCATCGCCGGTGTGGTCACCCACCTTTGCTGCGAGACGACCGCGCGCACGGCCTTCGTGCGCGGCTTCGAGGTGATCCTGGCCACCGACGCCACGGCAGCCTATGCGCCGGAGTTCCATCTGGGTAGTCTGCGCAACCTGGCGCACGGCTTCGCCACCCTGGCCACCACGGCGGAGATCGAGGCCGCCCTGGCGCCGGTTCCGCGCGGGGCTCGGCGATGAGCGCGGGAGAAGGTGCGGCGGGCGAGCGCTGCGAGGAGGTCGTGATCGTCGGCGGCGGACCGGCCGGAATCGCGGCCGCCCTGCAGCTGCGCCGGTACGGAATCGATCCGCTGCTGATCGAGCGCACTCGCCTGGGCGGCCTGCTCTGGAACGCCTACCGAATCGAGAACTACCCCGCACTTCCCGACGCGCTCCCCGGACCGGAGCTGGCGCAGCGTCTCGCGCTGCATCTGCGCCGCGCGCAGGTGCGGCTGCTCGGTGCGGAGGTGCGCGGGGTGGGATTCGCGCCGACCGAGGATGAGCCGTCGCGGCGTCGTGCGGAGCATGTGCCGTGCCGGCGGTTGCGCCTGACGACCTCGGCGGGGGAGATCGACACCCGCCGGTTGCTGGTCGCCACGGGGACCGAGGCTCGCCGCCCGGCGAGTCCCCGCGTGCCGCCGGCGGCGATCGAGCGCGTGCATTCCGAGATCCTGGCGCTGCGCGATCTGCGCGATGCCCGCGTGGCGATCATCGGCGGCGGTGATGCAGCCTGCGACTACGCCCTCAG
>WJJG01000295.1 GCA_014729815.1 Candidatus Eiseniibacteriota bacterium
CTGCGCAAGCCGGTGACGATCCTGGTGCTCGTCGCCGCGGCGTTGGTGCTCGGCGCGGTCAGCTTCACGCGGCTCAAGATCGACTACCTGCCCAAGGTCGATGCGCCCTTCATCGGCGTCTGGGCGCCCTACCCCAACGCGGTTCCGGAACAGGTCGAGAAGGAGATCGCCCGCCCCATCGAGGAGATCATGGCCACCCTCGGGGATGTGGATCATATCTTCTCCGAGTCGGGCAGCGATGGCGCCTTCGTCGGCGTGCTCTTCGACTTCGGCCGCAGTGTCGATGTGCTGCGTATGGAGGTGAAGGAGAAGCTCGAGCACGTGCGCCCGCTGCTCCCCAGCGATCTGCGGGACACCTATATCTTCACTTTCAATACCAACGACATCCCGATCATGGTCGGGCGCATCAGTGCTCCGGGGCGCGATCTGACCGGCTCCTACGACCTGCTCGAGCGGCGCATCCTCAATCCGATGCGCCGCGTCGAGGGCGTCGGGCGGGTGCAGGTCGATGGGATCGCGCCCAAGGAGATCACGATCTACCTCTTTCTCGACCGGATCGTCGAGCATGCCATCGATGTCGAACGGCTCTTCCGACGGCTCAACGCCAACAACGTGGATCTCTCCGTGGGTCGCGTGCGCGACGGACGCCAGCGGATCACGGTGCGCGCGCTCGGGCAGTTCCGCTCGCTGGAAGAGATCGAGCAGCTTCAGATCACCCCCGCGGGATTGCGCCTCCACGATGTCGCCGAGATCGTCTACGCCGAACCGGCACCGCGCTATTACCGCCATCTCAACGGCGAGACGGCGATCGCCTTCGAGATCCAGAAGGCCTCCGGCGCGAACATCGTCGATGTCTCCCGCGGCGTGCACGATGTCCTGGCCCGCATCGACGACGATCCGGCCCTCCAGGGGATCGATGTGCTGCTCTTCTTCGATCAGGCCGAAGACATCACCAACTCGCTGCGCAGCGTCTTCCAGGCCGGCGTGATCGGCTCGCTGCTGGCGATCGCCGTGCTCTTCCTCTTCCTGCGCCGTTTGCGCACGACGTTGATCGTCTCGGTGGCCATCCCGATCTCGGTCATCGCAACCTGTGTCTTCCTCTATCTCAGCGGCCGCACGCTCAACGTCCTGACCATGATGGGGCTCATGCTCGCCGTCGGCATGCTGGTCGACAACGCGATCGTGGTGCTCGAGTCGATCTACACCCGTCAGGAGAAGGGCGCACAGGCGCGCGAGGCAGCTCTGCTCGGCGCGCGAGAGGTCGCCATGGCGGTGACCGCCTCGACCTTCACCTCGGTGATCGTCTTCGCACCGGTCATCCTGGCCACCGACGACATCATGGGCATCTGGCTCGGTGAGGTGGGCCTCACGATCGCCTGCACGCTGCTCTTCTCTCTGCTGATCTGCCTGACGCTGGTGCCGATGATGGCCGCCCGCTCGCCGGTGCGCGGGCGGCGGCACACAACCGGCATCCTGGCGCGGGTGCGGGAGCGCTATCTGCGGGTGCTCCGCTGGACCGCGATTCGTCACCCCAAGCGCACCGGGCTGATCCTGATCCCCCTCTTTGTGGTGGTGACTGTGGCGGCGATGCAGATCAGCGGCTTCGAGCCCGAGGAGATGGAGGGGCGGGGCGTCAAGCAGGACGATCTCGACCTGTGGCTCGACTTCACCGACAACATCAACGTCTACGGCGTGCGCGACTACGTCGAGCGGATCGAGGGCTTCCTGCTCCCGAAGCTCGACTCGCTGCGGGTCGAGTCGCTCTACTCTTACTACATTGACAACTACGCCTACTTCTCGCTGATCTTCCCCGAGGATGCCGGGTACGGGGAGCGTGAGATCCGGGATCTGCGCAAATACCTGCGTGCCGAACTGCCGGTGTTGGCTGGCGCGGAGTATCGCTTCGGCGACGAGGAGGGCGCCGGCGCGGGCGCCAAGACGGTCTCGGTGACGCTCTTCGGCGAGGACACCGAACTGCTGCAGGAGTTCGCCGAGGAGGCGCAGCGGCGGCTCGCGCAGATCCCCCACCTGGAAGACGTGCGCACCGATCGCGAGGAGGGCCGCGATGAGGTACGCGTGGTCCTCGACCGGGCCCTGGGGGGACGCTACGGCATCGATTCGGGCACGTTGGCGCAGATCCTGGGGCTGACCTTCCGGGGTGTACCGTTGCGCGAGTTCCAGGACGAGGAGCGCGAAATCGAGATGGACATCGTGCTCGAACCCTCCGATCGGCGCAACATCGACAACCTCGAACGCCTGCCGGTGAGCTATCGCGACGGCCGACCGATCCTGCTGGGCCAGATGGCGCGTTTCGAAATCGGCAAGGGGCCGCAGATGATCCGCCGGCAGCGGCAGAAGACGGCGCTGACGGTGCGCGCCAGCTACGAGGGCGACCAGTTCGGCCAGGTTACCGATCGGGTCGAGCGCGTGATGGACACGATGGAGATGCCCGCCGGTTATAGCTGGTCGTTCGGGCGTGAGCTGCAGGAAGCCCGGCAGGAGCAGAGCCACATGGGCATCAACATCCTGCTGGCAATCTGCTGCGTCTACCTGCTGATGGCGGCCCTCTTCGAGTCGTTCCTCCATCCGCTGGTGATCATGATGTGCATCCCCTTCGCCGCGCTGGGGGTCATCTGGACGCTCATGTTGAGCCACACGCCGTTCAACCTGCTGGCGATGATCGGCATCGTGATCCTGATCGGCATCGTGGTGAACAACGGGATCGTGCTGCTCGATCACGTCAACCATCTGCGACGGCGCGGGCTCTCGCGCGAGGAGGCGATCCTGCAGGGCTGCCGCGACCGCTTCCGGCCGATCCTGATGACCGCCGCCACCACGATCCTCGGACTGACGCCACTGGCCCTGGGGAAAGCCGATATCACCGGTGGCTACTACTTCCCGCTGGCGCGCGCGGTGATGGGTGGCCTGGCGACCGGGACCGTGCTCACGCTGGTCGTCCTGCCCACGTTCTACGTCCTCGCTGAGCAGGCGATGACGTGGGTGCGCGGGGTGATCGCCTGGGGGATGGGGCGGGGGCCGCTGCCGTGGCGGGAAGGCAAGGCATCGAGCGTACACACGCCTTGGGGGGGCTTGTCATCCGAATCCTAGCCGCGCGGCTCGATCAGGTTTCGTCCCCACTCCGCCGCTCGCTCCAGTTCCCCCTCCTTGAGCGGTCCCTCGGTGTCGGCCACGCAGAAGCCCTCGGGGGGAGCCACCTGCCGGCCCCCCTTCTTCTGGAGCGTCCGGGCGATCGGGCGGGCGGCATAGCCAAAGAGACGCACCAGCGCGCGCAGCCAGCGCTTGTCGATATCCGCCTCGGCGATGCGAGTGTCGAAGGCCGCCACGCCGCGGCCCGCGAGCATGCCCCGGGGGGATCCGGGCCAGAAACCGCGACGTGTCCGGCGTGGGACGGAACGCCCGTGTGGGCGAGCCGACGACGACCAGATCGAAGTCGTCGAGTCGCGACGCATCGGCATCCTTGACGCTCCAGACCTCGACCTCCGCGCGGGCTTCGAGAGCCTGGCCGATCGCGCGCGCGACCCGCTCGGTATTGCCGAAGCCAGAATCGTAGGCGATGAGCGCCTTCATGGCATCTCTCCCCGCAGCCGGAAACGACCCGCGCCGGCCTTCGCGTCTCCGGGGTGGCGGAGCGGGCTGGAGAATAGCGCACCCGCCTGCCGGCGACAGCGTCCTGCGCAATCGAGGGGCGGTGCGGCGCGCACAGCGGGGCGGGATGGCACGCCACGCACCGGCGCCGGCAGAGAAGCTCGAGATCGGATGGCGCGGATGGATCAGAACCCGGATCGACTGCGAACCTCCGCCACCCGAAACGGCTGGATGATCTGGAACTGCTGGGCACCGGACTGCGGGGCGCTGGCCCCGAAGTCGTCGGCATCGTCGATCGCCCGCTGGGGCTGCACCGGCACCCGGATGCGCGACTCGATGCGCTGCCGGATCGCATCGAGATTCGTGTGCTCCGGATCGAAGAGGATCCGCGCTCGCATCTCGCCGACGTAGGTCTCGAGGCGGATGATCCCCGGATCGGCCGCCAGGAACTGGGCCAGGAACCCCGAGCGCCCGCGGCAGCGCAGATTGTCGACGATCAGATCGACGCGCGCGACGTGCCCCGACACCGCTTCGCGCTCGAAGTCGTGGATGAAGGTCGGGGCGGGGACGCGCTCGCCCAGGACGACACCTGCGGCGATCGAGAGCAGTACGATCGCCGGCACGATGAGGGCTGGGATTCTCATGGCGCCAGACCTCCTCCCTCCTTGACCGCGGATGATCCGCCAGCATCCGGCCGCGCGGTCGCAGGCGGCGCCGGTGCCGGCGGCCTCGGCACAGGCGGCTTCCGATATCCGGCTACGAGGGCCACCTGCTTCGAGGGACACGAATCGACGCAGCTCAGGCACTGCGTGCAGTCCATGTCGGCCACGCGCCGCCTCTCCGAAACCGGGATCTGCTGCGGACAGGCGGCATCGCAGATGCCGCAGGCCGTGCAGCCCGACTGGATCGTCGGCGCCAGTGGGCTGACCTTGCGCAGGACACCCAGCGTGGCGCCGAAGGGACACAGCACGCGGCACCAGAAAAAGGGCAGCGCGAGCCCGATCAGCAGCAACCCGGGGATTAGGACATAGCTCCAGTTGGCGATGCCGTGGCCGTGTCCCGAGAAACCGACGAAGTAGGGGCAGAAGGGTCGGAAGACGAGATCCCCGTAGTGATAGGTCGCTACCAGGATCACTCCCAGGGCCGGGAAGCGCAGCCACTTGAGGTGATCGAGCGGGCCGCGCCAGATCACTGCGAAGCCGCGATGGATCCTGCGGCCGAGCGATCCGATCCCGGCGACGATCGTGCCCACCGGACAGATCCAGGAGCAGAAGGCGCGACCGACCAGCAATGTCCCGATCACCACGGTCGTCAGCATCCAGAGATTGATGCCCGAGACCGCACAGAGGAAGCTCTTGGTCTGCAGGTAGAACGGCATCGTCTCCAGGGCGCCGACCGGGCAGTAGGTCTCGATCGTCGCCCGCGAGGCGCCGCTGAGGAAGCGGTAGGTCACCACCACCGGGATGACCACGAAGGCGATCCTTGTGAGCAGGCGTAGCTTCTGCATCCGAGAAGGATAGCAAACGAGAGCACCGCCTGTCCTCGTCATCCGGACGCTGCAACGATGTCGCATTGCCGCCTGCAGGCTCGCGGCCGCTGCACTCTTCGCGCCTCCCTCCACTGCACGAACGCGCGCCGGCGCGACGCCCCTTGCGATCGCCCCAACCAACCCGGAGAATCACGCGATACGCTGCGGCCGTGGCATGCGCCATCGTCAGGAGGAACCCATGGATCTCGGACTCGGCCGGAAGGTCGTCTTCATCACCGGCGCCTCGGGCGGCATCGGCTGGGCTACCGCCGAGGCCTTCGCCGAAGAGGGCGCCCGCCTGGCCCTCCACGGCCACCGGAGTTTCCAGGCCCTGCGCACCCGCGCCGAGGAGCGATGGAACGCGGAGCAGGCCTTCGCCTACGCCTGCGATCTCTCCGAGCCGGAGGGGATCGCCCGCGCCATGGAGGCCGCCGCTGCACAATTCGGACGGATCGACGTCTGCATCGCCAACGCCGGCATCTGGCATGCCGAGAGCGTGCGGCTGGACCAGATGCCGACCGAGCGCTTCCGTGAGACGATCGCGGTCAACCTCCTCGGTGCGGCCTGGACCGCGCGGGCCTTCCTCCGAGTGCTTACCGACCGCGGGCCGCGCCCGGGCGAGCACGGCGCGAGCCTGCTCTTCATCGGCTCCACCGCCGGGCGATTCGGCGAACGGGGCCACAGCGACTACTCGGCCACCAAGGCGGGACTCTACGGGCTGGTGCGGACCCTCAAGAACGAGATCGTGCAGATCGATCCGCGCGGGCGGGTCAACATGATCGAGCCGGGCTGGACGGTCACCGAGATGGCCCGGCCCGCCCTGCAGGATCCGGAGGCTCTGCCGCGCGCGGTGCGCACGATGCCGCTGCAGCAGGTTGGCACGGCCAAGGACATCGCCCGCGCCGCCGTGTTCCTCTCCTCACCCACTGCCGCCCAGCACATCAGCGGCGAGGTCCTCACGATCGCCGGCGGCATGGAGGGGCGGGTACAGTGGGAGCTGCAGGAGATCGATGGGACAGCCGTCCGACGGCGATCGGGGCTGGAGTAGGCGCTCCCGAGTCGCCTTGCACGGATGGTCACGAGCGGGGGCGCCGGAGATGGCCACGGGCGGGCACCGCGAGATGGCCATGCCGGAGACCGCAAGATGGCCATGCCGGAGACCGCGAGAAGACCACGGCCGGGGACCACGGGATAGCCACGGTGGGAACCGCGATATGCAAGCCGGCCGGAATCCAGACGAATCCCGGCCGGCTCATCTAGGGGCGCTTCTTCGCCCGGCTCTGCGTTGCGTCCGCTTCCCTGACCTCCGCGCCGGGTCAGGACCGATCAGCGCTCCTTGCACCGCCGTCCCGGCGGGCCAATCAGTCCCCCTCCCGCTGATCGCGGTGGTCTCAATACTCCTCGACCATCACACGTGAGAAGAGGTTGTCGCGGCTCAGGTCCCCATGGGCGTGGTCCCGCAGGTCGCGCACGCGCACCTTGAGAACCAGGCGCGAGATCTCGTGCTTCTTGAACAGATCGGCGTTCTTGAGGAAGGCGGTGATCGCGACCCACTGGTCGTCGCGCAGGCCGGTGAGCGTCTCGCCGTAGTCGACCAGGCTCTCGATCAGCTCCTCCTTGCCGCTGGCGTAGCACTCCTCTTCCTTGACCTTCTTCTCGGCCTTCATCTTCTCGAGATCCTTGGTGACCTTCATCTGCTCGGCCTGCTCTTCGTACTCGTCTTCGTCTTCGTCCTCGTCGTCATCCTTGGTGACGATCTCGACCTTGTGCTCGCCTTCGTCATCCCCCTCGACCCAGATCACCGTCCTGCCGTCCTCACTCTCGATATGGAGATTCTCGAGGAACGCCAGGCCGGAGCCCATGTTCCACTTCCCGCCGACCAGCGACGCCTCGAAGCTGAAGATGGCGCCGAACTCATCGACGTAGAAGCCGTGTGTCGGGTCGGAGGAATAGACGAGGAGGTAGGGGCTCTCGACGAGCACCTCATCGACGACCTCCTCCATGACCCGGATCTGGCGCTTCAGTTTGTCCGAGATCGTGTTCGCCCCGACACTCTGCGGCAACACCGCCAAGGCGACGAAGGCCAGCGCCACCGCGGCGGCGACACAGACCGACCCGTTCTGCTGCATGCGATCCCTCAACATCTTGCGATCCTCCTACTGCTGCGCCAGGGAAGCGCCGAGCTGAGATGGCGAATGCCGGCGCCCGCGACCGCTGCTGCGCCGTGCGCGCAGCAACCACCGCCCTAGCGTGTGTCGTTCGTCGACTGCTGCACGGGCGTCACCCCGTGCGGCGGTTGCGTATCCGGTGCGAAACGACCCAGCTCGCTTCCGCGCGCATCGACAGCGGCCAGGCCGTACCACACCTGTTGAATGCGACCATTGAGTTCGTCGTACTGCGACTGGTTGCGATCGTTCATTTCCTCGTAGAGGTTCCGGATGACGTAGGCCAGCTCCGCCCGGCGGCGCGACTCCTCGTCATCGAGCTGGCTCTCGAGCATGTCGTTGACCTGCTGGGCAAAGGCCAGGAACTCGGCGCGCGTCAGGTAGCCGCCCAGCTCCGCGGGCGCCAGCTCGCCGCCCGGTCCGGCAGACTCGCGCGCCTGTCCGGCAGTCTGTGCGC
>WJJG01000296.1 GCA_014729815.1 Candidatus Eiseniibacteriota bacterium
CACCGGACCCTTGGTGAGAAGCGCACCGGCCGTCAGACAGCCGGCCAACATGCCGCCGAGCAGCTGCGTGCGCGGACGCCGGGCGCGCACCGCCCGCAGTGCAATCCAGACGGCCGCCGCCGTCCACAGCGCCATCGTGATCTCGAGCATGTTGCTCGCCAGAATCCAGGAGGTCAGGGGGTAGACCGCCAGCAGCAGAATCGGCAGCCAGACTCCCGTGCGCGGCCGCCGCGGACCCGCCCGCCAGATGCCCGCCATCAGCAGAAGCAGCAGCAGCCCGGCCCCGAGGCCGTAGAACGCCTCGACCCGCGGCGTGTCGCCGAAGAGACGGAAGAGGAGCGACTGCATCCAGAGGCCCAGGGGAGGCTGTTCGTGGAACGTCGGATAGATCGTCTGCGTGTAGTGCGGCGCCCAGAAGCTGCCGATCCCCAACGACAGGTTGCGGGCCACCGCCGCATACGTCAGGCCGTCGAAGAAGATCCCCACCGAGAGCAGCCGGGGCAACAGGAGCAGCAGGAAGAGGCTCAGGGCGCACGCCAGCAGCCCGTGGCGCGCGCGCCGCAGCCGTGAAGCGGCCATCCAGCCGTTCGGGTCGTCAAGTGGATGCGCGTGACTTCGCAAAGGATCACCATCGGGTGCCGAGCGCATGCCGATCAGAGCGTCCGCTGCGCCCCCGCGCGCAGCGGATCACCGGGCCACGGTCATCCTACGCGGCGCGGGCTGGATCCGGCAAGGCGGAGACAGGGGACGGGAACTCGCGGACCACGGCGTGGCGTTGGGAACCAGGCTCCGAGCACGCCGAGGCGAGCTGCGCGGAAGGCGTCGGGAGAAAAATCGCGGCGGCGACCCCTCCCGAATCATCTAGCGAAATCGCCGGCGGTCAGCGCGACAGCACCAGGCGCCGGGCGGCCTGGAACGCGCCCGCGTCGAAGCGGCAGAGATAGACCCCCGAGGCAAGGACCCGTCCGGCGTCGTCTCGGCCGTTCCACGGATAGGCGTGCTCGCCCGCGCCGAGCGTTTGGCCCGCGAGCAGGTTGCGCACCTCCCGGCCACCGACGTCGTAGATGCGCAACCATACCGCCGTCGGGCGGGGCAGCGCGAAGCGCAGCTCGGTGCCGTCCCGGAACGGATTGCGCCGGCTGGGCAGGAGGCGATAGGTGGGCGCCGGATCCGCCGACACCACGGCCCCGGAGTGATCGAGCACCTGCACGCTGCCCAGATACGGCACGGAGTTGTGCGCGGTGACCGTCAGGAGCATCTCGCCGGCGCTCTGCGACTCGAAATCGAGCGTCGCCATGCCCACGCCATCGGTCCACGCGCGCTCGTAGACCTCTTCGCCCTTCCAGATGCAGACCCGCGCGCCGGCCAGGGGGGCGCCCTCGGCCGTGGTGACCGCCACGGTCAGATCGTTGGGTCCCGCGAGCAGATTCGGATCGTGGGCGACCTGCAGGGGCGCGGGATCGCCGGTCCAGATTTCAAGCTGCGGATCACCGAGCAGCGTCAGCTCGGTGAAGATGTAGCGATATGTGTTGTCGATCGGGTAGAAGGCGTTCTTGTGCGCAGCGAATACATCGCCGAGCACCGGCTCGCTGGCATCGAACAGTTGCCGGAAGAACTGCCGGTCGTACCGGAAGGAGAGGGTCTGTGTCGTGCCGGGATTGTACCAGCCATAGCGCGAGTTGCCGGCGAAGGCGATGCAGCCGCCGGTGTCGTAGCGCACGGCGTGCTCGGCGATGCAGGTGTGATCCTCATAGTCGTTGGCGTAGCACCCCAGCGAATAGAGAATCGGCTGCTCGAGCTGGTTGGTCAAGCCGGCAAAGTCGTTCGAGTAGAGCGACTCGTCGTGGTTGACACTACCGACGCCCATCTCGTTCGAGTCACAGTGATCGATGTGGTTGACGAGGCCTGGGCCGGCGTCGAGCAGCGAGATGACGTCGTCCTGGTGGGCCCCCGGGTCACTATCGTAGACGGTCTGCACCGCCCAGTCCGCAGGCACATCCTGTGCGGTGATGTCCTGCTTGCAGATCTCCCCCGCGGTCGACCCATCCAGATCGAAGCCGAGCATGAGGATCTCCTGCGCGTAGTCGTTCAGGGGAGGCGTCTGCTCGTAGGTCAGGATCTTCTGGCTGAACGTCTCGACGTAGGAGGTGTAGCGCACCGGCGCGCGCCCCACGGCCACCTCGACGGTCCAATCGTCGTCGAAATCGGCGTAGTAGGTGTCGTTGGGAATCGAATACGGCTCGATCGGCGTATTGCGCCAGTGGCAGGGAATCGTATTCGTATCCCCGCCCAGCAGGATGTGTGTCGTTCCCCATTCATTGTGCGCGTCGATGATGAAGGCGCGAATCTGCTCCGCCTCACTGCCGCTGTAGCCGCCTGCGTCGTAGATCCAGTCGGTCGTCACAATGCGGCTGGGCACCCCCTTGCGCGTCTTCCAGGCGGCCAACGGCTCGAAGGAGGGCGCCAGCGTAGAGCGCGCGATGATCACGTAGTCGTATGTGCCTGGCTCGAGATTCGAGCGCAGCTCCGTCCCATGACCCGCGGTCTGGGGCTGCACATCGCCCGGGTTGAGCACCTGCGCGGCGATCCGCTCGGCGATGCGCTGTGCCTCGTCGAGAGACGCCGCCGCAGGCAGATAGTCGCCGCACACGTAGCCCGGCTCGAGGATCAGATCGAATTCGATCTCGCCTGCCAGCTCCAGCCTCCGGGCGCCCGGAGAATAGCGCAGCGGCCGGAGCTCGATCAGCGCCAGGCCCTGTCCCGCCAGGTCGCTGTGCCCCCTCAAGGTCACGACCTCGGTGGGCCATGCCTCCTCAGAGGCGTAGAGCCGAGGATCGGGCGGCACGAACGGGCCGTCCGCATCTCCAATCCGGCGCGGCGGCTGGGCGGGGTAGAGGTCGTAGGCGCCCGGGAGGCGAACGAAGTCGGCGCGGCGCAGCGCCACAGCCCCCGCTTGCATGCCGGCCGGGAGCGCGATGCGCACCTGCCGCACCGGCAGCATGGGATGCCCGGGCTCCGTCACGTAGCCTGCATCGGGCAGCTCGGCGATCACGAACCCTTCCTGGGTCCGAAACTGGAGATCGTCCACATCAAATGCAACTGATATGCGCATCCTGTCATCGAGTCGCACGGCCTCGTCGGCTCTCGGGACTGCGGCGGTGACGATCAGCAGGAGCACGGCAACCACCAGCGCTCCGTACCCTACTGGCGACAGCTGGTTGGACTTCATCATAGGATCCCCCTCGGATTCGCCCAAAGGCAGTGCGCGCGCCGCTGAGCGACTCCCCTAGATTATCTCATCCCCGTAGCCGGAGATTCAAGTTCGGTGCGCCCTTTCCCCTATATCTCAAACACTTACGTGTCCTGACGGTTCTCGGAATCGGCTGAGATCAGCCTTTTCGAGGAGACGGGGGTGCGTGCGAGACGCGCGCGGGGAGGCGTTCAGCGCAGGATCAGGAGGTGGCGTTTGCTCCCCCGCTGCCCGAGCGGCGTGACCCAGTAGCGCCCCGTCGCCAGGGGACGCCCGCGGAGGTCGAATCCATCCCACTCGAGGGGAGCTCCGGGAGCGCCGGTGATCCGCGCGCAATGGCGTCCCGCAGCGTCCCAGACGTCCGCGGGCGCCGACAGCCGGAAGCGGGATCGGCCCGGGTTGGGCCGGATGCGCACCGCAGCCACGCGCATCGTGGCCCCCGCCGTGCGGGTCGCCTCGGCGACCGCAGCGCAGTCGTGCGGTCCCGCGAAGTAGACCTGCTGGCCCGCCGGATCGCGACTATCGAGCCATACGGCGCCTGGCCCGGACCCGGGGATCCGCGTCACGGCCACATCCGACTGACCATGGCTCTCCTCGGCCGGATCATCGTTGACCCGCTCGGGGGAATCGAAGCTGAGCCCGTGGTCGTCGGAGGCCGCGTGCAGGATATCGTAGTCCCAGTCCGGGGCCCGGGCATCGACCCAGAGCAGATGTACCCCCCACGATCGTCGTAGCAGAGATCGGGCAGCTCCTGGATGCCTTGGTGCGTCTCGGTCACCAGGAAGTTCGGACCGAAGGAAGCCCCACCGTCGATCGACTCGGCGAAGTAGACGTCGCCCAGCTCATCGGCGTGGCCGCTCGTCCAGGCGACCCCGATGCATCCTTGCGGCCCCACATCCAGCGAGGCGGCGGGCATGATTCAGCCCCCATAGTCCCAGGGATCGTGGCTGACCTCCACGGCCTCCAGGAAGCTCTGCGCGCCGTCGTGCGAGCGAGTGGCGTAGATCCAGCGCTGGCTGTCGAAGGTCTGCCACCAGACGATATGGACCTCGTCCGCCCCGGGGCCGGCAGCGATTCTGGGCAGCGGTGGCGTACAGGTGGGCCCGACCGGGTCGAGATTGGCACGCACGTTGGGGGAGAAGCCGAGCCCATCCCGGGAATGCGAAACGTAGAGATTGACGACCTCCTCCCCGTCCCGAAAGTCGCACCATACCAGGTAGAGGCCTCTCTGCGGCGCGGGCGCGATCGCCGGCCAGGCGCGGTCGCCGGCGGTCGCATCGCTCACCTGCACCGGCGCGCCGAAGCTCGCCCCGCCATCCAGCGATCGGGCACACCAGATGCGTCCGGTCTCGCCGGCCACCCAGGCGGTCCAGGCAACGAACACCGACCCGGTTGGATCGAGCGCCACGACGGGCCAACCAACCAGGATCGGCTCACTACCGCCGGGGAGCGTGTCCGGATCGACGCGCACCTCGGGAGCGAAGTTGCGGCCCCCATCGCCCGAGCGCGCGCAGAAGACGCCGCCGGGCG
>WJJG01000297.1 GCA_014729815.1 Candidatus Eiseniibacteriota bacterium
CTCCGGGGCGCGGTGCCTCGCGGCGCTCCGCACCCGCCTGCGGCACGCTCGACGAATGCGCCTCGGCCCGGAGCGAGGCCTCACGCTCCGGGGCCGCATGCGACGCTTCGAGCGTCGGCGACGTGCCGATCGGCCGCGCGGGACCTACGATGCCGTCCCCCTCCTCGGGTTCCCACTGCACCGCCTGTTGGACGGGTCGATCCTCCTGCGTGGCGAACTCCACCCGTTCGGGGTGGGCGCCCCCCGCGCTCTCCGGCGCACGGCCGACGGGAGCCCCAACGCGTTCCCGCTCCCTATCCCTATCGGCAGGCGCCTCGGGCTGCGATAGCAGGGATGGGCCTCCGACTTCCTGCAGTCGGCCGACTGCGGTGTCGAAGCGGAACTCCTCGGCCACCTCGGGCCCCTCCTCGCCACCGAAGCCGGTCGCGATCAACGTCACGCGGATCTCATCCTTGATCTTCGGATCGATCACCGCGCCGAAGATCACGTTGGCGTCCTCTCCGGCCGCCTCGAGGATCTCGTTGGAGGCCTCGTCGACCTCGGCCAGCGTCATATCCTCGCCGCCGAGGAAGTTGACCAGAATCGCCTGGGCGCCCGAAATCGAGACATCCTCGAGTAGCGGGCTCGAGATCGCCATCTGGGCGGCCTCACGGGCCCGGTCCTGTCCAGATCCGAATCCCATCCCCATCAGTGCGTTCCCCATCCCGGCCATCACGCTGCGCACGTCGGCGAAGTCGACGTTGATCAGGCCGGCCACGGTGATGATCTCCGAAATGCCTTTGGTTGCGTGAGATAGAACGTCGTCCGCCACCCGCAGCGCCTCGTTGAGCGGCGTCGACTTCTCGACCACATGCAGCAGGCGCTGATTGGGGATCACGATCAGCGTATCGACGCACCGGCGCAGCTCGGAGAGACCCTCCTCGGCCTGACGCGTGCGCTTGCGACCCTCGAAGTTGAACGGCTTCGTGACGATCCCCACCGTCAGGGCGCCGGCCTCGCGCGCCACCTGCGCCACGACCGGGGCCGCCCCGGTGCCCGTGCCACCACCCATTCCGGCGGTGATGAAGACCATGTCGGCGCCAGCCAGCGCCTCCCGCAACACCTCGATGTCCTCCTCGGCCGCGCGGCGCCCGATCGATGGATCGCCGCCCGATCCGAGCCCGTGCGTGATCGCAGCACCGAGCTGCAGGCGCTGCGAGCAGGCCGAGGCGTTGAGCGCCTGAATATCGGTGTTCGCCACGAGGAACTCGACGCCGCGGATCTCGCTCTCGAGCATGCGATTGACGGCATTGCCCCCCGCACCCCCGAGTCCGATGACCTTCAAGGTCGCCGCGGACTTCTTCTCCCGGACTTCAACGAGCATCCCTGCTCCTCCCTAGCGAAACGCCCCTCCGCCGGACCCACGCCGCCGGATCCGCAGCGGAACGTCTGTCCCGCACCCTCGAGCTCCCCTACGATCGTCGTCCCCGAACTCGCACGGCCCTCGGTTGCCGTGGTTCGGGCTGTCAGATGACCCCACGATGTCCACCGCACGAACACCGCATAGCTTCCTCATCCCAGAAACGGAACGCGGGCGCGCAGCCAATCCCGCACCCGGCTCCCCCGCATCCGGTGCGCGCCGCCCGCCGCCTGCCGCGTCCAACTCGCCCCGTAGCGGGTCAGCCCGACGCCGGTGGCGTGTCGCGGCTCCGCCGTCAGATCGCCGATCCCGGCGACATCCAGGGGCACGCCGAGGCGGGCCGGCATCTCGAAGACCTGCTCGGCCAGCTCGCCGACCCCCCGCAGCCCGGCGCATCCCCCGGTGATCACGATCCCGGCCGCCAGGACCTCACTGCCCTGCAGTCGCGCGACCTCCTCCCGCGCCAAGGTCAGGATCTCCTCGACCCGCGGCTCGATGATCGCCGCCAGCACATGCAGGCTGAGGCTGCGCGCCTCGCGCCCACCCACGCCGGGAATGGCGATCTTCTCGTCCCCACGCAGCATCGCGCTGTAGGCGCAGCCGTGTTCGATCTTGATCTGCTCGGCAGCCTCGAGCGGCGTACGCAGGCCGATGGCGATGTCGTTGGTGATCTGCGCGCCCCCCATGCTGATCACCGCCGTGTGGTGCAGGCCGCCGTCGAAGTGCACGGCCACGTCTGTCGTGCCCGCGCCGATGTCGAGCAGCACCACACCCAGGCGACGCTCGTCCTCCTCGAGCACCGCCCAGGAACTGGCCAACGGCTCGGCGACCAGTTCATCGACGCGATAGCCGGCGCGCTCGATGCACTTGATGACGTTGCGCACCGCCGTGGCGCTGGCGGTGATGATGTGCACCTCGGCCTCGAGTCGCACCCCGGACATGCCGACCGGATCGGTGATCCCGGTCTGATCGTCGACGATGAACTCCTGCGGGATGACGTGCAGGATCGCCCGGTTCGAGGGGATCGCCACCGCGCGCGCCGCCTCGACGACGCGATCGATGTCCTCACGCGTGACCTCGTTGTCTCGTCCGGAGATGGCGATCACACCGCGGCTGTTGATCGAACGGATATGATCGCCGGCGATACTGGCGTAGACGCCCCGAATGCTCGTGCCGGCCATCTGCTCGGCCTGGCCCAGCGCGTGACGCACCGCCTCTACGGTCGACTCGAGATGAATCAGATTTCCCTGGCGCAGGCCCGACGACGGGCTCTCCCCCAGGCCGCGGATCGCGAAGGCGCCGCCTCCGCCGATCTCCGCGACCACCGCGCTGACCTTGGTCGTGCCGATGTCGAGGCCGGTGACGATCTGTGGTGCCGCCATCTCTCGCACTCTCCTATCCGACGTTCTCCGCCGGCCCGAGATCCTCTTCGGGTAGCCGCACGACGATCTGGTCGCGATAGCGCAGGTCGACGACCGCATCGCGTTCTCCGCGGCGGACGAGATCGTCCATCACCGCCGCCCACCCATCCAGCCGCAGATCGGAGACGGGCCCCCGCGACCAGGCCACGATCGGCGCGTCGCTCCAGTAGAACTCACAGGTCCCATCCGCCAGCAGCCGCGCTTCCGAGAGCCCGCGCCAGAGCGCGGGCCGCCGCGCGCGGATCCGCTCCAACAGATCGCACACGTGGGGCGCGCCGCGCAGTTCCAGCCGCCCACCCGGCGCCAGCGGCCGCGCGGGGGTCTGACCCTCCCAGCTGATCAGCGGCAGATCTCCCGGATCCCGTCCCTGGATCGGCAGCAGGACGCCATCGGCGGCCACCTCGCACAGCATGCCCTCGGCGCCGATCAGGGCCGCTACCGCGCGGCGCTCGCGCACCGTCACCACCAGTTCCTGGAACCAGCGGTAGTCGAGCGTGACCTCCGCGATGCGCGGCTGCGCCTCGAGCGCGGCGGCGATCGGGGCGGTGCGCAGCGCCAGGAAGCTGTCCCCGGGGCGCACCGGCAGCGCACGCCGCAACGCCTCCAGATCGCTAGCGAGCGGACCGCGGGCCTCCAGCCGCACCGCGCGGATGCGCAGCAGGGGCGCCAGCGGGTGCCAGACACCCAACAGCGCCAGGACGACCGCCCCCAGCGCCAGCCCGGCCGCCGTGCGCCGGAGCCAGCGCTTCCGCTGGCGGCGGGCCCGAAAGCTCGGCGGCCAGAGCCACGTCTGGACACGTTGGCGCACGCTGCGCGGATCCACGACTGCTCTGCTTCCCTTCCTCAGGATCGCCGCGGCCCAGGCCGTTCGGCCTGGGGTCGCGGGCGAGATTCCTCTAGCGGTCCTCCTGGGCGCGATCCCAGTGCGATCCTAGGTGCGATCGACCCGCGCCTCCGAACTCTGCGAACAGGCCGACGCGCGCGCGGCCACCTGGGCCATCACGGCATCGCCCCAGCGCCAGACGGGCCCCGCCCCCAGCGTGACCAGCAGGTCGCCCGCCTGCAGCAGGGCGGGCAGCTCGCGCACGACCTCTTCCTCGCGCGCCGCGTAGACCACCCGCACGCGGCTCTGCGTCTCGATCGGGCCGCGCAGCACCTCGCCGGTGACTCCCGCGATGGGCGTCTCGCCGGCCGGGTGGATGTCGGTCAGCACGACCAGATCGGCATCCCCGAACGCCGCGCCGAATTCGGCATGCAGCGCCGCGGTGCGCGTGTAGCGATGCGGCTGGAAGAGCACCACGATCCGCCGCTCCCGATAGGCCTCGCGCGCGGCAGCGAGCACCGCACGCACCTCCGTCGGGTGATGCCCATAGTCGTCGAGGTGCAATACCCCGGCCGCGCTCCCGCGCGCCTCGAAGCGCCGGCCGACGCCCGCGAAGCCAGCCAGCGCGCTGCGCAGCAGCTCCGGGGAGACGCCCAGGAAGAGGCCCACGGCCACCGCTGCGGTGGCGTTGAGGATGTTGTGCCGGCCGGCCAGCGGCACCGCGAACGACCCGAGATCCCGCTCGCCCACGGTCAGACGGAACCGGCTGCGGGTCCCCTCGAGCTGCACGTCGGAGATGCGGATGCGGCACTCCGGCGATTCGCCGTAGGTCAGTACGGGACGGTTGATCTGCGGCAGCATCGTGCGCAGATGCGGATCGTCGCCACACAGGACGACCACCCCGTAGAACGGCACGCTGCGCATGAAACGCCGAAAGGCGGAGAGGATCGCATCGAGGTTCTTGTAGTGATCGAGATGCTCGCGATCGATGTTGGTCACCACGGCGAGCGTGGGCAGGATCTCGAGGAAGGAGCCATCGCTCTCGTCCGCCTCGGCCACGAAGATATCCCCCGCGCCGAGGCGCGCGTTCGACGCCAGCGAGCGGACCCGACCGCCCACGACGACCGTCGGATCGCGACCCACCTCCGAGAGCAGATGACCGACCAGCGAGGTGGTGGTCGTCTTGCCGTGGGCGCCGGCCACCGCCACACCATACTTGAGGCGCATGATCTCGGCCAGCATGTGGCCGCGCTTGAGCACCGGGATCCGGCGGCGCCGGGCGGCACGCACCTCGGGGGCATCGCTGCCGACGGCGGAGGAGACCACGATCAGATCCTGGTCTTTCACATGCTCGGGGGCATGGCCCTTTGCCACACGCGCGCCGAGCCGCTCGAGGCGTTCGACGGCTGCAGTCTCGGTGGCCAGGTCGCATCCGGAGACCTCGTAGCCCAGGGTGAGTAGGATCTCGGCCAGACCGCACATGCCGGTCCCCCCGATCCCGATGAAGTGCACCCTGTGGATGGCGCCCTGGATCATCCTGGCTCCGTCCCCCGCCCGGTGCCGCGGGCGTCGCTGCGGCCATCGCCGCTGGCCACTCCACGCGCGCCGCTAGCCACGCATGCTCTCCTCTCCGTTGCCGTTCTCCTCGACGCCCCCGCTCACCAGCGCGCGCAAGGCACGCGCGATCTTCTGCGCGGCGTCCGGACGCGCCATAAGCAACGCGCTGTTGGACATTTCTCTCAGTTTTCGAGGTGTGTCAATGATGTTTGCGATCTCCGAGGTCAACCTGCGCCCCGTGAGCCGTCGATCCGGAACCACGCGCGCCGCCCCGGCTTCCCGCAGCACGCGCGCGTTGGCTTCCTGGTGGTTGTGGGAGGCGTGCGGATACGGAATCAGGATCGCGGCGCGGCCCGCGGCGGCGATCTCCGCCAAACTCGTTGCCCCGGCCCGCGCGACCACCAAGTCGGCCAGGGCGTAGGCGTCTCCCATGTTCCGGATGAACGCCCGAACCCGCACGCGATCACGCAGTCGGCGTAGCTGGCGTTGCAGGCGGCTCTGATCGCGCCGGCCGGTCTGCAGGATGAACTGCAGGTCGTCGCGCCGCCGCAACGCGCGAATCGTCTCGACCGCCGCGCGATTGATCGAACGCGCTCCCTGGCTGCCGCCCAGGATGAGAATCGTGCGCCGCTCGGGGGAGAAGCCGTAGTCGCGCAGCGCTCGGCGCGCATTTCCGGCCAGGATCTCGCGCCGCACCGGATTGCCGCTGAGCCGTAGATGATGCCGGCGCGTGAAGTAGCGCCGCGCACTCGGAATGCTCAGATGCACCTCGTCGGCGATGCGCGCCAGCAGGCGGTTGGTCAGACCGGGAACGCTGTTCTGCTCGTGGAGCACCAGCGGCCGGCGCAAGAGGCGTCCCGCGATGGCCACCGCACCGGAGACGTAGCCCCCGGTGGCGAAGATGACATCCGGATCGAACCGGCGCAGGATCCGGTAGGCGCTGACGACCCCCCGCAGCAGGGTCCAGAGGACCATGGGTACGGCCAGCAGGCGCCGCCCGAGCAGACTGCGCACCGGCACGGCGCGGAACTCGAATCCGGCGTCCGGGATCGCGGTCGCCTCGAGCCCTCGCGAGCCGCCGATGAAGAGGATCTCGGTCTCGCCCGGCAGGGCGCGCAAAGCCTCGGCGACCGCCACGCCCGGGAAGACGTGCCCGCCGGTTCCCCCTCCGGTGATGGCGACCTTCAAGACAATCTCCTCCCGGCGGCGCTCTGCGGCCATGCCCAGCCCACGCCGGGCGCCAGGGGCATGCGGTGCGGCCGCCGCGAAAGTGAGAGCACGAGACCCAGCCCCATCATGTGGGCCACCAGCGCGCTGCCCCCGAACGAGATGAGGGGGAAGGGAACGCCGGTCGTCGGCGCCACGACCAGGCAGACGGCCGCATGCAGCAGGGCGGCCAACGCGAACTGCACGCCGATGCCGTAGGCCAGCAGCTCGGCGAATCTTGAATGGGAGCGGCGCCCGATGCGGAAGATGCGGGCGATGACCAAGGCCGTCAGACCGAAGAGCACCAGGAGCCCGATCAGGCCGGCTTCCTCCCCCACCACACTGAGGATGAAGTCGGTGTGCGGATCCGGCAGGAAGAAGTACTTCTGGAATCCGCGGCCCAATCCCAGGCCCCAGATCCCCCCCGATCCGATCGCCAGCTTCGATTGATAGGCCTGGTAGCCGAGCTCGCTGGTGCCGCTGAAGAAGCGGGCAACCCGCTCCCACTGATAGGCGCGGGCCAGCAGGAGCGCCCCCCCTCCGGCCAGAAGCCCCAGCAGGCCCAGGCGCCACAGCGAAGCGCCCGCCAGGAAGATCAGCAGGAAGCCGGAGGCCGCGGTCAGCAGGCCCAGGCTCATGTGCGGCTCGGCCGCGATCAGCCCGGCGGTCAGTCCCACGACCGCCACCGGGGCCGCCAGGCCGCGCCAGCTACGCAGGCGCCGCTGCCGCCCCGAGAGCAGGCCGGCCAGACAGACGACCATCGCCATGCGCGCGAACTCCGATGGCTGCACGCGCCCCACCCCGATCGGCAGGAAGCGGCGGGTCCCGCGCACCTCCTCGATCGGTACGATCGGCAGGATCAGAACCAAGAGCGCGACGATCAGTCCGCCCCAGAGCAGCCAGCCGAAGCGGCCGGCGAACTGGTGGGCGTCGATGCGACGCAGCGCCAGCAGGATGCCCACACCGAGCCCCCAGCGCAGCAACTGGCTCTGCAGGTAGAAGAAGTCGTTGCCGCCCCGGTGCGTCAATCCCAGCGCGCAGCTGCTCGAGTAGACCATCAGCAGCCCGCACGCCGAGAGGATCAGCGTGCCCCAGAGCAGCCAGCGGTCTCCCCGCGCCTCCTGGGAGGTCTCCGCCGCCACCAGCGGTTCCCACCGATCCGGCTTCATGCCGTCTCCCCTCTTGCGCCGGCGCCGGCCAACTCGGCCACCAGGGCCTTGAAGACCGCCCCCCGCTCCTCGTAGTCGCGGAACAGATCGAAGCTCGCGCATCCCGGGCTCAGCAGAACGACGCCCGACCCGCCCGCGGCCGCCAGGGCGCGTCGCACCGCATCCCGGAAG
>WJJG01000298.1 GCA_014729815.1 Candidatus Eiseniibacteriota bacterium
GGCCCGGCGCGCCCGGTGCGCGCGAGCCGCCCGGTGCGTGCGAGCCGCCCGGCGCGTACGAGGCGCCCGGCGCCGCCTCGGCGGTTCGCCCGGGTCGAGAAGACGGCCCCGGCGGTGTGGCCCCCGCCGTCACGGCAGGAACGCCTTGACGTTGCCCAGCTTGGCCGGCAGGTACTCCTCGATCACGTAGTTCAATCCCCACTTGGCCAGCGCCTGCTGCTCGGCGCGTACACCCATCTTGAGGAGCTGGCGGAGCGCCTTCTGCCACGACTTGTGTTGTCCGAAGAACGGATCGTTCTTGAGCGCATCCTTGGCGCGCTTGACGTCGACATCCTTGAGGGGATGGGTGGGCAGCTTGTAGTCGACGATGTCCTGCGGCGTGACGCCGAGGAAATGGGCTCCGGGGACGCAGAAGAACTGGTTGATGTGTGCCGCGTTGCCGCTGCCGACCTTCAGCGTGCGGTAGATGTTCGAGATCCCGTAGGGATCACAGTCGACGAAGGCGTAGACCGGGATGCGGCACTCGTCCGAGAGGCGGCGGATGAAGCGCCGCGTCGAACGGGTCGGCACGCCGCTCATGCTCACCAGGATGCAGTTGGCCTTCTTCCAGAACTTGTGGCTCTGCAGGCGCTGGAACATACCCCCGGTCTCGATCGCCAGGACGAACTTGGCCTTCGTCTCGAAGGAGAGGTGCTCGACCGAGCTGGGGATCGAGTAGGCGCCCGACCCGAAACGCGTGCAGTCGATGCGCTCGACCGTCCCGGTCTCGATGTCGGTGTCGTAGACGATCAACTCACCGGCCACCGCTCCGCCATGTTCGTCGGGCACGAACCGGAGCTGCTCGCGACTGAGCGAGAAGATCGAGAAGAGCGCCTCGATGTCGTCCATCACCGTGTCCGACTCCACCTGGTCACGGAACATCGCCTCCCCCCAGTTCTTCGACTGGTAGTAGGCGTCTCGCTTGGTGGCGAAGTCGCTGGTCTCGACGAGTTCCTTCGAAAGCCCCATCAGGCGCAGCGTCTGCGCGAAGGCCTTGACCGTATTGACCGTCAGGGTGCGCACCTTCTTCTGGCGTCCGATTTCGAAGTAGCCGCGCCTGGACGAATAGGAGACGTTCGAGAGTGAGCGCACCGGGAAGCGCAGGTCTGGCTTGGCACGGCGGTTGATCGTCGTGTGCACCTCCTTGGCCGTGGCGCGGATCAGTTCCACCGTGCGCTTGTCCTTCTCGCGATTCTGCTTGCGGATCTTCTCCAGCGACCTCTTGGCAATCCCTCTGGCCATCGCATCCTCGCTTCCGTCTGCGGCCGCCCCCCGCGCGCACCGCACCGCGTCAACGGGGGAGACCGCAGTGATCACATCTTGCGGCTGCGTTCGAGCACGTCGGTCAGGGTGGTGACCGTCCGGTCGCGCTGCCGATCGGTCAGCCCGAGGATCTCCTGCAGCGCGATCCCGATCTGGGGGATGTACTTGGCGATGTAGGAGCGCTTCTTCTCCTCGTCGGCGATCCGCCGGCGCTTGCTGATGTGCGCCGCCAGCCTCCGCCCGCACTCCTGCAGGGCCAGGCGGATCTCGCGCATGATCTCCGGGTAGTGCGCGACCGCCTCCTTGCTTTCGGAAGTGAAGGGGACCCAGACGGAGGCGATGTGCACCGCCAGGACCATCGGGGCGGTCGGCAGCGCGCCGCGAGCTTGGGAGATCTTGTAGTTGCGCCAGGGCAGATCGGTCACCGCGCGCGTCATGGCGCAGGCCCCGCGCTGATACTGCAGCGGAACGCGGTTGGCGTAGCGATAGAGCTGGGCCAGCTCGTCGGCGGGCTGCTTGCCTCCGTAGGCCAGGCCCACCTCGATCTGGAACGGATTGCCACGGTAGACCGACGGCGGACGGGTGACCGTGGCATAGAAGTCGGCCTCCACGCGACTCTCCAACGCCCGCTGCAACAGATCCTCCCCGATCGGCGAGAGGCAGTCGGTCGGCGGCGCCATGATCTTCACGCGTCCGAGCGCCTGGTGCAGCACCTCGGCGTCATGACGGGCAATGCGCTTGGGCGAGGTCTTGGGCGTGATCTGGGGGGCCTCCTGCGCCAGCTCACGCATCAGATCGGCGATCACCTTGTTCCCCACCCGCGAGAACTCGGTCTGCAGAAAGCCGCGCAGATTGCGCGCCTTGGTGTCCTGCAGCATCTTTAGGAAGATGCCCAGCTCCACACCGTGTGGGTGCGGGCGGATCTCCTTGGCCTCGGGCGGGCGCCGATCGGTCATGCGCTCGTAGACCACCCGCGGCTCCGGTTCGGCTGTCGCCTCCTCCTCGTCGGCGATCTTGCGCACCGGCGGCACGTAGACGATCTGCGCGTGGGGATTGGCGACGGCCACCTGTTTCAGATAGCCATCGATCGAATGGCGGCCCTTCTTGTACGTCCCTTCGAGCGTGATCTCGACCCGTGTGCCGTGCGGCTTCTCCCACTCGATCTGCTCGTCGCGCAAGATGTCGGGGGCGTTCTTCTTGGTATTGATCGCCACCTCGAACTGGTGCGCCGCCTTGCGCTTTCCCGTGCGTGAGGTGATGACAACCGGACGTCCCGTGGTCAGGAGTCCGTACATCCCGGCGGCCGAGATGCCGATGCCCTGCTGGCCTCGCGACTGCTTCATCGTGTGAAAGCGCGATCCGTAGAGCAGCTTGCCGAAGATCTTGGGGACCTGCGCGCGCACGATGCCCGGTCCGTTGTCTTCGACGATCACCCGGAAGCGGTCCTCGCGGATCTGTTCGAGCTCGACATGGAGCTGGGGCAGCAGGTCGGCCTCTTCGCAGGCATCCAGGGCATTGTCGACCGCCTCGCGGACGGTCGTCAGAAGCGCCTTGGCCGGATTGTCGAAGCCCAGCAAGTGGCGGTTCTTGGCGAAGAACTCCGATACGGAGATCTCGCGCTGCCGCGCGGCCAGCATGGTGGCCATGTCTCCGCCGACCGCCACGGGCGCCGGCCGGGAC
>WJJG01000002.1 GCA_014729815.1 Candidatus Eiseniibacteriota bacterium
AGCGTGGCATGCAGTTCTGCCGGCAGGAGCGAGGACGGATCGGTGACACGTGTTCCCCCATGGTTCGATGGAGGTCGCGCAGCGTGGGAAGGACGTTTGGAGTATGCCCCGCGGGCCGCCTGTGCTCAAGCCAAGCGGGCGGAGCGGCACGCGGATCGGGGCGGCGAATCCGGCCTGCCGCGTCGCCTCCCTAGCCGTGACTGAAGAACTTCATGAACTGCACGCGTTCGTACAGCGCGGGATCGGCGCTCTGCGCCTGGCTGAGCTTGCCCCGGAACTCGTCGATCGAGCGAAAGCCCTTGGCCGCCATCCAGGCCTGCAGCTCGTCGAGCATCTTGCGGATGTGGGCCGGTCCATGGCGGTAGAGCGCCGAGACGACCTGCACGGCGTGTGCGCCGGCCAGGAGCTGCTTGATCATCGTCTGGCTGTCGTGGATCCCGGTCGAGGCGCACAGCTCACAGGAGACCCG
The DNA here is from genome assembly GCA_014729815.1 of Candidatus Eiseniibacteriota bacterium. Classification (GTDB taxonomy): domain Bacteria; phylum Eisenbacteria; class RBG-16-71-46; order CAIMUX01; family WJJG01; genus WJJG01. The sequence continues at coordinate 470 of WJJG01000002.1, forward strand.
ACCGGCCATCAACGCCACCCAGCGCAGAGCGATCGGGAACTCCTCCTCCGAGCTGAGCGTGTCGCTCGTAACGACCTTGAGCGTATCGATGTCGAAGTCGGGGCTGTAGAAGCGATTGAAGAGCACCATGCTGGCGATGCCCGTCTCGGAGAGCCGCTGGATCATGCGCGCCAGGCTGGAGAAGTAGTAGCTCATCTTGATGCTGATCGGGATCGAGATCTCGCGGCGCACCTTGCGCACGACCTCGAAGTAGAGCTGCTCGGTCTCCTGGCTGGTGCGATTGGCGTCGGAGGGCAGGAAGAACATGTTGAGCTCGAGCGCGTCGGCGCCGGCCTTCTCGAGCTCCTGGGCGAAGAGCGTCCACTCGTGCGAATACACGCAGTTGATGCTCGGGATCACCGGGATCGAGACCGCCCGCTTCGCGTCGCGGATCAGGTCGGTCACCGCATCGAGGTTCTGCGCGCGGATCTTGTAGTCGTAGTAGTCGTAGTCGATCAGATTGCGGCCTTGCTGGTGGAGCCCCTCCATGACGCTCTCGTACTCCAGAGCGATCTCCTCCTCGAAGATCGATCCCAGGACCACCGCGCCCGCGCCGTGTTCCTCGAGCTCGCGGATCCGCTGGACCGAGTCGGTCAGGTCCGAGCTGCCAACGACGATCGGGCTGCGCACCTCGAGTCCGGCGTAGCGCGTCTTGAGCGTGACCATCTGTGCTCCTTTCCATTCGCGTCCGGCAAGCGTTGGCGATGGTAGGCTGTGGCGGCGAGACGATCAAGAGAGCGCACGCCGCGTTGCTCACACAGTGGGCCTCGGCTATGATGCCCAGCCGGACCAGCGGAGGAACCCGAATGCACCCCCAGACAGCTCAGGCAGGTCAGGACCGGTTCGACTTCATCCTGCGCGTGCGCGATCTGCTCCTGGAGGTCTTGCGCAATGCCTGGGACTCGGACCGGCGAGGCTCGCCGGCGCCCCTCGATCCGGACGCCTTCACGGTCACCCGTCCCCCCAGACCGGAGATGGGGGATCTGGCCTTTCCCTGCTTCCCGGCGGCCAAGCGACTCGGGCGGAAGCCCAACGAGATCGCCGCGACCCTGGCCGATCGGGCTCCGGCGGCGTTGGACGCCGCGGCGCAGTCCGGGAGCATCCCGCGCATCGAAGGCGTACGGGCGGTCGGTCCGTACCTGAATCTCTTCCTGCACTCGGGCTCGCTGGCGCGGACGATCACGCGGCAGATCGCGTCCGCCGAGCCGCCCTACGGCGCGCCACTTCCCGACACCGGCCGCACCACGATGGTCGAATACTCGGCGCCCAACACGAACAAGCCGCTGCACGTCGGCCACGTGCGCAACAATCTCCTGGGCCTCAGCCTGTGCAATCTGCTGGCCGCCGCCGGTGAGACGGTCCTTCCCGTCAATCTGGTCAACGACCGCGGCATTCACATCGCCAAATCGATGGTCGCCTACCAGAAGTGGGGCGGGGGGATCACCCCGCAGCGCAGCGGCCAGAAGGGCGACGCCCTGGTCGGATCTTTCTACGTGCGTTTCGAGAACGCCTTGCGGGAGGAGAAGCGGCGCTTGGCGCGGGATCAAGGGATCGCCCCCGACCAGATCGACGCGTCGACCGAACGCCGCCTCGAGGAAGTCTCGCCACTGATGGCCGAGGCCCGCGACTGCCTGCGGCGATGGGAGCAACGGGACCCCGAGACGCGCGCGCTGTGGGAAACGATGAACGGTTGGGTCTACGAGGGCTTCGATCGGACCTACCGCCGGCTCGGCTGCCGCTTCCGCAAATGGTACTTCGAGAGCGAGACCTACGGTCTGGGGAAGCAGCTCGTCGAGCAGGGGCTGGAGAAAGGCGTCTTCCAGCGCGCGGACGATGGATCGGCGTGGGCACGCCTGGAGGCGTTCGGTCTCAAGGACAAGATCCTGCTGCGCTCCGACGGCACGTCGGTCTATATCACGCAGGATCTCGGCACGGCGGTGCTCAAATTCGATGACTTCGGCATGGATCGCTCGATCTACGTGGTTGCCAGCGAGCAAGTGCTGCACTTCAAGATGCTCTTCGCCCTGCTCACACAGCTCGAAATGCCCTGGGCCGCCCAGTGTCACCATCTGAGCTACGGGCTGGTCACACTACCCCACGGCATGGGCAAGCTGAAGTCGCGCGAGGGGCGCGCGGTGGATGCCGACGATCTGCTGGACGAACTGGCCGCCGTCGCGCGCCGCAAGGCGTTGGCGGGAGGCTATGTGGATCCGTCCGCGGTCGAGCTCGATGCCCTGGCCGATGCAATCGGCCAGGGCGCGCTGAAGATGTACCTCTTGCAGGTGGGCGCGGAGAAGAACATCCAGTTCGATCCGGATGCGACGATCGACTTCGAAGGCGACACCGGACCTGCCGTGCAGTACAGCCACGCGCGGATCTGCAGCATCGTGCGCAAAGGCATCGCTGCCGGACAACTCGCCACCGAGGATCTGCTGCTCGCGCCCCTACCGGACCCCTTCGCGGGCCTCGGCACCGGCGCCCCGCTGCCAGAGAAGGGAAGCATGCCGGACCGCGGCCAACTTGCCGACGATTCGCCCCGCGGCCCCGCTGCGGTCCGCATCGCGGTCGGACTGCGTGGCGGCGTGGATGCAGCGGAACAGCTTGGCGCGCCGGAGGAGAAGGCGCTGTGCATCGAGCTGGCGCGCTTCCCCAGCGTGCTCCGCCTCGCGGCTGGCCAACTCAGCCCGGCGCCGATCGCCGGCTACCTTCTCGATCTCACCAAGGCCTACGCGCGCTTCTATCACAACTGCCCGGTACTGCGTGCCGAGACGGAAGAGAGGATGCGCGCGCGCGTGCATCTGTGCCTGACGACAGCCGCGACCCTACGGCGCGGGCTCGCGTTGCTGGGCATCGCAGCGCCCGATGCGATGTAGCGCGCGCGGCGGGCGTCGGGGAGGCCGGCCACCATGGCGTTAGGCCGGGGGACGCGGCTCGTCATCCGATGGCGCCTGTTCCGACGTCTCCCCATTCGAGGGCGCCTGGCCCCCGTTCGCCTCACGAGTCTCCTCGCGCAGGGCGTCATCCGCGGCAGCGGGCCGCGAGGCAGCCGCCTCCCTGCGCTTGTTGCGCGTCGTCTCTTCGGCCTCTGGAGGCTCGGGCTCGGCCGCCGGCTCCTCTAGCGCCGGCCAGCTCCAGTCCTCCTCGGTTGCGGCGAAGCCTCCGCCCAACTGCCTCCGCACGCGCGTGGGCCGGGGCCGGAAGAGGGCCCCGGTCGAGTAGCGACCCTTCTTTCGCCGCCCCCCCACGCCCACGTCCTTCCAGGTGGCCTCGGGAAGCCGATCGACCAACTCCGCCGCCGATGGACGATCCTCGGCCGCTTTGGACGTCTCCGGTTGCGGACGGCTGCGGCGGCGATCCTCCCGGCCAGAGCCCTCTCGGCCAGGCTCGCGCTCGCGGGAGCGGGATCGGACGTCTCGCCCGCGGCGCTTCTGCGAGCCGCGCGCTTCGCGCTCGCTCTGGCGCTTCCGGGTCGGCTCCGTCTCGCGCTTCTGGGTCGGCTCTGTCTGCTCGGTCGCAGGAGAGGCGGACGAGGAAGACGCGGACTCCGCGGAAGGGGATGGGCGGCCTCGTCCGCCCCGGCGCCGGGACCCGCGCGAGCCGCGACGCCTGCGGCGGCTCGAACGGGGGCGCTCCTCGCCCGTCGCGGCCGTCGTTCCGCCCGAGCCGCTCTGCGCAGCCGCAGGCTTGCGGCGGCGACGCTCCTCCCGCGGGCGATCAACCGCGCGCTTCCTCTCGTCCTCGCGCTGGCCCCCGCCCCTGCGACGATCGCTCCGGCTGCGGCGGCTGCCGCCGCCCCGGCGGCGACTGTCGCTGCGCGTGCGAAGCCGGTCGGAGCGATCGCGATCGCCGCCGCGCCGACGATCCTCCCGCGATCGCCGCACACGCTCCGACGGCAGACGCAGCGAGCTCAGCGTGCGCGGGCTGCTGCGTGCGATGGCCGCCACGGACACGAGCAGGGCGCCACGCAACGAATCGGCCACCAGAAAGACCCAGGCGGGCATCGGCGCGGAACCTGCGCTGCTCAGGGCGCCGATCCCGCGGGCGCCCAGAAAGAGCAGCGCGCCGCCCAGGAGGGCGAAGGCTCCGTAGAGGGTCACCAGAGTATGGCCCGCTTCCTCTTCGTCGCGGATCATCCGCCAGGCCAGCAGGTGCAACCCCGCGGCCAGCAAGCAGGCCAACGCGATGAAGTAGGCCAGGAAACGGAACGGTTCCGGAAGATCAGTCCTCCCGACAACGGATTGCATCAGCCATTGCAGGAACGGATGGGAGCTCCCTGCAATCGCGAACCAGACCCCTACGGCGAACTCCAGGGAGGCGGAGATCGCCAGCAGGGCATACAGCATCGTCCACATCGAACGACAAACTCCTGCGCGCCGCGCGATCGTCGTCAAGCCGTTTGCGGATCCAGATCCCCGAGGCGCACGCGCGATGCTCGCTCCGGATCGACACCACCGATCTCTCTGCGCGCGGGCCACCGGCGTCCGCGGTGCTTCTTCGGTGACGGAAGCGCTTCCCTCCGCTACCTACTCGCATCGCGCACCCTCCTGTCGTCGCCGGCGTGCAGCCACCGGCGCCTGCGCGCGGGACGGGCAGACCGTCGTCCCGCGGACAGGATCCTCCGCCTGGCACCCGAAGACGCGGGGAGCACCGGCGCGGCGCATGGGCTGGGTGCTCGGACCCGCGGATCACCGGAAGGTCGGCTACTCCGAGACCGGTTCCCGAGGATGCCACTTCGACGAACGGCCCGATCGGGCTCCGTTCGCCGGCGCGGCGAGTCTACGGTACGCCGTGGGACCGGTCAAGCTAGGTGCGTCTGATGATGAGGTAGTCGGCCAGCCCGAGCAGGATCCGCCGCGCGTCCGGATCGGTCGTCATGGCAGCGATATGCGACTTCCCCTCGGCCACCAGCCGACGGGCCAGCCCTTCCGAGCGCGCGAGCGCGCCGCTCTCGCGCACGATGCGCCGGACCGCATCCAGGTCCGCCCGATCCAGTTCCGGGTTTCCATGTGCACGCGCGAGGCATTGGCGATCGGCCCCGGACGCCTCGGCGAAGGCGTCGACGAAGAGCAGGGTCTTCTTGCCCTCACGCACGTCGGAGTCGACCGGCTTGCCGAGGAGCCGCTCCTCGCCGAAGAGACCCAGGATGTCGTCCTGGATCTGGAAGGCGACCCCCACCGGAATCGCGAAGCGGCGCGTAGCGGCCTGTGCCTCGGAGGAGGCCCCGGCCAGCATCGCGCCCATCAGGAGCGGCAGCATGATCGTGTAGTGCGCGGTCTTGTACTCATGGATGCGCAGCACCTGACGCTCGGTCAGCTCCGGCAGACGGATGTCCTCGACATCCAGTAGCTGCCCGGCGACCGTCTCCGCCGTCACCTGCCCGAGCAGGCGAATCGCGTCGAGGAGCACCTCGGGCGGGAAGCGCGAGGCGAGCAGGAGCTCCTGTGCCAGCGCCTGGCCCTTGTCACCGAAGTTGAGGGCCACCGCGCTGCCATAGGCCAGCGCCTCCTGGTCGTTCGCAAAACGCTCGCGCGCCAGCGTCGCGTAGTGCCGATGCACCGTCGGAGCGCTGCGGCGCAGGTCGGCGTGGTCGACGATATCATCATGAATCAGGAAGGCGTTGTGAAGAATCTCGATGGCGCCTGCGGCCCGAAAGACGCCGTCCGCATCCGCCGGACGCGGCGAGTCCGCGCGCCGCGCCGCATCGTAGCCCAAGCAGAGCAGCCCGGCGCGGATCTTCTTGCCCGCGCCGGTGAGGCGTTCGTAGGCGTCGAACGCCCCGGGCACAATGGCAGGGAAGTCGGACCATTCCTTGCGTTTGCGCTGCCAGAAGTCACCCAGCACACGGTTGACGTCCGCAGAGCGAGCCGAGAGGTAGCTGCGCGCCTGCTCGACCGCCTGCTCATCGACCTGGATCTCGGCCATGCGACCTCCGCCCGTCACCGGGCTCAGCCCCGCTGCCCGCGACGCGTCCCCACTTCCGTCGCATCGGCCTCCGACGCCCTCCCGCCCGAGCGCTGGCGCGCGCCGAAGCGGCGCTCGCGTCGAGCGAAGGCCCGAATCGCCTCGCGGAAGTCCTCCTCTGCCATGTCGGGCAGCAGTTTGGGCGAGAAGTAGAGTTCTGCGTAGACCGCCTGCATGGGGAGTATCCCCGAGAGGCGCTGCTCTCCTGAGCTGCGAAGGACCAGATCCGGATCCGGCTGGCCGGCCGTATCGAGCGCCGCGGAGAAGGTCCGCCAATCGATCTCCGCCGCCGGCGTGCCGGCTTCGATCAGCGAGCGAACGGCTCGCAGCACCTCGTCGCGCCCACCGTAGTCGAGCGCCAGGTTGAGCGTGTGAGGCCGGTAGTCGCTCGTCTCGGTCTCGAGATCGGTGAAGAGCTCGGCGAGCTTGGGATACTCTCGCGCCAGACGATCGCGGCGTCCGATGTGCCGGAAGCGCATGCCGTCGCGCGCGAACCGCTTGCGATTGCGGCGCAGATAGATGCCGACCAGGCGCATGATGGCGTCGATCTCGCCCCGGCTGCGGGCCCAATTCTCCGTCGAGAAGCCCCACACCGTCGCATACGCCACGCCCCAGTCGCGGCAAACGCGCAGGAAGCCCTCGACCGCCTGGGCGCCACGGCGATGCCCCTCGGAAACCGGCAGACCGCGTTCCCGCGCCCAACGGCCATTTCCATCCGGAATCAGCGCGATGTGTTCTGGTACGCGATCCGGTGGAGCAGATGGCGCGGAAGAAGACATGGTTCCTCCCAGATCTGGAATCGTCTCTGGCGTGCGGAAGACCATCGACTTGTCAATCGCAGCAGATCGAGTCTAGCCAACGGCCGGGGGGAAGAAAAGGCCCGGCTCCCGTCGGGAGCCGGGCTGCGGCGAGGCGCAGGCGTTGCACTCCGGGTGCGAATGACCTCGAGGGAGCCGCCGGACAGCCGGAGTCCAAGGAGCCTGCCCTGACCCAGCTATCGGCAGACGACGCACGGCCCTGAGAACGAACTGCGGGAGTGCGTCCCATCGGGCAAATCGCTTGCGCGAATGCGACCTGCAGCTAGACTCTGTGCGAAATCTGCCATGCTGGTCCCCGCCGCGGCACGATCCCGGCCACGGAGCGGCGCGGGGTCGGGCTAGATTCGACCACCCACGGCGAGGGGGAAGACCGTGATCGAGTTGCAGGCAAGAGATACCGGAATGCCGCCTGCGCGAGCGGCCCGTGGCCACCGGGGAGTTCGCGACGGGCGCCGCGGAGCCTGCGCAGCGCTGTTTCTGCTCTGCGTGGCGACCGTCGCACCGCACGCCGACGGAGAAGTCGCCGCCGCACAAGCCGTCGCCGCCGCGGAGCCCGACAGCGCGCTCGCGATGCAGGCAGACACCGCCGACCAAACCGCTGCGCCTCCCCCCTCCCCTACCGAGATCCGCGGCCGGCTTCCGCGCGACCGCAGTGGTCTGGCCCGCGCCGCGCGCGGGGTTCCCCGGGCGCTGCTCTTTCCGCTGCGCGCCGCAGTGTACGTGGCCGCCGCACCGGCGCGCTGGATCGCCGGCACACTCGATCCGATCCTACCGCTGGATCGCATCTGGCACGGGTTGCGCCGCGACCGCTATTTCATCCCGACGATCGGGGTCGACCCGGAGTGGGGCGCCAATGCCGGTTTCCGGGCCGCCACGGGGAATCCGCTGCACGGCGGCAGCGCGATCACCTACCGCGTCGCGTACGGAGGCGCCCACGCCCAGGTCTATGCCTTGACCTTCCGCAGCGCCGACGATCAGCTGACCCCGTACCGCAGCGGCTGGGGGTACACGATCCGGGCCAAGTACGAGAATACCGCGCACCACCCGCACTTCGGGATCGGCAACGACAGCAGCCGCGACAGCCTGAGCTTCTACGACTTGGAGCGCTTCGTGATGCGCGGCACCCTACACTACGCGCCCTGGCGTCGCCTGCGCTGCGATCTGACCGTGGCCGAGACGCGCACGGCGATCGCGCGCGCGCACGAGTTGCCCAGCGACGAGGTGGGGATCGGGGAACGCTTTCCCGAATCGGTCACCGTCCTGGGTCCGGCCACCGATCCGCAGAAGCGCTGGTACGAGGCGGCGCTGCTGTTCGATGCGCGCAACGAACGCGGCCGACCCACAGCCGGCTTCCGGGGCGAGATCTACTACGCGCGGGCGCAGGGCGCGGGCGACGATACGACCCGCTTCTCCCGCTACGGGCTGGAGGCGCAGGGCTACGTACCGCTGGGCGAGCGGCACACGCTGGTGGTGCGCCTGGCGGGGGAAGAGATCGACCGCGGCGATGCGGACAGCCTACACTTCTCGGACCTGCTCACCCTTGGCGGGCGCAGCTCTCTGCGCGGCTTCTACGAGGACCGCTTCGCCGGCTACGCCACGGTGCTGGCGACGCTCGAGTATCGCATCGCCTTCAGTCGCATCGCGGAGCTGTGTCTCTTCGTGGACGCGGGCGAGACGGTGCCGAAGCTCACCGATCCCAACAGCCCACTGCGCATGAACTTCGATGGCGTGCACTACGCGTATGGCGCCGGATTGCGCTACGCGACGCACGACCTCTTCTGCTTGCGCGGCTTCGCCGCCTACAGCGAAGAGGATCTCGTCTTCTCCGTGACGCTGGAGTCGGCCTTCGCTCGAGAGGACAGGAGGGAACGCAGATGAGATGCCCGGCCTGCGTACGGCGCCGAGGCGCTCCGCCACGCGACCCCCACCAAGCTCGATTGGCGCTGCATGGGTTCCTACTGCTGGCGATCCTGGCGATCCCGGCGATGCTCGGCACCTCCGCTCGCGCGGGCGCCCCGCTCCGCTTCGCGCCGGATGCACCGCTGGTGCGTGCCATCGACGATACGAGCGCCATCGCGGAGCCAGACCGCAGCGATTGGAACATGAACCGCTGGCTCGTCGACGCCCACGGCCGCACCCCTCTCGACGACCTGCTGGCGCTGCACACGCCGCGCCCGGCTCAGGACATCAACGCCCTCGATCGCGTCCCGGCCTGCTCCTGGTTTCGCCCGCGCAACGGCCAGCGGCGCCTCTCGACGCAAGAGATCGCGCGCGGCAATGCGCCGCGGGCGCTGATCGCGCGCGGGCCCCTGGATGTGCTCGCGGGCCGCTGCGACGGGCGCGAGCCGTTCCTGCTCATACGCGACGCGGGCGGCGACCGCTGGATCCTCGAGTTCGATCGTCCGGATCATCCGCTCCTGGCCACCGGAGCGGCGATCGTCGCCGCGCGGCTGTTGCACGCCGCCGGCTACCATGTGCTGCCGGCACGGATCCTGACGATCGATCCCGCCGATCTGACGCTGAGCGACGCGGCGCGCGCCATCGGTTTGCGGGGCGGAGAGGGGACGCTGGAGCAGGACGCCCTCGATCGACTGCTCCTGCGGCTGGCCGACGAGGGGCGCGTACGTGTGGCCGCCAGCCGTCTTCCGGCCGGCGAGCGCAAGGGCGGCTTTCGAGACCGCGGCACGCGCTCCGACGATCCGAACGACCGGATTCCGCATGAGGACCGCCGCGCGCTGCGGGGGCTTCTGCCGCTGATCGCCTGGCTCGATCACCCCGGCCTGCGGCCCTCGCGGACCCTCGATCTCTACCTCTCCTCCGGTCGCTACCTTCGTCACTACCTCGTCGGCCTCTCGGCGACGCTCGGATGCCTGGAGCACATGCGCGCGGAGCCCGGTGCAGCGAGCGCCGAGTCGTTCGCCTTCGATGCTGCGCATTGGCTCCCGCCAGATCCGTTCCGGCCGTTCACGCAGATGGGCCATGCCGATCTCTACTGGGGGCTCTCGCTGCTGCTCTCGTTCGACGAAGCGCAGATTCGGGCCGCCGTCTCGGCCGCGGAGTTCCCCCCCGAGCTCGAGGCGCGCGTGGCACACCAGCTTCTGATGCGCTGGCAGACGATCGGCAGGGCCTATCTAGAGCGAATCAACGGGGCCGGCAGCTTCCGCGTGCGCGAGGAGGGCGCGGGTCGCTGGAGGCTGCTTTGCGACGATCTGGGTGTTGCCGCCGGCCTGCGCAACGGAGAGCAGCAGCGCTTCCTGCTGCGCTATGCGTACGAGAACGGAGAAGACAGTGGAGCCCAGCAGGTGCGCGGCGTGTCATCGGCGTCGTTCGACCTGACGCCGTTCGCACCCCTGCCGTCCGTCCCCCAGGATGATCCGCGGCGCTATGGCGTGGCCACCGTGACGGCCCTCGGACCGCAGGGTGAGCGCCGGGGAGCTGCGACCCGGGTGCATGTCTACTACCCACCTGGAGATCCGCCACGCGTGGTGGGAATCGTGCGCGACTAGCCGGTCGTGCCGGTCGCCTCTTCCCCGTCCCCATGACCGGAGGTCGGCTCGAGCGCCTCGCCGACTTCGATTCCGGCCGCCTGCGTGAAGGCGCTCACGACTGCCGGATCGAACTGATGTCCGGCACGATCGCGGATGATCTGCGCGGCATCCTCGGGACCATAGGCCCGCCGATGGGGTCGCGAGTGGGTCAGAGCGTCGAAGGCATTGGCGAGCGCCACGATCCGCGACGCCAGCGGAATCGACTCCCCCGCCAGTCCTTCGGGCAGGCCGGAGCCGTCCCAATACTCGTTGAGACGATAGACCGCCTCGGCCACCTCCGGCAACTGTGCGCGCTCGAGCAGCCCGCGCACGCCGGCACAGGTGCGTTGACGCAGTGCCATGCGCTCCTCATCGGTGAGCTGCCGATGGGAGCCGAAGAGGCGTTCGTACTCCTCGAGCGCGCCGAGATCGTGGAGCAAGCCCGTATAGGCCACCGTCTCCTGCGCCGTCGGCGAAAGCGCCAGCGTGCTCGCAATACGGAGCGCGAGATCATGCACCCGCGAGGAGTGCCCGCGGAGGTTCTCGTAGCGTGCTTC
>WJJG01000035.1 GCA_014729815.1 Candidatus Eiseniibacteriota bacterium
GCCCTGCGAGATCTGCGGCATCCGGGCCCGCCGTCCCCGGCCCGGTCTGGCGGCGCAGCACCGGACGGCGCTGCGCGCGGCGGCCGAGGTATGCGGCGCGGCCCTGGAAGGCGACGAGCTGGGCTCGATGCGGATCAGGTTCACCCCGCGGGCGTCGCGCGCCGGGCAGTACCGTTGGGCCGTGGGGACCGCCGGCGCAACGACGCTCGTGGCGCAGACCGTGGCGGTGCCGCTGCTGCGACTGTCGGCTCCCTCGCGCTTGCGCATTCAGGGGGGCAGTCACGTGGCCTGGGCTCCCTCGCTCGACTATCTGCGCGATCTGTATGCGCCCATGCTCGCGCTCGTGGGTTGGCGACTGGAGGCGCGACTGGTGCGCTACGGCTTCTATCCCCGCGGCGGCGGCGAGATCGAGGTCGGGATCGGTGGGGTCGGCACTTGCTCGCGGAAGAGCGCGGCCGACGCCCAGCCGAACGCCGACCATCCGAGCGGTGGCCCGGCGAGAAACGGTCCCGCGAGAAGCGGTCCGTCGCACCCGTTCCTGATTCTGGAGCGTCCGCCGGCGCGTGCAATCCGAGTGACCGCCACCGCGGTCGTCTCCTCCCTGCCGCGCGGGATCGGCGAGCGCATGATCGCCACGGCGAGCGGCATCCTCTCCCGCGGACCGTGGCGTTTTCGCTCTCGTATCGAGCAGGCGCACGGCCCGCAGGGCACCTACCTCTTCGTCCGCGTGGACAGCGGGCACGACGACGTGCCGGCGGAACCCCGGCAAGCACGAGCGGCGGCCTCGCAGGCGGCATTCGGCGGGGCCTCTGCGCCCGGGGACGCGCGCCCCCTCATCGCGGGCGGCTTCACTGGTCTCGGGGCGCGCGGCAAGCCGGCCGAGGCGGTCGCGCGCGAAGCGTCGCAGGAGGCGTTGGCCTTCCTCGAGAGCGAGGCGACGCTCGATCGGCACCTGGCCGATCAACTGCTGTTGCCGGCAGCGCTGGCGGGATGCGCGCTGCGCTTCCGCACCACGCGCCTGACGAGCCATCTGCGCACCAATGCCGAGACGATGGCGCTCTTTCTGGGGCCCTGCGTCTTCACCGACCGCGCGGGCGCCGTGGAGGTGCGTCCACCGCAGTTGGATCCGTCTGCCGGGATGTGAGACAATCCCATCGGTAGCTGCACATCGGTCCGCGGCTTCCGGCAAACGCCCATCCACCGGATCGTCCGCCCACGCTGCTCCATGGAGGTAGGTCATGCGCATGTCTCGTCATCCGGCCGCGTCGCTGCTCGGCGCGGCAGTGCTCACGCTTCTGGCCGCCGGTTGGTTCGTTGCCGATTCGGCCGCGGATGAATGGATCAACATGCGCCTCAATCAGGACGAGACCAGCGAGCTGCAGAACGAGGAGCAGATCGCCATCAATCCCACGGATCCGGACAACAGGGTAGCCGTCTGGCGCGATTTCCGCCTCGGGTATCGTCAGGTCGGCTGGGCCTACACCTTCGACGGCGGTCGCACCTGGACCGAGGGCGGGCTGTTCGAGGAGCCGCACTATCCATGGCAGAGCGATCCCGGGGTGACCGCCGATGCGGACGGCAACTTCTACGCGATCGTGCTCTCCTACGTCAGCACATCGCAGGAGAACGGCTTCTACGTCTTCAAATCCACCGACGGCGGTGTCTCCTGGGGGCCGCCGCTGGAGGTGATCGATCAGTACCCGGATGTCTTCGAGGACAAGGAGCTGATCGCCTGCGACCGCACCGACTGCCTGCACGCCGGCAATCTCTACGTTGCCTGGACGCGCTTCGGCTGGACGACGACGATCGAGCTGCGCCGCTCGACCGACAGCGGAGAGAGCTGGGACGAGACGGTGCGCGTCAGCGATCAGTCCGGTGTGCAGTTTCCGATTCCGGTGGTCGGCCGCGATGGCCAGGTCTACGTCGCCTGGACCAGCTACAGCTACAGCGACATCCGGATCGATCGCTCCGACGATGGCGGCGAGACCTTCGGCAGCGATCGTGCGGTGGTCGATGTCTACACGCCCTCGACCGTGCTCGACGGAGGGGTGGACGCCTACTCCTCGCCGCACATGGACGCCGACATCACTGATGGGCCTTACAGCGGCCGGCTCTACCTCTCGTTCATGGATCGCCGCGCGGGGTTGCCGGATCGCGACATCTGGGTAACCTGGAGCGACGATCAGGGCGTCAGTTGGTCGGAGCCGGTGCGCATCAACGACGATGCGCCGGGCAATCATCGCGACCAGTTCCACCCGTGGCTGGCGGTGGACAATCAGGGCGTGGTGAGTGTCGTCTTTTTGGATCGCCGCCACGATCCCCAGAACCTGACCTACCACTGCGTGCTGACTCAGTCGTTCGATGGAGGGGCGACCTGGACGCCCAACGTGCAGGTCAGCACGGCGCCCTCGGATCCGAGTTACGCCGCGGCGGGAGCGGGGCCGCCGCAGACTGCGCCGCAGATCTCCCGGGCGGGCTCGCCGCCGCATGCGACGCCGCAGATCTCCCTCTCGCGCGCCGGGCTGCTCGGGGAGTACATCGGACTGACCGGCTGGAACGGCCGCGTCACGCCGGTCTGGACCGACATCCGCAACTTCCATCAGGACGTCTATGCGGGATACTTCGAGAGCTTCTCGGGCGTCGCGCCCGCGGAGGGCACGCACGCGATGGGCGCGCTGCGGATCGTGCCCAACCCGCTGCGCGCTGGCCAGCCGTGGCGAATCCTGTGCGGCCAGCGCTCGGTGGCCGAAGGCGCGGGCGGAGTCCTGGACGCGATCGAGGGTGCACGGACGCAGCTGCGCTGGCAGGATGCCGCCGGCCGCCGCTGCGCGTCCGGCGGCCGGCTGACGTCCGGGGTCTACTTCCTCGAGCTGAAGCGCGGCGTTGCGCGATCCAGCATGCGTCTCGTAGTGCTCGAGTGACGCGCTACGGCTTCGGCAGCTCCCGTATCGCCTCCCAGGCCCGCGCGAGCGCATCTTCGGGCAGCTGGTAGTTCGTCAGCTTCTCTGCGAAGTAGGCGTCGTAGGCGCTCATGTCGAAGAACCCGTGCCCGGAGAAGCCGAAGAGGATCGTCTCCTCACTGCCCTCCCGCTTGCACCGCTCGGCTTCGGCGATGGCCGCCTGCACGGCGTGGGCCGTCTCCGGCGCGGGAATGACCCCTTCGGTACGCGCGAAGGTGACCGCCGCGGCGAAGCAGTCGAGCTGCGCCGGCGCCTGCGGTTCGACGAGATCGAGTTCGACCAGATGGCTGATCAGGGGCGCCATGCCATGGTAGCGCAGACCCCCGGCATGGATGCCCGGCGGCACGAAGCTGTGGCCCAGCGTGTGCATGGCCATCAGGGGCGTCGTCTGAGCCGTGTCCCCGAAATCGTAGTGGTAGTGGCCGCGCGTGATGCTGGGACAGGCTTCGGGCTCGACGGCGATCGCGCGCAGCGGCTTGCCATGAATCTTCTCGCGGACGTAGGGCAGCGCGATTCCGCCGAAGTTGCTGCCGCCGCCCACGCAGCCGATCACCACGTCCGGCTCCAATCCGAAGTCGCGGAACTGCCGCTGCGCTTCCAGACCGATGACCGTCTGGTGCAGCAGGACGTGATTGAGCACGCTGCCGAGCGAGTAGTTGGTATCGTCGCGATGCGCCGCATCCTGCACCGCTTCGCTGATCGCGATGCCCAGGCTCCCGGGGCTGTCGGGCGTGGCCTCGAGCACCTGACGACCGGCGGGCGTGTCGGGTGACGGGCTGGGGACGATCTCTCCGCCCCAGGTCTGGATCAGGCTGCGCCGATACGGCTTCTGCTCGTAGCTCACGCGCACCATGTAGACCTTGAGCGCCATGTCGAAGAGGGAGCAGGCGAAGGCCAGCGCGCTGCCCCACTGCCCGGCGCCGGTCTCGGTCGCCAGGCGCTCAATGCCGGAGATCTTGTTGTAGTAGGCCTGCGCCACCGCCGTGTTCGGCTTGTGACTCCCGGGCGGACTGGCGCCTTCGTACTTGTAGAAGATCTTCGCCGGAGTCCCCAGATGCTGTTCGAGGCGCACGGCGCGGATCAGCGGCGTCGGACGCCACATCGCATAGACGTCCAGCACCGGCTCGGGAATCGCGATCTCCCGCTCGGCGGACATCTCCTGTTCGAGCAGCGGCATCGGGAAGATGGCGGCCAGCTGTTCGGGGCCGATCGGCTTTCCCGTTCCGGGATCGAGCGGCGGCCGTAGCGGCTCGGGCAGATCGGCGGCGATGTTGTACCAGCTCCGAGGCAGCTCGTTCTCGCCAAGGACGCTTCGTTTCATCCGACGACTCCTCTCCCTCTGGACTCGATGGGTCCGCCCCCAGGCGCAGGCGGAATGCGCATCCGCGTAACCGGCTTCATCGCAATTAGTTGCACCGCAGACGGCAATGACTCTAGGTCATCTATCGGCCGCACTGGACGCGATGTTGACTCCTCGTGGGGGCGTGGCGGAGGGCGAGGCGGCGATGCGCTTGTGGCGTGGCTCCACGCGGGCGGCGAGAGCGGGCTACTTGCGTCGCCGCCCCGTGCGCGGGGTCTCGCTGGCTCGTAGCAGGCGCCGCAGAAGCGTCGTGCGACGGCGGCGAACCCAGGCCGGGCTGCTGATCTCGAAGTTCGGCGACCAACGCAACAGCTCGAGCAGCAGGGCGTCGGGATCGCGCGTCTCGAGGGTCGTCTCGAAGCCGCCATCGGTCAGCAGCTGGACCTCCTCGCGGCGCAGCAAGCCGGCCCTGAGGATCTCCGGTCCGGCCACCCGATCGAAGCGCAGCGTCACCGCCGTCGGATTCGGATCGGGGGAGGCGCCTCCCCCGGTGCCCCGCAGACGCCGGCGGGCGCGGCGTCGCGCGGGTTCCTCGCTCGGAGAGAGGCGCTGCTCGGGCGGGTCTTGACGCATCCCCTCACCTGACGTCGGGTGGGCGGCCGTGCGTCGCGAACCGCCCAAGTGCGCGCGCGCCGTCTCCTCCGGGAGGAGCTGGGCGAGGTCGTCGAGCAGGGCCAGCAGCGCGCCTTCCAGAGCGGTCCCGGAGATCGGACCGGTGCGATCCGCGGCCCGCGCGAGCTCGATCGTCTCTTCGGCGCTCAGCCGGGGGAGATCGGGGCAGAAGGTGCGCCGATAGGCGAAGCCCCGCTCGGCCGGGTCGTAGGTCAACGGGGCGCGGAACGCATCGCGCAGGCGCGCGAGATCGCGCAGGATCGTTCCGCGCGAGACGCCCAGCTCGCCCGAGAGGCCCTGGGCGTTCGGATAGCCGCCGCGCCGCAGGGCAACGTCGATCCAGTAGAGGCGGGCGATCGCTCGCTGGGCTCGCTTCATGCTTTCCCCCTTGCGAAGGCGCGATGGCGAGGTTTCCATAGGCAGACGCTGTAGGACGTTCGCCAATGCTCGGCCATTCTACGCTTCCGGCGCCGCGCGCGGCAAGCCGCCGCCGTGCGGGCCGAAGGACGCCGCGAGGGCGCCAATGGGGGATCCGGTGCGGGGTAGCGAAGGGGAGGCGCGGAGCCTCGCGAAAGCCCTCCTGGGCCTGCTGCTGCTGCTGGCCGGGGTCGCCGATGCCTCGCGCGGTGCGCGCGGCGCGCCCGTTGACGGTGCGCAGGGAGGGCTCGTTGGCGATACGCCCGGCGAGTCCGTAGGCGACGCCCCCCGCCGCTCCCCCGGTGCCGAAGCGGCTGCCCTCGCGGCGCCGGCGCCGGCCGACTCGCAGCGTTGCCCGATCTGCCGCTCCCTGACGATCATCCGCGAACCGATCTACCGTCCCGGGGAGCCGGCGGCCGAGACCCTCTACGGAAGACTGGCCAATGCGCTGCACGTCACCACCCGCGAGGGCGTGGTGCGACGCGGCCTGCACTTCCGTGAGGGGCAACCGGTCTGCCCGGAAGATCTGGCGGCCTCGTTGCGCCGCCTGCGCAGCTACCCCTTCCTGCACAGTCAGATCGAGATCAGCGGCTACGCGCCGGGCGACTCGGTCGATCTGATCGTGCGCACGCGCGATGTCTGGACGACGCAGGTCGACTTCCAGATCCGCAAGGAGGGGGGACTGATGACCTGGTCGGTCGGCGCTCGCGAGACGAATCTGCTGGGCCTCGGGAAGAAGGTCTCGCTGCGCCTCGGGGAGGATGAGGTGCAGACCTTCTGGGGCGTGGGGCTGATCGATCCGCAGCTGCTGGGTCGCAACCTGTGGCTGGTGGCCGCGGCGTCGGGAGGGGGAGAGCGTCGCGCAGAACGGCTCTTCCTCGAGCGCCGCTTTGAACAGGCCGCCACACCGTGGGGATTCACCCTCGGCGCCGATCGCCTCGAGGGCACCTTCGTCGATCATCGCGGTGGCCTCGAGGGTCCGGAGTGGGATCTCGACTTCTGGGAGCTGCTCGCGCGGGCCGGCGGCCGGGTGACGGGCGGCCGGCGGTGGGCCCTGCGGGTCTCGCCGGGGGTCTATCTCGCGCACGAAGTCTACGACGAACCGGACGCCGGCGCGCCGGGCGACTTGCCGCCGCTGCACGATTGGGATGTACGCGCACCTGGGGTGACCTTCCACTACGTCGTCGAGCGCTACCGCCAGGTATCCGGTGTCGATGCCTTCGAGCATCGGTCCGATCTCAACCTGGGCACCGAGCTGCAGCTCTTCGCCGGCTATGCGACACCGGCGTGGGGCAGCCGTGGCGAGGGCGCCTTCTTCCTATTGGAAGCCGAACAGGGTGTCGCTTCGTTCCGTGGCGGCTTCGCGCGCTTCGCGGTCCTGGCGCGTGCCGAGGTCGATGACCGACAGCTCTTCAACACGCGCTGGGAGAGCGCGCTGCGCTACTATCAGCACATCACGCGTCGGCAGCTGCTCGCCACGCGCCTGCGCTGGGACTGGAGCCGGGCGCTCACGCCGCAGCGAATCCTGACCCTGGGGGCCGAGAGCGGCCTGCGCGGATTCGATGCCTACCGTTTCTGGGGCGAGCGGGTTCTGCTGCTCAATCTCGAGGATCGAGTGACCCTGGCCGAGGATCTCTGGGGCTTGATCTCCTTCGGCCTGGTCGGTTTCGTGGATGCCGGCGTGGCCTGGAAGGCGGGCGAGCGAGAGCGTGAACGTCCCCGCGTCTCTGTGGGACTGGGTCTGCGCCTGCTCGGCAGTCGCACGAGCGGCCGCACGGTCACACGCGTGGACATCGGCTTCCCGGTCCTGGGAGGGGGCGACGAGACCGATCCGATCCTCTCGTTCGGTGCTGGACAGGCCTTCTAGGTGGCTTGGCGTGATTCCCGCGACCGGCACCCGAGAAGGACCCTTCGCGGAATCACGCCAAGCCATTCGGTGGCGTGGGCGCGCGCGGCGGATGATGGGGAGCCCTGCGGGGAGGACGTCAGCAGGGAAGTCGGGGTTCGCGGCGCGATGTTCCAACTGCAGTGCAAGTAGGGAGTTGAACAGCTCGCAGCACACCGCCGGGTGATTGACACAATGCTAACGAGACCGTATAATCCATTGTGGAACAGCGGGCTGCAATCGTGCAGCCCACACCCCGATCCGTCGATCGCCGGGAGCCTGTCGCCCTCTGGCGAGCGGCGCAGGGCTGCAGTCACCGATACACACAGCCTAGGGTGTAGAGCGAGCGGTGAGGGGGTACGAGCAGATCGGGGAGGCGCTTCTTTCGGAGAGAGGGTACTTCGGGGAATCCTCCCGCTGGTGCATGACAATCGCACCTGCTCTTTGTTCACTGCTAGCTCGCACGCCCCCGTGGCGGTGAGCCGCCACGGGGGTTTCCTTTTCGCGCTGCAGATGGATCTGCAGCCCAGCTGACGATGAGAGCCAGGAATGCCTGCCAATCTCACGCCTGAGTACCTGCAACTCGACGCCAAGCTGCGCGAGACCCGCGATCCGCAGGAGAAGCTCGAGATCATGCGGCAGATGCTGCGCGTGATCCCGAAGCACAAGGGCACCGACAAGATGCAGGGCGACCTGCGCCGGCGGATCTCACGGATGGAGGATGCGCTTGCACAGAAGCGCAAGAAGGGCGGACGGGATCCGTTTCATGTCCCGCGCGAGGGCGCCGGACAGGTGCTTCTGGCGGGCGCCCCGAATGCCGGCAAGTCGAGTCTGCTGAGCCACCTGACCAATGCCACGCCGCAGGTGGCGAACTACCCGTATACCACGCATGCGCCGACACCGGGGATGGTGCCGTTCGAGGATGTACAGATCCAGCTGCTCGATGTCCCGCCCCTCTCCCGCGAGTACACCGAGGCGGCCCTCTTCAACGCGTACCGCATCTGCGATCTGGTGCTCTTCGTCGTCGATCTCTCGAGCGCGGATCCGACCGGGGAGCTGCTCGACCTGATGGCGATGCTCGAGGAGCATCTGGTTCGGATCTCCCCGGACCCGGCCCGCGAACGCGCCGGCCAGGTATCGGAAGTCGAAAAGCGCTGCGTGATCGTCGGCAACAAGATGGATCAGGCTCCCGCGGAGGCGGGTGCGTCGCTGCGGAAGGCCTTTGGCGACGACTACCCGGTCCTGATCGGATCGGCCGAGACCGGGGAGGGACTCGCGGAGCTGCCCCGGGTGCTCTTCGAGGCGCTGCGTCTGGTACGCGTCTACACCAAGAAGCCCGGGCGCAAGTTCGAGAAGAGCGCGCCGTTCGTGGTGCCCGCCGGATCGACCGTGATGGAGGTGGCCGAGGCGATTCACAAGGAGTTCGCCGAGAACCTCAAGTTCGCGCGGCTCTGGGGATCCGGCAAGCACCAGGGGCTCTCGGTGCCGCGCGATCACGTCGTGCAGGACGGCGACCTGCTCGAGCTGCACATCTCCTGATCGCCCCGCCGAGCGGTGCGCCAGAGGTGGCTTCGCCTAGTTCCCCGGCCTCCCGGCGACCGCCTCCCAGGGACGCTTGCGCCAAACGCGTTCCCATCCACCCTCCAGATCCAGGAAGAAGCCGTGCTCCGGTGCCGTGCGGAAGGCGTCGTTGTGGAAGTCGGCATGCGCGTAGCGGTCGCGGTCTCCGCCCGCATCGACGAACAGTGAGAAGCTGGTGCCGCCATGGTAGCTGTTGCCGCCGGCCCGGGCGGGACCCGGCGGGTAGTCGTAGCGATCGGCCCCACCACGATCGATGAAGAAGCAGAAGCTGTTGTGCGCGGACGCGCCTTGTGAGAAGAAGCTGCCGCCCTGATAGTGATCGTCGCCGCCCGAGTCGATGAAGAGCGTCGCGCACTCATCCCAGGCGAGGCCCTGCGCGACACCCTGCCGGGTCGTGTAGGCGTCGTCTCCGCCCGCCTCCAGAAAGACCCCCAGCGCCTGATGGGCGCAGAACCCCTGATTGTAGCGCGAGCCGATGTAGGTATCGTCCTCCACGCCACCGGCCGCCAGGATGCCGTAGCCGTAGTAGTAGCCTCCGCCCTGGGAGAAGTTGCCGGCTTCCATCACGTCGCGCCCCCCGCCGTCGCTCAGCAGTCCCAATCCCCCCGAGGCCAGCGTGCGGAATCCCATGCCGCAGCCCTGCGACCAGGCGTCGAAGATGCCGGCGTCGCCATACCCGGTCGGATAGAGCCCCTTGGCGTAGTAGTGATCGTCGCCGCGGGCGTCGAGCAACCCTCCGATGCCGCGCGCGAGCCCAACGCCCTGCACCTGCGCGTCGCCGTCGTAGCGATCGTGGCCGGCTTCGTCGCGCAGCAGCCCGAGTCCGCAGAGCCCGATCCCCTGGCAGAAGGAACGTCCGCGGTAGGTGTCGTCACCGGCGAGATCGTGCAGCCATCCGATCCCCAGGTAGGCGGCGCCCTGGCACCAGCGCACGCCGATGTAGCTGTCGTTTCCCTCCAGATCGAGCAGACCGCCGATCCCCAGGCATCCGGCGCCCTGCGCGGCGGGGCGCGTCGACTCGTAGGCATCGTCCCCGCACAGATCGATGCAGATCGAGAGCGGCAGCTCCCAGCCCTGCGATCCGCCGCAGGCCCCCGTGTAGAAGTCGTCGCCGCCCAGGTCGAGGATGAAGGCCGTGTCCAGATCGCGATACCAGTTCCGGTCCGTGCCACCGATCAGGATGCGCCCGAAGGGGGTGTCGCGCTCGAGGAGGATCTCTCGATCGAGGCTGTCGGCGAAGGCTTCCCGCAACCGCGCGGCGGCGGCGCGGGCCCACTCGGGATCGGTCAGCAGGCTCAGGCGCAACGCCGCTTCGAGAAGCGCCGGATAGTCGACGCGCTGGGCCAGATCGAGAATGCGCTTGTTCTTGCCGAAGCGCTCCCGATCGCTGTCGAAGTGGATGTAGACCTCACCCGCAAAGGCATCGGAGAGATTCCAGCGCTCCTCGGACAGGAAGTCGCGTTCGGCGGCGCGCAGGTCGCCGAAGGCTTCCGCGTGCCAATGCGCCGCCGCGGCCAGCGTCGTGGTGATCTGCTCGAGCAGCGCTGCGACCCGCTCCGCGCCGGTCTCCCCGGAGGCCGCGGCGTTGGGCGGGGCGACCAGGCGCGTCGCGGCGCTGTGCTCGATCCCGTGCTGGGGAGTCCACAAGGGGGCCGTCCGGGCCAGCAGCAAGGCCGTGTGCCCGGCGCCGGAGAGACTGCGGACGATGTGCCGCGAGACCGCTTCGAGCCGAAACGGGTCCCGATGCACGTAGGTCATACAGCGCAGCCGAAACGGATCGGCGGTGCGGTGACAGCGCGCCAGTCGATCGAGCAGATCCTCGGTCTCCGTTCGCACGCCGTGCGCCTCGGCCAGGGCCCAGGTCAGCGCGGCCGTCGAATCGATGGGGAAGAGCTGGGGCGGATAGATGCGATCGTTGGGCGGCGCCGGCGCCCAGCGGTCCTCCGGTCGCAGGCCCAGCACGATCGGCAGATCCAGGACGCGCTGTGCCTTGTCGAGCGTCGCCGTCAGGCGCGCGCCGTGGGAGAGACTGTCGGCCGCCTCTCTCGGGGAGCGCCAGAAGAGCGTCGCCAGGTGGGCGGGGGCGGGGGCGTCGTCGAGGCGCAGCGTGCGGTCGACCGCATCGCGGATCACACGCAGCGGACAGGCCTCCCCGGCGGCGCGCGCGTCGAGATTGCGCTTGAAGATGCGACGCGCCTCGGCGGCCGGACAGGCGAAAACCGAATCGGCCACGGCGATGATCAGATCCCCCTCCTGCAGACCGCCGGCCTCGGCCGGGGAGTCGGGGAAGACGACACTGACGCGCAGGGCGCTGGTGGCGCCGCGCAGCGCCTCGGGGCCGCCGGCCGCGGACATGATCTGCGGCAGCTCCGAGACCGGCTCGGTGTAGACGCCCAGCCAGCCGCGCCGCTCGAGATCCCCGCGCACCGGCGTGACGAGCGTCGCCAGCAGCGCCAGGCAGCAGAAGCCGATCCCCACGGGCCAGAGGGATCGCCGATCGGCTACCGCCCACGGAATGCAAGCTCGCATGGACATCCGGGCCTCCTTCCACGCACGCAGAAGTCCCCCGCGCGTCGCGCCTTCTCGCCCGCGAGCATACGCCCTTCTCCGGTGTGGCTGAAGGGCGCACACGCCCTCTGAGCGAAGGAGGCCGGCGCCTTGCGATCCACACCTGCGGATGGCACTATGGCGCCAGTCAATCACCTGGACGTGGAGCTTGGGGAGAGTCGGATGAGCAGCGAAACAACCGCGAAGGGAGCCCGCAAGATGGACTACGACGTCGTACGCCTGCAGCTCGAGAAGACGGTCAGCGATCAGTTGCGCGAGCGCTTCCGCGGGGATCTGATCGAACGCATCCTGCGCGAGGGGCAGGTCGAGAGCAGCAAGAACTACCTCAAGTCGATCCTCGAGGGGCACAGTTTCAAGGTCACCGAGCGCATGATGCCCAAGCTGCATGCCACCTGCCACGAGATCCAGCAGCGGCTCGAGTTCGACGAGCCGATCGAGTACTACATCACCAGCTCGGCGGCGATCAATGCGGCCGCCTATCCGCGTCTCGAGGAGGACCAGAGCCACCTGGTGATGATCAACTCCGCCTCGCTCGAGCGCTTCACCGATGACGAGCTGAAATTCGTGATCGGACACGAGATGGGGCACCTGCTGAGCAAGAACTCCGAACTGGTGCGCATCATCGGCTTCGTATTCCCGGACGCCGAGCAGATTCCGCTCATCTTCCAGACGAAGTTGGAGCTCTGGAACCAGCTCTCCGAGCTCTCCTCCGACCGCTACGGCTACATCGCCATGCCGAACCTGGACACCTCGATCCGCGCCTTCTTCAAGATGTCCTCGGGACTGGACGTGGAGCGCTTCGACTTCGACGCCCAGGCCTATCTCGAGGAGATGGACAAGGTCCTCGACTACTTCCGCAAGGAGTCGCCGGTGGCCCGCTCGACCCATCCGATCAACCCGGTCCGGCTGAAGGCACTCCAATACTTCAGCGAATCGGAGCTGTATCGCAAGATCGCGGCCGGGAACGCGCGAGAGGTGGATGAGGCGCTGCGCGGGAAGATGGACGATCTACTCACGGTCCTGTTGCGCCGGGGAACCTCGGAGCTGGACGAGGCGCGCAAGCGGTTCGTGGCCACCGGTGGGATCATCGTCGCCGGAGCGGACGAGCAGATGAGTCCCGATGAAGCCGACCACATCCTGGGGCCGCTGGCCAGCGTGACCAGCTTCCCCCGGAAGTTCCTCGAGGAGGTCATGAAGGAAGGCGATCTGGGGGCGGTCTTCTCGAAGGCCGCGCAGACGATCTTCATGGCCAATCCGGCCGAGCGCTACCCGATGTTCGCCTTTCTGATGGACATCGCCCTGGCCGACCGGGCCATTCGTGATCGTGAGGTCGAGCTGCTCTTCGAGATCGGCGAGAAGGTCTTCGGCTTCTCGCGCAAGGAGATCGCCCAGCAGATCGGTGGTGCGATCCAGAAGGGCTTCGTGCCGCGCTTCGTATCCTAGCCGCGCGCCGCGAGGCGCAGGCATGCGGCGCGCAGGCGTTGCGGAGGCGCTCGTATGGATCGCGCCTTCATCCTGCAGTCCACCTATCGCGTCGAGCGCGAACGGCCGGTCGTACACCTCTTCGGCGTCTCCGCCGATGGGCTGAGCCTGGTGGTAAGGGATACGCGCGTGCGCCCGAGCTTCTTCGTGGCGCGCGAGGATGCATCGCGCGCCGAACCGATCCTCGCCGAGTTCCAGCAGGCCCAGGGCGACTCCCATCCCCTGTTGTGTGAGGAGCGCTGGGAGACGCTCGATGGTCGCGCGGCCTGCCAGCTGCGCTGCGGGCTGCCGGCGCAGGTGCCTCCGTTGCGCGATGCGCTGCGCGCGGCGGGCATCGACTGCCATGAAGCGGATCTCCCGTTCGCCACACGCTATCTGATCGATCGCGGCATCCGCGGCGCCATGCGCCTGGATGGCCCGTGGCGGCGGGGCCGTCGAGTGGCGCGCATCTACGAGGATGTGGAGCTGGCGCCGGAGTCGTTCGCGCCGAATCTGCGCGTGGTGGCACTGGACATCGAGACCGACCCGCAGGCCGATCGCATCTTCAGCTTCGCGCTCTACGGCCATCTGCCGCGTGGCGGGCGCGTGGCCGAGGTGCATGCGGTGTCACAGCCGCACCATCAGGCGCGACCCGCCGAGGTCGAGTCGGGTGGAGAGGCCGGGCTCTGCTACTACCATCGCGACGAAGCGGCGCTGCTGGCCGCGCTCGTGCATCGCCTGCGCGAGATCGATCCGGACCTCCTCACCGGCTGGAACGTCGTCGATTTCGACCTGACCGTCCTGCAGCAGGCCTTCGCGCGCCACGCCCTGCCCTTCCATCTCGGGCGGGCCGACCTGCCCTGCCGCCTGCGTCCCACGAGCGAGCCGTGGGCCACCTCCCGCGCGACGGTTCCCGGACGCGCGGTGATCGACGGTCTGAGTCTCTTGCGGAGCGCGTTCGTGCGGCTCGACGACTACTCGCTCGATACGGCCGCGCGCACGATTCTCGGGGAGGGAAAGCTCTTCACCGACGAGGCGCGCGGAGAGGCGATCGCGGGCCTGTATCGCGACGATCTGCAAACCTTCCTCAGCTACAATCTGACCGACGCGCGCCTGGTCGTGGACATCCTCGACAAACTGGACCTGGTTTCGATGGCCGTGCGACGCGTGCTGCTGACCGGCCTGCCGATCGATCGCGTGGGCGGCAGCATCGCCGCCTTCGACTTCCTCTATCTGGGACGCCTGCACCAGCGCGCGATCGCCGCGCCCAGCGTGCAGATGCTGCGCAGCCCCCTGTCGCCCCCGCATGCGGCGCCGGAGGCTGGGTCGGCCTCGGGTGGGACCGACGCGTCGCCCGGAGCGAGGGCCGCCGGCCGCATCGCCGACGAGGGAGCGGTCGCCGAGGAGGAAGACGTCTGGGAAGGGGAGGCTGTCTCGGGCGGGAAGGCCTTGTCCGTGGGGGGAATCCCGGGCGCGGGGGACGTTTCCGGGAAGGGGGATGTCTCGAAGAAGGGGGACGTCTCGGAGATGGAAGAGGCCGCGGAGGGTGCAGACCGCGCGGGCGAGCCGCTGCCGATCGGTGGCTACGTGCTCGACTCGATCCCCGGGCTCTACGAGCAGGTCTGGCTCTTCGACTACCGCAGCCTCTATCCCAGCATCATCCGCACCTTCCGGATCGATCCGCTGGGATTCGCGCGGGCGCTTCGCGCCGGGGAGGCGTCCGAAGTCATCACCGCGCCCAATCAGGCGCGCTTTCTGCGCAGCGCCGGGATCCTGCCCGACATCCTGGGCGAGCTCTTCCCGCTGCGGGCCGAGGCGCGCCGCCGGGACGACCCGATCGGCGCGACGGCGATCAAGATCCTGATGAACTCCTTCTACGGGGTGCTGGCGACGCCGCACTGCCGCTTCCATTCGACGCGCGTCTCCAACGCGATCACGACCTTCGGCCAGAAGATCCTGCTCTGGACGCGGGATCGTCTGGAATCCGACGGCTATCGCGTGATCTACGGCGACACCGACTCGGTCTTCGCGATCTCCGGCTGCGCAGACGCCCGCGAGGCCGAGAGGCGCGGACGGGACGTCGTCGGGCAGCTCAACGAGGCCCTCACCGACTGGGTACGCGAGACCTACGGGGTGGCCAGTCATCTGCTGCTCGAGTACGAGCGCCTCTTCCTGCGCTTCTTCATGCCCGCCCTGCGCGGCAGCAAGAGCGGCAGCAAGAAGCGCTACGCGGGGCTGGTGGCCGTGCCCGGGGGCACTGAGCTGGTGGTCGCCGGTCTGGAATCGGTGCGGCGCGACTGGACCGTCCTGGCCAAGGATTTCCAGCGGCGCCTGCTGCGGAAGGTCTTTGCCGGGGAGTCGGTGGACGCGTTCGTCGCCGACTTCGTGCGCGCGGTGCGCGATGGCGAGCGTGATGGCGACCTGATCTACCGCAAGGCGTTGCGCAAGCCTCTCGAGGCCTACGGCAAGACGACGCCCCCGCACGTCAAGGCGGCACGCCTGATGGGCGGGCGGCACGGCCGCGTGATTTCCTACGTCATGACCACCCAGGGCCCGCAGCCGGTGGGAGAGACCACCGCCCCTCCCGACTACGACCATTACATCGAGAAGCAGCTGCGGCCGATCGCCGAGGCGATTCTGGTGCACCTTGACACGAGCTTCGATGAGGCGCTCGGACGAGGAGGGCAGCTCGGTCTCCTGTAGCGGCTGGGCGGGTTCCCGGTCTGCCGCAGCCCATCGAGGGCCGGCTTGGTTTCTTGCGGCGTGAGGCGAGCGTCGGAGCGCGCGCGGTCAACGCTCGGTGGCAACGCGCGAGGAGTCGCGTGCCCCATCGGAGGGTGCCGCACGCTGCCGGCCCACGGGCGCCAGGGGCGCGCCGGGCGGTGCATCGCCTTGGCCGTCATCGGCCGAGGCCTGCGCCAGAATGCCCCCCAGCGCTTCGATGAGTCCCTCGGAGTCTCCCTGGATCAGCGCCTTCGGGATGGCCCAGAGGAAGCGTGCCGCGGCGGCGATCCAGGAGGCC
Organism: Candidatus Eiseniibacteriota bacterium; assembly: GCA_014729815.1. Lineage (GTDB taxonomy): Bacteria > Eisenbacteria > RBG-16-71-46 > CAIMUX01 > WJJG01 > WJJG01. The sequence goes on from WJJG01000035.1 coordinate 15,867, forward strand.
ACAGTGCGCACGCGGCGGATGAGCGGCTTGTCCTTGATGGACTCCCAGAAGCGTTTCAGGGCGCCGGGGGCCTCGGGGACCTCGGGGCCCTCATCGATCTCCGCCGCGTGCGCCGCCGGCAGGCCGAAGAGCTCGCTGAGGGCGTGTGCGGGTTGGGGCAGGATTCGTCGCAGCGGCGGGCCGAAGGCCGCGCTTCCGCTCGGGGAGGCGGAGAGCACCAGACCCCAGAGCAAGACGACCCACCACACACGCCGCACGCTCACGCCGCAAATGCGGTCGCGCGGGGGCGCCGTATGGCGCTGTGGCGGCAACGGTCGCGAATCGCGCACGGGCTTCCTCGAGATCCGTCCTGGTTTCGGTCTCGCACCATGGAGCGATACGCACGTCTCCCGGCGCGGGTTCCAACGCCCCGCGGCATCCGTTCCGCGGCACGACCGGGCAAGCTTGGACTGCGCATGATGGTCTCAGGCGCGAGCGCGTCGTTCAAGAGAGGTCAGGATCCATCCCATGGGACGCCTGAGTCCCCCCATTCGTTCATACCGCCGAGGGCGCACCCGGATTCGAACCGACGGGGAAGACCCCGCAACTTCCTGACCAGCGGGGCTTCCGGGCGGTCACACGGTCTGTGGGATCCGCCCACGCGCCTCTACCTTGCCCTGGAGAGTCCTTCGAGGGCTTGGGCGAGGAGGCCCGGAATCGCAGGATGGGCCAACTCGAGCCGCTCGAGCTCCTCGGGTGCGAACCAGGCGCAGTCGCTGTGCTCGGCGTTGAGCTCGAGAGCCCCGCTCCAGGTGGTCACCTGGAAGACCGGCGCGCGGAAGAGGGTGCCGCCCGCGGGATCGCGGTAGAGGCAGACGGCCAGCTGGGGCCCGATCGCGGCCTCGATGCCCAGCTCCTCCCGCAGCTCCCGACGCAGGGCTTCCTCGGCGTCCTCGCCGGCTTCGATCCGGCCGCCGAAGAGATCCCAGTGATCGCCCAGGATGGTCTCCGGAGCGCGCAGTCCCAGCAGCAGCCGCCCGTCGCGCACGATCACGGCCGCCACCGCGTCGGTCCATTGCAGGCTGCAGCGCATCAGGCGATGTGGAATGCCGGCCTCGTCGAAGAGCGCCCCCTCCTCACGGAACCCGAAGCGCAGGTAGAAGGGGATCGCCTGCTCCTGCGCGTGCAGCTTCACCGTGCGGAACCCCCGGCGGACGGCCTCATCGAGCAGCCGGCGCAGCAGCTCGGCGCCGATCCCGCGACCGCGGTACTCGGGCAGGACCGCCAGCCGACCGATCTGGGCTTCGGGGAGGTAGAGGCGTCCGGTGGCGATCGGGCGGTCGACGGAGTAGACGACCAGATGATGCGCATCGTCGTCGGTCCCGTCGAAGTCGAGCGCCGGCGCGACGCCCATGCCGGCGATGAAGACCGTGTGCCGCACGGCTGCGGCCGCGCGACCCACATCCGACCAGCGGCCGGCGCGCCAGATCAAGTCCGTCATCTCGTCGATTTTGTGCATGATCTGCTCCCGCACCGGTGTCAGGAGTGCGCGTTGCTGGGCCGGCGCGCCTCCAGCAGCGCCCGCGCGCGCGCCAGGACCGCCTCGGCCGTGAACCCGAATTGCGCGAAGAGCTCCGCCTGGGGCGCAGACGCACCGAAGCGGTTCAGGGTGATCGTCTCACCGGCGTTGCCCACATAGCGCTCCCAGCCCAGGGAGACCCCCGCCTCGACCGCCAGGCGCCGCGGCACGTCCGGCGGCAGCACGGCTCTTCGATAGTCGGCGCTCTGTTCTTCGAACAACTCCCAGCTGGGCATGCTCACCACGCGGGCGGCCACGTCCCGCCGCGCCAGCGCATCCAGCGCGGAAAGACAGAGGGAGAGCTCCGAGCCGGTCCCGATCAGAATGAGCTCCGGCGCCTGGGCCGTGGCGCGCGGCGTCTGGGCGAAGACATAGGCGCCCCGTGCCACCGGCGGCAGGCCCCCGGCCGGCGCTTGGGAGATCCACTCGGGCAGGGGATCGTCGGCCGCGCCCCGCGCCGCGCCCGTGCCGCGCGGCAGGACGGGCACCTTCTGTCGGGTGAGAATCAGCGCCACCGGGCCCCGCCGTTGCAGGGCGACCCACCAGGCCTCGATCGTCTCGCGCGCATCGGCGGGGCGGATCACCGTCAGGCCGGGAATCGCGCGCAGAGCCGCCAGCTGATCGACCGGCTGATGCGTCGGTCCGTCCTCGCCGACGCCGATGCTGTCATGCGTGAAGACGAAGACCACCGGCGCCTGCATGATCGCCGTCAGACGCAGGGTGGGGCGCATGTAGTCGGCGAAGACGAGGAAGGTGCCGCCGAAGGGGCGCAGGCCGCCATACAGCGACATGCCCGAGAGTGCGGCGGCCATGGCGTGTTCCCGGACGCCGAAGTGCAGATTGGGCCCCGCGACGCCGTCGGGGCCGAACGCCCCGTATCCGTGGAGCACCGTCTGATTCGACTCGCCGAGATCGGCGGATCCCCCGATCAGATTCGGCACCCCCTCGGCCAGTGCGTTGAGCGCCAGGCCGGATGCGGCGCGCGTTGCCAGGGCATCCGTCGTCAGATCGATCTCCCAAAGACCGGCATCCCAGTGCGGCGGCAGCTCGGCCGACTGCCAGCGGTCCCATTCCGCGCGGGCCTCGGGATGCGCCCGCCCATAGGCCTCCAAGGCCCCGCGCCATTGCGTTTCCCAGCCGGCCCCGCGGTCGATGGCCGCGCGGAACTGCTCGCGCACCTCCTCGGGCACCGCGAACGGCTCGCGCAGCGGCCACTGCAGGGCCTCCTTCGTGCGCTGCAACTCCTCGGCGCCCAGCGGCGCACCGTGCGCCTTGTGGCTGCCCTCCAGGCCCGGGCTGCCGCACGCGATTCGCGTGCGCGTGAGGATCAGGCTCGGGCGGTCGGTGGTCGCGCGCGCTTGGGCGATGGCCTCGGAAACCGCGTCGAGATCGTCGCCGTCGGCGGCCTGTACGTGCCAGCCGTAGCTGTCGAAGCGCCGCGCCGTATCATCGCTGAAGGCCAGATCGGTGGAGCCCTCGATGGTGATGCGATTGTCGTCATAGAGGTAGATCAGGCGCCCGAGGCGTAGGTGCCCCGCCAGCGAGGCGGCCTCGTGCGAGATCCCCTCCATCAGATCCCCGTCGCTGACGATGGCGTAGATGTGATGGTCGACGATGGCGTGTCCGGGGCGGTTGAAGCGCCGCGCCAGATAGCGATGCGCCAGGGCCATTCCGACCCCGTGGGCGAAGCCCTGCCCCAGCGGCCCGGTGGTGACCTCGACCCCGGGCGTCACGCCGCGCTCGGGATGCCCGGGCGTGCGCGAGCCCCACTGGCGAAACCGGCGGAGCTCCTCGAGGCTCAGGTCGTAGCCGGTCAGATGCAGCAGCGCATAGAGCAGCATCGAACCATGCCCGGCCGAGAGGACGAAGCGGTCGCGGTTCGGCCAGGCCGGATTGCGTGGATCGTGGCGCAGGAATCGCGTCCATAGAACGTAGGCCGGAGCGGCCATGCCCATCGGCATGCCGGGATGCCCCGAGCGGGCCGCTTGCACGGCTTCCGCGCTGAGCACGCGAATCGCATCGATGCACAGCTTCTCGAGCGACGTCATCTGTTGGCCTTTCTCGCAGGAACATCGCGGACCGCAGGCAGCTGGCGGATGCGAACGCGGTCCCGGAAGAGGCGTGAGAATAGGAGCGGTACACGACGATGTCAAGCGAGCGGCGGCTGCGCATCGGGAGATCGGATCCCGGCGCGCGTTGATTCGCCGCGCATCCCCTGGTAGCGTTGCGCCGCACGAGTGCGTGCGGACGATCGCGCGCCGATCGATACGCGCGAGCAAGGGCGGGGTGCGGAAGTCATGAGCAAGGCCACGCGCCGGCGCGGCGCGAAGCCCCGATCGCGGAAGAAGCCCGCGCGAGATGCCGCCGCGGGCCGTCGGCGGGCGCCTGCTGCGCCCGCGGAGCACGGGCGGCGCGAGCCGCCCGGCGATGCGCCGCGCATCTCGGCCTCCGGACGCGCGGCCGAGTTGGGCGGGCCCCAGCGTGCGCTGCGCCTGGTGCTGACCGCGCTCGTGCTGCTCGGCGTCGTGGCATCTCAGACCGGCGCAGCGCATCTCTGGGGCATCAGCCATTGGGCATACGTACCGCTGCCCTGGCAGATCCTGCTGCCGCTGCTGGCCGTGGTCTGCATCTGGACGCCCATCGGGGAGCGCGTAGGGCGCGTGCTGCGCGCGCCGATCGCCGGAGCCCTCTTCCGCCGTCGGTGGGTGGCCTATGGCGTGTTGCCCCTTGTCGGCGTGGCGCTGCTCTGGATCTCGCGCTCTCGCCTGCACTGCTACGGCGACGGCTGGCTGCTCGGGGAGCTCGTGGCGCGCGGCGCGCCTTTCCACGGATTCGACTTCGTCGACTACCATCTGCACGCTCGCCTGCTCGGCTGGCTCGGTCTGAGCGGCGAGGCGCAGGCCTTCCAGCTCTTCGCGGTGATGAGCACGATTGCCGGCGGATTCTACATCGCCGGTTCCGCCTGGGCGAGTCGCGCGCTGACGGATGATTCCGGCGGTCGAGTCCTGCTCTTCGCGCTCCTGCTCTTCTTCGCGCCGGTCGAGATGTTCATGGGGTACGCGGAGTGTTACTCCTACCTGGCGCTCTTCATGATGCTCTTCGTCGTGACCCTGGCGGCGCACTATGCCGGTCGCGTCTCGGCGACTTGGCCGGCGCTGGCCTTTGGCGGGGGGGTGACGTTCCACCTCGACGCCCTCTTCCTCGCGCCGCTCCTGGTGCCGATCCTGTTCTGGCCGCCAGAGCATGCCGCACCCGATCTGCGCCGGCGCCTGGCGCAGGTGCTGCTGCCGATCCTGGCGCTCTTCGCGCTCGCGGTTGCCTTCCTGCTGCTGGATGGCTACACGCGCGCTCTGATCGAGCTGGACTTCTTCAAGATGCGCGCGGGCCAACGGCTGCTGGAGCGCTGGAGCGGGGCGCACGGCCTGCTCGACTGGCGCCACTGGCGCGATGTCCTCAATCTGCTGCTGCTCTTCGCTCCGGTGGCCGTGGCGATGCTGGCCTGCGGATTGCCGTGGCGCGCGATCGCCCGGCGCCGCCGAGCGGTGCCCCGCCGGATCTGGATCTTCGCCGGGGGCGCCTTGTGGCTGACGTTGCTGATCGCCCTGATCCATATGAAGCTCGGCATCGCCCGCGATTGGGATCTCTTCGCCGCCCCGGCGGTGGTCTATGTGCTGGCCGGCGTTCTGGTCTGGATGCAGCGCAGCGGCGGGCGCATTCCGGCGCGCGTGGTCGGAATGGCGACCGTGACCAGTATCGTGCTGACCGTGCCCTGGTTCTGGATCAACGCGGACGCCGAGCGTGCCCTCACGCGCTTCGAGGAGGCGATCGCCGACCAACCGAGGTTCGCACGGGCCTACGCGCACGAGGAGATCGGAAAGTACTTCCGCAAGCAGGCCGAGGCCGCGAGCGATGCGCAGCGCAAGACCGAGCTGATCGAGCGCGCCCTGGCCGAGTATCGGCATACGGTGGAGATCTTCCCCAGCAACCCCCGCTTTCACGGCGTTCTGGGCGCGCTGCTGTTCAATTCCGGGGATCACGCGGCGGCCTTTGATGTGTTCCAGCGTGTCTACGAGGTCGACTCGACCTACGCCCTGGGGCTCGAGATGCTCGCCCTGTTGCACGCCGAGCGCGAGCAGTGGCGGCCGGCACTGCGCTACAGCCGCAAGCTCGCCGGGGATCCGCGCGAGAAGGCCCGCTCGGCGGCGGTGCATGGTCTGGTGGCCGAGCAGCTGGGCCTGCATCGCGAGGCGATCGACGCCTATACGCGGGCCCTGACGAAGGACCAGAATCGCCCCGATCTGCTCGAGCGGCTCGCCGGGCTCGGGATGCGTACCGGGGACCATGCCCTGGCCGAACGGGCCTTCCGGGCGGCGCTGCGTCTGCAGCCCACCGATTCGGCGCGCGTGGGGCTGGCGGCCGCGATCTGGAGCGACCTGCGTGAGCGCCCCGAACAGTGGCGCACGCCCGAGGGCCGTCAGCGGCTGCAGGAGGCCTTGGGCGCGATCGAAGCGGTCGAAACGGCCGGGCGCGCCAACCAGAATGTTCGCCAATGGGGCGAGGAGATCCGCGAGGCCCTCGAAGGCGGGTAGCCGAACCGGGGGGGTGCCATACGATGGGCGCTGGGCGGGAACCCCCTGACCGACTGGGGCGTACAGCGGACAGACGGCGCGGTCCGTCCCCCGCGGGGCGTGGGGTGGATCGGCTGCCTCGCTGAGAGAGTCGTACGAGGAAGAGGAGGAGCCGGGCGGTGTTTCTGTTGGATCCGCTCTATTTCGTCATCGTCGGACCGGCGCTGTTGCTTTCGATCATCGCGCAGGTCAGCGTGAAGCGCACGTTTCAGCGCTTCTCCCGGATGGCTACGGCCAGCGGTCTGAGTGGCGTGCAAGCGGCTGCGCAGATCCTGCGCGCCCACGGCGTCGGTGGAGTGCGGATCGAGCGCGCCGGAGGCTTCCTCTCGGACCATTACGATCCGCGCGGGCGCGTGCTGCGGCTCTCTCCCGGGGTGTTCGCGGGGCGTTCGGTGTCGGCCGTCGGCGTCGCGGCGCACGAGGCCGGGCATGCGTTGCAGCATGCCCGCGGCTACTTCCCGCTGCAGGTCCGCTCTGCGCTCGTGCCGGTCAGCCAGATCGGCTCCTACCTGGCCTGGCCGCTGCTGCTGATCGGGATCCTCTTCGGCGCCCTCTCGCTGGTGAAGATCGGGGTCGTCTTCTTCGGCGCGGCCGTGCTGTTCCAGATCGTCACCCTGCCGGTGGAGTTCGACGCCTCGCGGCGCGCGGTGGCGGTTCTCGGGGGGCAGGGCATTCTCTCGGGAGACGAGTTGCAGGGCACGCGCAAGGTGCTGCGCGCCGCGGCCCTGACCTATGTGGCTGCGGCGGCCGCGGCGGTGCTGCAGCTGGTCTACTTCCTCCTGCGGGCCGGGCTGCTGGGAGGTGGCGACGACTGACCCGTCTCGGGTACACTCTCCCCGGTCTGCGCTCGCCGGCAGTGTGCCGGCGAGACGACGGCGCCAGGCTGACGAACCAGGAAGCGCGTGATGCTTACGATCCTCTCCTTCATCATCGTCATCGGGGTCATCATCTTCGTTCACGAGCTGGGGCACTTCCTGGCCGCGAAATCGGTCGGCATCCGGGTCGAGGCGTTCTCGCTGGGCTATCCTCCCACCGCGCTGCGCAAGCAGGTCGGCGAGACGGAGTATCGCCTCAGCTGGATCCCCTTCGGCGGCTACGTGAAGATGGCCGGGATGATCGACGAGGGCCTCGAGGGTGAGAGCAGCCTGACCGGCGCGCCGTGGGAGTTCTCCTCGAAGAACACCGGGCAGAAGCTCTGGGTGATCACAGCCGGCGTGCTGATGAATCTGCTGCTGGCGATCCTGATCTACACTGGCATCACCGCCGCGCGTGGCGTGGCCGAGCCGGAGGGGACCTTCGTGGGCGCCGTCTCGGCGGGAGATCCGGCCGACGAGGCGGGCCTGCAGGCCGGCGATCGCATCCTGGTGATCAACGGCGTGACGGTGACGACCTGGGAGGAGATGGTCGATGAGATCTACGCCCAGCCCGAGGAGGAGCTGCTGATCTCCTACGA
>WJJG01000299.1 GCA_014729815.1 Candidatus Eiseniibacteriota bacterium
CGCTGCGCCCGGATGGCGAAGCGACTCCCGGCTCGATCGGCGTGGGCGGTTCGCCAAAGATGCGGCTGGCGCCGGTGGTGATCGTCGCCGGGGATGCCGAAGCCGACCGTAGCTTCGCCGATCATCTGGCCGCCGATCTCTCGGCCGCGGGACGTGCGCCCCGCGCCGTGATCCTCGGCGGCCCTACGCATCTGCGAGCGCAGCTCACCGCTCGGGCCGCCCGGCTCGCGGAGCAGCCGCCGCTGTTCGCCACGCTGGAAGCGCGCGAACCGATGGTGCGCAGCGTGGTGGCGGCGATTCCGGAGCTGGGCGCGGCTCGCATCGCGACGGCGCCGCCCCGCCGCTGGCCGACCTTCCTGCTGCCGGAGAATCTGCTCAACGTGGCCAACCAGATCGCGGTGATCGCGATCCTCGCCATCGGCATGACGATGGTGATCATCACCGGGGGGATCGATCTCTCCGTGGGGAGCCTGATCGCCCTCTCGGCGGTGGCGACGGCCGGAATGGTGGGCTGGTTCGGCGGCGCCCAGGCGAGCGCGGGCGGCATGCTGCTGGCCGCCCTGCTGGCGATTCTGATGAGCGGCGGGATCGGTGCCTTTTCCGGCCTAGTGATCATCCGCTTCCAGGTGCCCCCGTTCATCGCCACGCTGGGGATGATGCAAGTCGCCAGCGGCCTGGCCTACATCCTCTCGCGCGGCAAACCGATCTATCAGCTCCCCGAGTCGTTCGTCACCCTGGGACGCGGGACCGCGCCGGGGATCGGGATCCCCTACGCGGTCCTGCTGATGGTGGCGCTCTACCTGCTCGCGCACCTGGTCATGTCGCGCACGACGCTGGGGCGCTACATCTATGCGGTCGGGGGGAACGCCGAGGCGGCGCGGCTGGCCGGGGTGCGCGTGGGCGCGGTGGTGCTCTTCGTCTTCGCTACCAGCGGTCTGCTGGCCGGTCTCGGCGGAGTGATCATGGCCTCGCAGCTGCGGAGCGGAGCGCCGACCTATGGTCTGATGTACGAGCTCTATGTGATCGCGGCCGTCGTGGTGGGCGGCACGAGTCTCAGCGGCGGCGAGGGGCGCATCTTCGGTACGCTGATCGGTGCGCTGATCATCGCCGTTATCCAGAACGGCATGAACCTGACCAACGTGGAGAGCTACACGCAGAAGGTGGTGCTCGGCCTGGTGATCCTGGGCGCGGTGCTGCTCGATCGCATCAAGCACGGCGGCTGGTTCTGGCAACGGCGCCGTCTGCATCCGGCGGGCGCCGCGGCGGAGGAGGGGAGTCGATGAAGGGCGAGAGGCGCCGGGAGGGGGTCGGCAGGCGCTGCGCAGTGGTGGCGCTGGCGGGACTGCTCGGGCTGGCCGGCGGCGGCGCGCGAAGCGCCGCGGCGCAGGAGGGGAGTAGCGCGGTGGGATTCGATCCGAGCCAGCCACAGCTCTATGTGGTCGCGACGTCGCATCTGGATACGCAATGGCGCTGGACGATCCGCCAGACGATCGAGGCATACCTTCCCGCCACACTGGAGGAGAACTTCGCGCTGCTCGAGGCCTATCCCGAGTACTGTTTCAACTTCGAGGGCTCCTTCCGCTATCGGCTGATGCGTGAGTACTACCCCCGCGCCTACGGGCGGCTGCGCGACTACATCCGCGGCGGACGGTGGCGCGTGGCCGGCAGTTGGGTGGATGCGGTGGATACGAACCTGCCCTCGCCCGAATCGCTGGTCCGCCACGCGCTGTATGGCAACGGCTTCTTTCGGCGCGAATTCGGCGTGCGCAGCCGCGACGTCTTCCTGCCCGACTGCTTCGGCTTCGGCTTCGCGCTGCCCTCGATCGCCGCGCACTGCGGCCTGACCGGCTTCTCGACGCAGAAGCTGAGCTGGGGGTCGGCGGTCGGGACGCCGTTCGAGATCGGTCTGTGGGAAGGCGTCGACGGCTCGTGCCTCGTCGCGGCGCTCAATCCGGGGGCCTACGTCGCCGATCTCTCCGGCGACCAGAGCCGCGATTCGCTCTGGGTGGCGCGGGTGGAACAGCAACGCGCGCGCTCCGGGCTGCCGATCGCCTTCCGCTATTTCGGCACCGGCGATACCGGCGGCGGGCCGACGGAGGCCTCGGTGGCCTGGCTGCAGCGCAGCATTCGCGAGGGGAGCGGACCGCTCCGTGTGCGCTGCGTCGCTTCGGATCAGCTGGCGCGCGACTTGACCGCAGGACTGGATGCGGAGGGCGAGGATGCCGGCGTCACGCTGCCCTTGGGGCTGCGAGCGGAGCTCCTCCCGCCTAAGACGCGCGAGGCGGAGGCGCCGGACGCGCCGCGGGATGTGCGGGGGCGACTGGAGCGCCTACCGCGCTACCGCGGCGAGATGCTGATGACCGATCATGGCGCCGGCTGCTACACCTCGCAGGCGGCGATGAAGCGCTGGAACCGCCGCAACGAGTGTCTGGCCGACGCCGCCGAGCGGGCCGCGGCCTGTGCGGCCTGGATGCGCGGCTTGCGCTATCCTCGCGAGACGCTGCAGGCAGCCTGGGAGCGGTTCCTCTGGCATCAGTTCCATGATGATCTGACCGGCACAAGCATCCCCGAGGCCTACGTCTACTCCTGGAACGACGAGTTGCTCTCGCTCAACCAGTTCGCCGGCGTGCTTGCAGATGGTGTGGCGGCAATCGCGCAGCAGCTCGAGACGGACGTGCTCGGCGAGCCGCTGATCGTCTACAACCCGCTCTCGATCCCGCGCGAGGATCTGGTCCACGCGCGCGTGCGCTTCCCCGACCACCCCCCGGCCGCCGTGCGCGTCTACGGCCCCGACGGCGTCGAGGTGCCCTCGCAGGTCACCGGCGTGACCGACGATGCGCTCGATCTGATCTTC
>WJJG01000036.1 GCA_014729815.1 Candidatus Eiseniibacteriota bacterium
CCCGCGGCCCCGGGCGCGGCCGAAGAGCACCTCGCGCGCCAGGCGCGGCGGCAAGGCCGGGCAGTGGATCTTGAGGAAGGGCGCATTGCGGCGAGGACTGTTGCGATGGAGGACGCCGGAGACCAGGTCCTTTCCGCTACCCGCCTCGCCCCAGAGCAGGACATGCGCATCCAGCGGCGCCAGCTCCATGAGCGTCGCGCGCAGGGCGGCCATTGCCGCCGAGCGACCGATCAGGCCGGGGAAGCCGAGCCGTTCATCGAGCCTCCGCTCTGCTTCGGCCAGGGCATCGAGCAGCGCCTGGCGCTCGAGGATGCGCCGCAGGGTGGCGTCGAGCTTCTCCTGGTTCAGGGGAGGCACCTGGAAGTCGACCACGCCCCGATCGAGGGCCGCGGTGGCGGCGGCCTCCTCTCCGGCCGAGACGATCAGCACGGCGCCCACCGCCGGATTGCGGTCGCGTGCCAGCGCCAGCAGGCGCAGGCCCTGGATGCGCGCGGCACGCAAGGGGGTGACCAGCAGATCGATCGGCTGGCTGTCGAGGACGTTGTGGGCCGCCTCGTCAGAGGCCACCTGCGTGACGGCCAAGCCCCGCTCCGCGAGAAAGGCGCGCAGTCGCGTCCCCTCCGGACTCGGCGGGAGCACCAACAGCAGGTGGCCGGGCGGGACCACTTCCGGACCGCGGCCAGGCGGCATTCCGCTCCCTCCGATCGTTCCCCGAGATTGCAATCTGCCCGCCGACGTGGCGATCTCGACCAGCCCGACCCCCTGACACTACCGCACGAACGCGTGGCTTGCTCATGCTAGGAAAGGAGGATGGACACGGTCAAGCGGCCGAGGCACGGCCTTTGCATTGCCCCCGGGCAGGTTCGGGAGGCACGAGCGGAGCAGAGCGAACGGCCGCGGACGGGGATCTCGATGATCCATCCCGCGGTTCAGCACACCCGACCGAGAGGCCCGTCGCCGCGGGCGGCAGGCAGGAGAGACCGCGATGCAGCCGCACAGACAGCCCGATGGCTTGCGCTTCCTCGAGAATCTCGCCTACCTCGTCCCGGGCTATCAAGGCTATCGCCAGCGCAGCCGCCGGCGCGAGGAGGACGCACAGCTGCGGGCTCGCGTGGTGCGCGAGCTGCGCGAGCTGCTGCAGGCGGTCGATGCGCTGCACGATCAGTGGGCGGTCGATGCCACCGATGCCGCCTGCGAGCAGGTCTACTACCGGCGCCTGCGCCTCGAGGCGATCGCCGAATCGCTGCGCTGCGCGCCCTACCGCGCGCGCGGCTTCTTCGAGAGCGAACTCGTTCCCGAAAGCGCGCTCGAGCAGATCCTCGAGGCGGATCTGCTGGTGCTCGAGGACCTCAGCGACGCGCGCCACTGCCTCGAGGAGATCGGCCTGCAAGCGACGGCGCCACGCGATCTGGCGAGCTTTTTCGCGCCGCTCGATCTGCAGTGCGACCACCTCGAAGGGCATCTGATCATGCGCGAGAAGTTGCTGGCCTCGGTGTGAGTGGACAGGCCGACCGAGTCCCGACGCGGGATCCCCGAGCGCCGCGGGGGGGACGGTCTCCGGGCGCGCTGTCCCGGAGGACGTGGCCGCCATCCGGCGCCCGCACACGATCCCCCCGCGAGGTCGCGCGCTCGATCTAGGCGCCCTCGCGTACGTAGGTCGCCCCGCGCTCGATGGCGCGCTCGTTGAGCGGGATCAGCTTCTTCTTCTTGATGTAGCCGCCGAGGTGCTGCCGAACCTCCTCGAGCGAGAAGAGGCCGGTCTTCTCCGCAATCGCTCCGAACATCACCATATTGGCGGCCTTGGTGTTGCCCAGCTCGTCCGCCAGCTGGGTGGCCGGCACGGACACTGCTTCGATGTCGTCCCGCTGCGGCGACGCATCGATCAGCGAGCTGTCGTAGAAGACGACCCCTCCGGCGCGCACGTCGGGCTCGAACTTGGCCAGCGAGGGCTTGTTGAAGGCCACCAGGATGTCCGTTTCGGCGACGATCGGTGAGCCGATCAGATCACTCGATACGCGCACGCTGCAGTTGGCCGTGCCGCCGCGCATCTCCGGCCCATACGATGGCAGCCAGGAGACCTGGTAGCCGAGTTCCATGCCCGTGCTGGCGATCCCCAATCCGAGGAAGAGGATTCCCTGTCCGCCGAAGCCGGCGACCTTGATGCGCGGATTGCGGTAGCGCTCATCGACATGCTGCATCTCGCCCGCGCCCTGCGCTGCGGCGGCCTGCGCGTCGCCGGTCCCCGGCTCGGGGATCTCGAGCAGCTGGTGGAGGTTCTCCCGCACGAACGGTCGCGGCTCGAGCGGGCGGGCCTCGATGTCCGCGGCGCGATCGCGCAGCAGCCCCACCGGGAAGACGGCCTCCATCTTCTCCCGGATCCACTGATTGGCGTCGACGGGCGTCACGCCCCATCCGGTCGGACAGCTCGAGAGCACCTCGACGAGGGAGAAGCCGCGGTTCTCGCTCTGGTACTTGAGCGCCTTGCGGATCGCCTTGCGGGTGCGCGTGCGGCCCTTCACATCGGACAGCGTCGTGCGCTCGACATAGACCGGCGCCTCGAGGGCGTCGATCAGTTCGGCGACGCGCACCGGCTGCCCCTCGTTCTCCTTCTTGCGTCCGTACGGCGTGGTCGTCGTGCGCTGTCCCTCGAGGGTCGTGGGCGCCATCTGCCCGCCGGTCATGCCGTAGATGGCATTGTTGACGAAGATCACCGTCATCTGCTCGCCCCGGTTGGCGGCATGTACGATCTCGGCCGTGCCGATCGCGGCCAGATCTCCGTCCCCCTGATAGGAGATGACGATGCTGTCGGGATGCGTGCGCTTCACACCCGTGCCCACCGCCGGGGCGCGCCCGTGCGCCGACTGGATGTTGCCGGTGTCGAAGTAGTAGTAGGCGAAGACGCTGCAGCCGACCGGACTGATCACCACGGTGCGATCCTGGATCTCCAGATCCTGGACCGCCTCGGCGATCATCTTGTGGATGATTCCGTGGCCGCAACCGGGGCAGTAGTGGATGCCCTCCTTGTTGGCGCCCGGCTTGCGCTCGTAGATCTCGTAGAACGACTTCGGCTTGGCGAACTTGACGTCCATCTTCCGCCTCCCTAGGCCTCCGTCTGGCAGCGGATCTGCTCTATCAGCTCGACTTCGGTGGGGATATTGCCGCCCGTGCGGCCGTAGAACTCGACCGGCTTGCGCCCCTCGACCGCCAGGCGCACGTCGCGCACCATCTGTCCGTTGGACATCTCGATCGTCAGGAACCGCTGGACGCGCTCCTGCGCGGCGAGCTCGCGCAGCTGCGGCTCGGGGAAGGGCCACAGCGTGATCGGACGCAGCATGCCGACCTTGCAGCCCTCCTTGCGCAGCACCTCGATGGCCGAGCGCGCCACCCGGGAGACGATCCCGAAGGCCACCACGACGAGCTCGGCATCCTCGAGCTCGTAGGCCTCGGCGCGCACTTCCTGCTCGACGATGCGCGTGTACTTCTCCTCCAACTTGGCGACGTGCGCTTCGAGTTCGTCCGGATCGAGCAGGATCGAGGAGATCAGATTGGGGCGCCGTGCGGCGCCGACGCCGACGGCCCACTCCTTCTCGGGGGGTGTGACGACCGTCTCGGGGAACTCGACCGGCTCCATCATCTGTCCGATGGCGCCGTCGGTGAGGATGAAGACCGGGTTGCGGTAGCGATCGGCCAGCGCGAAGGCCAAGATGCCATGATCGGCCATCTCCTGCACCGAGTTGGGCGCCAGGACGATGTTGCGGTAGTTGCCGTGTCCGCCGCCCCAGACGACTTGATGGTAGTCGCCCTGCTCGGGCGCGATGTTACCCAGCCCCGGGCCACCGCGGCCGATCGAGACGATCACGCACGGCAGCTCGGCGCCGGCGATGTAGGAGACGCCCTCCATCTTGAGACTGATCCCGGGGCCCGAGGAGGCGGTCATCGCCCGCGCTCCGGCGCCCGCGGCGCCATAGACCATGTTGATCGCAGCGACCTCGCTCTCGGCCTGCAAGAAGACCCCCCCCACCAGCGGCATGTAGTAGGCGGCGGTTTCGGCGATCTCGCTGGCCGGGGTGATCGGATAGCCGAAGTAGACGCGACATCCGGCGAGGATCGCTCCTCGTACGACGGCATCATTGCCCTTGAGTATGACTCTGGCCATCTGCGCTCCCTCTTCGATGACAGTCGGGGATCCCACGCGATCAGGACTGCGGCGGCTCCTCCCCCTCCTCCAACTCGAACACCGTGATCGCACCCGGCTCCGGACAGGAGTAGAAGCAGATCCCGCAAGCGATGCATCCCGCCCCCTTGTAGCGGCAGGGATGATAGCCGTAGCGATTCAGCTTCGACTGCAGTTCGAGGACCTCCTGCGGGCAAGCAGCCACACAGAGGCCACAGCCCTTGCACTCGTCCTCGCGGATGACGACGTATCCGCGCCGGCGGACCTTGCGCTTCGGCGCGGTTGCCTCGGTTGCCATGCGCAATCCCCTTTCGTCTTCGTGCGCCCGGGAGACCCCTGGGCACCCGGCTGGAGCGCGGAGATTTCAAAAGGAACCGATTCTAGGAGACGCGCGCCCCGGAATCAAGATCGGCTCCGCACCGCCCTGGCCCCGCCTCCGCGCACGAAGGACGGCCGCCGACCAACGGGGAGACCTCGCACCATATCATCTCCGCGGTCGCGGCGGTAGACACCGCGCGGCGCGCGAAGCCGTTGCGCGATGCGCCACGACCGCTGGGGCGCTGTTGCGCAGATCGGCGGGCACTCTTCGGGGGCACCGGTCGCGCGGAGTCGATCGTCCGCCGACGCATCTAGCGCAACCAGAGAAAGCGTTGACGCCCCAGCATCCGGCCGTCGCGACGCAGCTGCACCCAGTAGACGCCCGCCTCGGCCGGTGCGCCGCCCGAGGCGTCTCCCGTCCAGACCTGCCGGCCGGCGGCCAGGCGCACCGCACGCGTCCAGACGCGTCGTCCTTGCGGCCCGATCAGTTCGAGGTCGGCGCGCCCGACTGCGCCCCCCACCCAGTCGAAGCGCACCTCGCCGCATGCCGGATTGGGAGCGGCGTGCAGCGCGAGGCGCGGGGCGGGTCGCCGACCTCCGGGCGCGGAGGTCGGCGAGAGATCGATCGGGACCCATCGCGACGACCAGTGCGTGCCGCCCTGCATGAAGTCGCGCAGTACATCGGATAGTTCGCCGGGGGGATTCGCCGCCACGAACTCCCAGTAGAGCTGATCCTCCTCGGGCGTCTCCAACGGATCGGGCAGGCCGCTGGGCGGTCCGGGGGCGCTCTCGGGCAGCTCCGGCAGCACGAAGCGTCCCGGTTCGGCCGGGGCGTAGATGCGCCAGTCGACCGATTTGACCACCGTGCTGTCCTGTGGATCGATCGGCCGCAGCCCGAGATTCGAACGGGTCCAGGTCGGCGAGGGGCTTTGGCCCGGATTGGTGGGATCCTCCCAGAGGAAGAGATGGGCCCGCTGCTCGATCTCGGGGATCAACATCCAGTCCTCAAAGCAGACCTCGTGCGGCGGAGTGAAGCCGCTCAGATCGAAGATGCCCGCCGTGTATTCGCGCGCGGCCGAGCTGTCGATGTAGGTGCCGATCGCGATGTTGGTCGCATCGCTCAGATCGCCTTGCGGTTCCAACGTCGCCAGCTCGAAGACCTCCGAGCGCAACGGCACCGTGCCGCGCGTGTCGAAGCCCACGACCAGCTCGCGATCGCCGGCCGGGATCAGGGCCGCCGAGGCGGCCTGGATCTGCGCCTCCTCCGGATAGTCGTCCAGCGTAACGGTCAGTTCCGGCACCAGGGGCAGATCGCAGACGATGTCGACGATCTCGGGGCCCGGGGCGTCGAGATCGACGTCCCGCTCGACCCCCACCTCGCGGATCTCGGCGGTCTCGAGGAACGTGCCCCCGAGCAGATCGTCGATCGAAACCCGGGCATGGATGGCCACGAAGGTCTGCTGCTGATCGCCGGGCACGTCGATGCGATAGGGCGTCTTCTCGAAGGTGAAGAAGACGAACTCGATCTGCGGCGGCATGTAGATGTTCGAGAGCATCGGCACCGGACCGATGACCGGAAAGTCGGTCGTATCGGGGAGGATCACGAACGGCATCTTGTCGGAGAGGGCAAAGCTGCTGGCGTCCAGCGCCGGCAGGATCACCGCCGCGTCGAAGTGGTTGTCGTTGTTGACCGTCTCCATCTCGGTGACATCACCCTGCACGATCGTGCGCAAGCCCCCCATGGTCGTATCCGGTTCGGCCGGATAGAGCGCGAGACCAACCTCGCCGGTCACCGCCTCGCAGACCGTCGTCAGCGCCTGGCCTTCGGCGCCCGCAGTGACCGTCTGCGGGAAGGCCAGACTCGGATGATCGAAGACCGCCGTTCCATCGGCGCCGGTCCAGGCCACATTGCCGACGAAGGGCACCCCCTCGGCGGTGCCGACCATCACGAAGGCGTCCTCGAGCAGCTCCCCGGTTTGCCCGTCGCGAACCTCAACCCGCAGCGTCTCCGCTGCGACGCTCGTGGTGGCGATCAGCCCGATGCAGAGGGGCAGCAGGAAGCGTGCGATGAGACGAGGCCTAGCTAACATCTTGAACCTCCTTGTGCCGAGCCGCAGGATGAAAGGCACGGACCCCCGGGCGCGAACCGGAGGATCCGGCTGGGCGAAGGTATCGTAGCACGAGGCTGCATGGTGGTCGATGAAGAGCTCGGCGGCGTGCCGCTCTCGACTCTGCGCGTTCTGCATGTGCAGAAGAGCCACGGCCTGGGCGGATCCGAGCGCCACATCATCGAGCTCGCGGCGGGCCTGCGCGAGCGCGGCGTCGC
>WJJG01000300.1 GCA_014729815.1 Candidatus Eiseniibacteriota bacterium
CAACAAGAGCTGCCGAAGCTCCCGAAGGAGAAGCAGGATCCGATCGCCGAGCTGCTTGGCGCCCTCCTCTCGCGCAATGCACTCTTCCGCGCGATCGAGCGCATCCTGGGCGAACCCTGCTCGCTCGATGAAGTCACCCGCTACCTGGCGACGGGCGAGCGGCCCGAACGCATGGATAGCCCGCAAGCCGACACCGCAAAACCCCTCCGTCCCGGAGCCGACGAAGCCTACCTGCGCTGGGAGGTCGAGGCCTACCTGCTGCTCGGCGCCCGCGCGCTACTGGGGGGAGATCCGCTGATCCGCCCCAAGGTCCACATGTTCTGGCGCGGGCTGCAGGGATTCTGGCGCTGCACGAACCCCGAGTGCGGCGAGCTGCAGACCGAGCTCATCGACCGCTGCCCGAGCTGCAACTCGCACACTCTGCCGATCGAGGTCTGTCGCAGTTGCGGCCAGGACTTCTTCCGCGGCTACAGCGAGGGCCGGGCGGACGAAGAGCGCCTGGAGGAGTTCGTTAGCAAGAAGACGCGCAAGAGGAAGGCCGACCTACTGCCGGCCGAGATTCACCTGGCCGAGGAGTCGCACGGTGAGCAGGTGCCGATCCATTTCACCCACGAGCTGCGCGACTTCCGGGAGGAATCGGACGAGGAGAGCGATGCGGAGTCGGGCGCCGAGAGCGGCGCGGCTTCCGAGGACGAGGATCGCCATGCCCAGGAGGTACAAGCCGCCCTCTGCACGTCGTGTGGCACCCTGCAATTCAACGGCGGCGGGGAGTGTATCTGCAACGAGTTCGAGAGCCGGGAGTCGGCGCGCGGCGGGCCAGCGAGCAAGGCGCCGCCGCATAGCGCGCTGGCCGGCGACAGCTCGACACGCAGCGGCTCGGCTCCCGGCGATTCCCCCCGCAACGCCATCCGCCCTCGCACCTACGTCGGTCCCATCTACAAGTGCCCGGCCTGTCAGGGCGTCTACGGCGGCGCGGTCGAGATCGTCTCGCCGCTGCGCTCGGCCACGATGGTCTCGATCAACATCCTGGTCGAGGGGATCTTCCAGGAGCTCACGCCCGATCAGCGGCGTCTGCTGATCTTCTGCGACAATCGGCAGGACACGGCCTTCCAGGCCGCCTACCTCCAACACAAGCACGCGCAGTTCATCGGGCGGCAGATCATCTACCAGGCCATCAAGGACAACCTCAAGGGCAGCAAGGAGCCCGTTTCCCTGGAGCGCCTGATCAGCCTGATCTACGACGCGCGCAAGCAGTACGCGATCTACGGGCCGAAGCTGACGCGCGATGCGAGCGGGAAGGTGCACTTCGAGATCCGTGCCCCGGAGAACCCGGACGAGCGCGATCAGGAGTTCAGCGACATCCAGTTCGGCCTGCTGGCCGAGATCGCCAAGCCCGGACAGCGGCGCGTGAGTCTGGAAGGACTGGGACTGCTCAGCGTCGTCTATCTCAAGGAAGACGAGGATCTGCGCAGCGCGGCGCCCCGGGCCGCGCGCCTCAAGGCGGTCAGCGGGCTTACCGGGGAGCGGCTCTACGATCTTCTGGCCCGCATCCTCGATGAGATGCGCTGGAAGCGAGCGCTCTCGCATCCTCTGCTGCTGCAGCCGATGAAGGCCGGCCAGCATCCCTTCGGCCGCTCGGAGTTCCCGGTCGGATATGTCTCTCAGCGCAAGCCGGCGACCGGCAAGCCGTACCGCACCTACGGCTACCTTTCGGCCAGTGGGGGCGAGACGGGCCTGCTGCATCTGGTCGGCAAGGCGGTGGGGAAGGGCGCGGCGGCCGAGACGCTCGATGCCGCCATCGAGTTCCTGCTCGGTGAGGGCTTCCTGGTTCCCTGCACGATCGGCTCGGAGAAGCACGCGATCGATGTGCACATGGTCAACTACCGTCGCATCGGGTTCGCGGTGCCCCGGGAGGTCTTCCGCTGTGATCGTTGCGGGACAGTGACCACTCACGAGCTCAACGGCCACTGCACGCGCTGGAAGTGTAGCGGTAGTCTCAAGCCGTTCGAGCCGAGCTCGCAGGACAACTACTACGTCGACACCTACGAGCGTCGCATGCCGGTGCGCATGATCGCCCACGAGCACTCGGCTCAGCTTTCCAGCAGTCGGCGCATCCAGGTCGAGCGCGAGTTCCGCAGCGGCAGGGCGGACGTTCTGGTCTGCACGCCCACGATGGAGATGGGCGTCGATATCGGGGACCTGCCCAGCGTCTTCATGCGCAACGTGCCCCCGGGGCCGTCGAACTACACCCAGCGCAGCGGGCGGGCCGGGAGGTCCGAGCGGATCGCGCTCATCAACACCTACGCCCTCTCTCGCGCGCACGATGCCTACTTCTTCGATCGCCCGGCGCAGATGGTTGCCGGGGAGATCCAGCCGCCCTTCTTCTCGGTCGAGAACGAGCGGATCATCCGGCGGCAGATCCACTCGCTGATCCTCGAGAAGCTCGACCACCAGTTCGAGGGGCGCCTGGGCGATCTCTTCATGGAGGAAAAGGAGGAGCTGCCGCTCGAGGAGATCCGCGAGGAGATCACCGCTCGCAAGCAAGACATCGTGCGCGCGGTCCTGGATGCCTTCGCGCTCGACTGCAAGAACCCCCGCAAGCGAGAGCGGCTGGCCTGGCTGACCGAGGCGGAAGTCGGGAAGATGACCGACGCGTTCCCGGAGGGGCTCCGCGACGCGCTGGGGCCCTACATCGAGGAGCGGGATCGGCTGCACGGGGACATCGCCGCCCTGGCGATGGAAGAGGCGAAGCTGGCGCGCCGCAAGCCGAAGGAGGCCAAGCAGGTCGCCCGCCGCCGCGAGCACCTCTACGAGCTCGTCGGCAACCTCGACTCGAACTACCCGCTTTCCTATCTGTCAGACCAGGGGTTCCTGCCTTCCTATGCGTTCCCCTCCGACTCCGCCCGCCTGATCGCCAAGGACGAGGTCAAGCGACCGCTGCAGCGCGGCCTTGAAATGGCGCTCTTCGAGTACGCTCCCGGCAACACCGTCTACATGGACAAGCGCAAGTACCAGGTGATCGGCCTCGACTTCCATCGCTCGGCGACGCCGAACCTGGAGCAGACCTACAAGCGCTGCCCGACCTGCGACTACCTGACGCTGGAGGACTCGGCCTCGGTCTGCCCGCACTGCGAGCGCGAGCTGGACGAGCCGAAGCGGTTCCTGACGCCCGCATCGTTCCTGGCCGAGCGGGCCGAGTCGATCGGCGCCGACGAGGAGTATCGCAAGCGCGCCTTCTACTCCAGCCAGTCCTATCTGCTGCGCGAGGGCCAGGCCGACGAGGCCTTCCCGCTGCCGGGGATCGAGCTGCGCTACCAGCGCCAGGGTACGGTCATGATCGTCAACGAGGGTCTGATCGAGGAGCAGAAGCGCGGCTTCCGGCTCTGCGCCCGGTGCGGCCACTGGCATGCGCCGACCAACAAGAGCAAGTTCGACGAGCACCGCAAGCTGCACGATCGGCGTCAGGCTTGCGGGGGGAGCGGGGATCGCTTCCACCTGGCACACGAATTCGAGACCGACGTGCTGCACCTGACCTGGGAGCGCATGCCGGAGCTGACCGGTGAGGCAGCCAAGGATGGCACGGAGGGCTTCTTCGTCAGCCTCAAGGCCGCGCTCATCCAGGCGGCCAACTCCGTGGTCCACGCCGAAGAGGGTGAGGTCGGCGGGTTCCTGTGCAAGCGCGAGGAGGAGGGTGACCTGAGATGGGATCTCATCCTCTACGACCGGGTCCCGGGCGGCGCGGGCTACGTGAGATCGGTTGCCGATCAGTTCGATGACGTCCTGAAGGCCGCACGCGAACGGCTGGACAACTGCGAGTGCGAGCGCTCCTGTTACCGTTGCCTGCGAACCTACTCGAATCAGCCCGACCACTATCAACTGAACAAGAACGGCATCGCACCCTATCTCGACTACTTGATCAAGCTTCAGCAGCCTGAGGAGCAGAGGCGCCTGGCGCGCCTCGGAGAGGGCAGCCGTCGCTACTGCGGACGGCAGGTGTCGGGTTGGCTCCAGAAGCGGCTGACCCGTTCACACGGTGATCTGCTCGGGATCGCCCGGCGGATCGATCATCTCGAACCCGGGCAGGGACTGCCCTGGTCGGAGTTCCTGGCGCGCTATGCCAAGGATCATGCCGCGAGAACCGTGGAGCTGGGGTTGGCCGAAGTGCCCGACATGAGCGATCTCAGCTCCGATGGGTTCCTGCACCTCAAGGCGCTGATGGATCTCATGGAAGCCGGGGTGAAGCTGTATCGGATCCCGGCCGGCGGGAGCGACGGGGGATCCCAGGCGTCGACCGGCGCCGACAGCAACGGCTTCAACCCCTGGCAGCTCGTCATCGGCCAAGGCGGCGAGGATCCCCTCGCGGTGGCTGTGCTCGACGCGCTTCCGATCCTCTCGGCCGACATCGAGTCGCAGGAGATCGCCTACAACGGCGGATCCCAGGTCATCGAGAAGGCCGCCGCGGATCTGCAGCGGCTCTTCTC
>WJJG01000037.1 GCA_014729815.1 Candidatus Eiseniibacteriota bacterium
CTCCTCAGGAGCGGCGGAGACGGCAACCGGAAGGAACATCGTAAGAACCACGAGTGAGGAGACGAACAGAGAGGCATCCCGCGCCCCCCCCTTGTTCGAGGGACTTCTTCCTGAAAGTCATGACGGACCTCCTCTCGATCCATGCGCACACTCGACCGGCCATGGGCTCACGCGGAGCCGCGGTGCTCGACCCAGTGCTGAGAGGAACGGTGCGCGCTCGGAAACAGGGATCCCTGCGAATCACATTCGATTGCGCGGCCAGGGCGAACATCTCGGGGCGCTATCGAGCACAGTCTCGATGCTGTTCAATCGCCTACCCTGGCGAGGATAAGTATACCCGGGACGGACTCGGGAGCCAAGCCGGCATTCGCGGAATCGCCGGATTGGATTCAGCATTATAATTACAGTGTCAACATCGGCTGTCTGCTGCCGAGATAGGTGCTGGGCCGGTTTCCCGCCGACCTTTCTCAATGGGTGTTCGCTTGGAGTTTCGGGACTTGTGCCAGCGTACGGCCTGAGTTCCGTCTTCCTTCGCTACGACGGACGCACCTCGGACGAGTCGCCCACGTTGAGGCTCTGGCAGGCGCCCTGGACGATGGCGTTCTCGCCCACCACCGACTTCTCGAGGATGATGTCCTCCACCGTGGCGTTCTCGGTGACGATGGAGTCGCGCAGGATCGCGCCGCGCACCACCGCGCCGCGCGCCACCGAGACGTAGGGGCCGAGGATCGACTGCTCCACCGTTGCCTTCTCGTCCACGAAGACCGGCGGGATGAAGACCACCCCCTCGCGCGGCTTGGGATCGGCGACGTCGTTCAACAGGTGGCGGTTGGTCTGCAGCAGCGTCTCCGGCTTGCCGCAGTCATACCAGCCCTCGACCAGCTGCACCTTCATCTTGGCGCCGTCCTCGAGCATGATCGCCAGGGCGTCGGTGAGCTGATACTCGCCCTTGGTCGTCTTGCCGATCTCGATCAAGCGCTCCAGCGCATTGAACATCCTGCTCGATTCGCGCACGCCGTAGATCCCGACGATGGCGAGGTTGCTGGTGGGATGCTCGGGCTTCTCCACCAGGCGCGAGACGTAGTTCTCGTCGATCTCGACGATGCCGAAGCGACGCGGGTCGTCGACCTCCTTGACGCCGATGATGATCGGGTCCTCATCCAGGAACTGCGTGTAGTCGGTCTGCACGATCGTGTCGCCCAGGACGATGAGCGAGGGACGGTCGCCCACCGCCTCGCGCGTCATGAGAATGGCGTGGCCCAGACCGCGCCGCGTTTCCTGCTCGACGAAGACGACGTCGATCCCGTCATAGCGCTCTTCGATGTACCGGCGGATCCGGTCGCCCATGTAACCGATGACGAGAACGAAGCGCCGGACGCCTTC
The DNA here is from genome assembly GCA_014729815.1 of Candidatus Eiseniibacteriota bacterium. Classification (GTDB taxonomy): domain Bacteria; phylum Eisenbacteria; class RBG-16-71-46; order CAIMUX01; family WJJG01; genus WJJG01. The sequence continues at coordinate 1,384 of WJJG01000037.1, forward strand.
TTCGATGAGCCCGTCGAGGATATGCGCCAGGATCGGCCTCCCGGCGACATTGAGGAGCGCCTTGGGCAGGGTGTGCGTGTGGGGCCGCAGGCGCGTGCCGACACCGGCCGCGGGAATAATCGCTACATAATCTTGAGCTGCCATCGTCTCTCTCCTCCTCATCCTCCCGAACACCAAGATGCTGAACGTAGTCTCATTCCGGCGCCGCGCCCTTGAGGCGCTCGATGGGCCGCACCGGCGTCACCGCCTCCCCGCGGCGCAGAGCCAGAAGCACGCTGGCGGCGTCGGCCAGCAGGAACTGGCGCAGGAGAACCGCCACGCGTTCGCCGGCCGGCGCGGGCAGAAGCCCGCCCTCCAGACCCGCGCGCGCCATTTCGTCGGCGACCCGCTTCCACCACGCTTGCACCGCCGCATCGTGCTTCCCGGAGGAGACGCCCGTTGCGAGGCGCACGATGAAGGGGCGCGGATTGACCGCGCTCCAGCTCGCCCAGGCGACGATCTCGTTGTGCAGAGCCTCGGGAAGGCGGTGCGCGTGCGCGGCGGTCTTGGCGTTCTCCGCCAGCTGCGCCGCCCAGCGCAGCGCGACCGCCTCGCCGGCCGATCCCCAACCATAGAAGATCGGCAACCGCTTGGCCAGGAGCGCGCTCAGCCGTCGCGGATTGCGCGGAAGTTGCGGCCACGCACCCGCCTCTTCCCAGGCTTCCGCCGGACCCGGCGCGGCGCGGACAAGATCCCACTCCGCCAGGTCCTGCTCCATCCCTTGCACGCTCTCGGCGATCGCCGCGTCCAGTTGCGGCAGGAGCCGCGCACCCAGCGCCAGCAGGGCCGCCACGGCGGCCGCGGTCATGGCGCGCGGCGCCCGCCCCGGTTCGAGCCGAATCGACGGCGCCCCTTCGGCGACCGCCCGCTCGGTCAGCGGGCCTCCGGCGGCCACGGCGCACCACGGAATCCCGCGGGCGCGGGCCTCCTCCGCCACCTGCAACGCTTCCCAGGTTTCCCCCGAGTAGCTGCAGATCACCAGCAGGCCGCCGGAGGACAGCCAGGCGGGCAGCTCCAGGCCGCGCATCCAGACCACCGGCACCGGAGCCAGATCGCATAGCAGCGCTTCGGCCGCGCGCCCCGCCATCCCCGAGCCTCCCACCCCGGCGAGAACGATCCCCGGCGGCCACTGCGTCAGCGGCCAGCGCGGATCCTCGGCGGCGCCCCGCCATGTGGCGCGCACCGCGGCGGGCGTCGCGACGATCCAGTCCAGCATCGGATCAGGTGTGCGTGGATCAGAGCTGTTCGGGGAGGACGCCATCCCGTTCACGACGCCGGCTCGGCCGGTTCCGAATCTTCCGGCGCCCGGGGCCAGACCAGTTCGGCCGCCGCCGGAAAGCTGCGCGTCAAGAGCTCGCGCAGCTCCAGCGTGGTGGCGCAGGTCAGCGCGTCCTCCACGATGTGGCGCACCTGGCGGATCGTCACCGAGCGGATGATCTGCTTGACCGGCTTCAATCGCGACGGCGAGACGCTCAGCTGATCAACGCCGAGGCCGAGAAGCAGCAGCACGGCCAGCGGATCGCCCGACATCTCACCGCAGGACGAGACCGAGATGCCGGCGCGGTGGCCGCTCTCCACGGTCTGGTAGATGGAACGTAGAATGGCCGGATGGAACGGATTGTAAATGTGCGCCACGTTCTCGTTGCCGCGGTCGGCGGCCAGCGTGTACTGGATGAGGTCGTTGGAGCCGATGCTCAGGAAGTCGACCTCGCGGCTCAGAAGATCCGAGAGCACGACCATCGAGGGGATCTCCACCATGACGCCGATCGGCAGCGCGCGGATCGGCACCCCTTCGCGCTCCAGCTCCCGCCGCACCATTCCCAGGAGGCGCTTCGCCTCGCGCACCTCGTCGAGACTGCTGACCATCGGCAGGAGGATGCGCACGTTGCCCAGCGCCGCCGCGCGCAGAATGGCGCGCAGCTGCGTGCGGAAGATCTCGGGATGCGCCAGGGAGAAGCGGATGCCGCGCATGCCGAGGAAGGGATTGCTCTCGCGGCCGATGCCGCTCGCCATGGCGAACTTGTCGCCGCCCACGTCCATGGAGCGGATGACCACCGGGCGGTTGCGCATCTTGCGCACCACGCGGCGGTAGGCGCGGAGCTGCTCGTCTTCGGTCGGCCAGCCGGCCTGCCGCGAGTAGAAGAACTCGGTGCGGTAGAGACCGATCCCTTCCGCCCCCTCGCTCAACGCCAGGTCGGCGTCCTCGGGCACCTCGATGTTGGCCAGGAGCGGGATGCGCTGCAGGTCCTTGGTGTGCGAGGGCAAGCGCGCCAGGCGCCCCAGCGAGACGCGCATCCGCCGCTCTTCCTCCTGCAGCTTGCGAAACGCCTTCAGCTCGGCCGGACCGGGCCGCAGCTGCACGCGGCCGTGATTGCCGTCGAGCAGGATCGTGTCGCCTTCACGCACGCGCGCGGTGATGTTGCCCAGACCCAGGACCGCCGGAATCCCCCGGCTGCGGGCCATGATGGCGGCGTGGTTGGTCGGTCCGCCGTGATCGGTGGCGATGCCGAGGATGCGCCGCGGATCGAGGCACGCGCTCTCCGACGGGCTCAGCTCGGGAGCGACCAGGATGGCGTCCTTGGGGATCGCCTGCACCGCCCGCGCGTCCAGCTCCAGCAAATGACCCAGGATCCGGCGCAGGACGTCGCGCATGTCTTCGCCCCGCGCGCGGAAGTACTCGCCACCGCTCTTCTCCATGCGGCTGATGTATTCGCTGAAGACGCGGTGGACGACACCTTCGGCCGAGACGCGATCGCTCTTGATCGTCTCCACGATGGTGTTCAGGAGCGACCGGTCCTCGAGGATCATGCGATGAGCCGTCAAGAGCTGCAGGCCGGGATCGTCGGGCGGCGAATCGATGCCGTTGCAGATGGCGCTCAGCTCGTCGCGCGCTTGTCGCATCGCCTTGCGCAGGCGACGCACTTCGCCCGCCACTTCGTGCGGTTCCAGCGAGCGTTCCTTGATCTGGTATTGCCGCGGACCGTCGAGGAGATGGACCTTGCCCACGGCGAAGCCGGGAGCGGCGGAGACCCCGGTCAAGGTCTCGGTGGCCGGCGGCTTCGTCCTATCCGGCATCTTCCATTTCCTCCCCGAAGCCCGAGTTGATGAGCTCCACCAGACTCGCCACCGCCGCCTCCTCGTCTTCACCTACGGCGCGAATCTTCAAGAGGGTACCGGTGACGGCCGCCAGCATCATAACACCCATGATGCTTTTGGCGTTAATGGTGACGC
>WJJG01000301.1 GCA_014729815.1 Candidatus Eiseniibacteriota bacterium
GACGATGGGTCGTTCGTCGATCAAGCCGACGATGAAGAAGATCCCGCGCCGGCCGGTGCGACCGTCGCGCAAGCTGGAGACGTTCCCCAATCCCAAGCCGCAGCGTGACTACGAGATCGAGATGAACGCGCCGGAGTTCACCTGCGTCTGTCCGATGACCGGCCAGCCCGATTTCGCCACGCTGCGCATCACCTACGTGCCCGACCGCGTCTGCGTGGAGCTCAAGTCGTGGCGCGACTATCTCTGGTCGTATCGCAACAAGGGCGCCTTCCACGAGGCGGTGGTCAACAAGATCGCCGATGACATGGTCCGCGCGCTGCGCCCGCGCTGGATGCAGGTCGAAGGGGAGTTCCGCACCCGGGGAGGCATCCAGACCACCGTCCGTGTGGAGTACTCGCCGGTGACCGAGTAGCGGGCGCTCCCGCGGCGCGCATCTCCTCGCGCGGTGCCCGGAACCCGCGCGCGGTCGCTCAGCGACGCTGCGGGAGCGTCAGATAGCGGATCTGCTGCGGATCGAGCGGCGTGCAGCCCCCCACGAGTTGGATGCGCGCAGTATCGGGATTGGTCGAGTACATCCAGAGTCCGTCTTCCTTCTCCAGATAGGGCCAGATGAGCATATCCGGCTTCAACGGCACCACCCCATTGTACGGGATGAGCGCATCCTCCCAGAACTTGGCCATCGGCAGCGGCTCTTCCGAACGCACGCGGCGGCCGCCGCGCGCGGCGTGGCACTCGCCGCAGTCGCGTCCCTGGGGCTGGACCGCGTGCGTGAAGTAGGGCGCGTAGGCCAGGAACTTCTTCCCGCCTGTCACGAGCGTCAGCGCCGTGCCGGTCGTGACCTGTCCGTGGTGGTTGACCAGCAGCGTCCAATCGCAGGTCGAGAGGTAGTTGTCCTCGATCGTCTTCTCGCGCACGACGGTATCGATGTGACAGTTGAGACAGGCCAGCGTGTTCTCCACATGGCACGCGGCACAGGCCAGCTTCCCGCCGTGCACGGTATGGGGGTAGCTGTCGAGCCGCTCCCCGCTGTGGCAGCCCGTGCAGGTGGGACTCGGGTTCTCCGGGGCATGCATCGTCTCTTGGGCGCGACCGTCTCCGTGCATCTCCTCGAGTGTGTGGCAGTCGATGCATGCCATCCCGGCCTCCAGATGCACGTCGGGGAATCCCCGCTCCTCGGCGAAGCGCCGCTCCTCGACCTGGCGGAAGTGACACTGCAGGCAGGTGTCCGAACGCCGTGCCGTCTCGAGCGAGAAGTCGGCGCCCGCACCGCTGGCGGGCGCGTGGCAGGCGTCACAGCCGTCCGCATGGCAGCCCGAGCAGCCCAGCGCCGGATCGTCGAAGGGCAGCTCGCAAACCGCGCCGAACCCATCCGGCAGCTCGTACCAGTGCCGGCGCCCCGCGTCGGTGCCGTGCAGGCTCTTGGCGAAACGGTCTTCGATCGCCGCGCGGGAAGCGGCATCCCCCGCGGGCGGCGCGGACTCGGCGGACTGCCCCGACGCCGGGCAGATCACCCCTGCGGCCATGCCCAGGATCAGCACGATGGATCTCGGCTTCACGACTCCTTCCTCCTCCTGTGCCGCCTCGCTTCCGACGGTTCCGCGGCGCGTCCGCCGCGCTCGGCACGATTCAGGATAGCCAAGCCGACGGGAACGTTCAACTCCGCAGGGGACACCATGCAACGGAGTTACGTCGCTGATGCGGATTGCCGAACGCCGCGCCAGACCCGGAAGGAGCGCGAAGGCACGCCGCCGCGGGTGCATTCCCGCGGGCTGCGCACCGCAGGGTGGGAGACACGACGCCCGGCGACCCACGCGATCGCCGGGCATCGCCAGCCGCCGGACGCGGGCGTCCGGCCCGGCTGGATCTACGGCCCGAGCTGTGGCGTGCGCTCGCGGAGCGCCCCCGACGGTCCCGCACCGACGGGATGGAAGAGGCGGTTCACCCGCAGCCCCTTGCTACCATACTCGTAGAGCGTCATCTCGAAGTTGTAGACGTTGCCGGCCGTCATCGGAATCGCGTCTCCATAGGTCGGCCACTGGGAGTCCCCGTCGTAGTCGACCGCGTTCCAGCCGTCGACGGCATCGAACTCGCCGTTCATATTGTAGTCGTCCCAGAAGTCGATCCAGATGTTCATGCTTCCGGTCAGCAGCTCGCTCTGCCCCGAGCTGAAGGTGCCTGTGCCCTCGTCCACGTCGATGTAGCCGAGAACCGCCAGCTCTCCGCCCTGCTCCACGTATAGCCAGACCGTGGCGTCACTGAGCGGGCGGGCGTCGTACCAGGCTACGCTGCCCTGGATCACGATGTAGTCATCGCCGCCGCCGCCGCCCTCCTCGGTCAGGGTGGCGTTGAGCGTCGTGGTCTGCCCCTGGCTGACCGTGACGTTCTGCGTATAGGGCAGATACCCCGCGAGGCTCAGATCGACCTGATAGGAGCCGGCCGTCAGGGAGAAGGAGTAGGGCGTCACCTCCCCCGTATCGGCGCCATCGATGGCGATCGCCGCGCCGGCGGGATTCGAGTAGACCTCCAACGTTCCGCCCAGCAGGGTCTCGACCCCCTGAATGAAGTAGGAAACGAAAGTGTCCCAGTTGCTGTCGGCGAAGTCGGTGTCCGAGTAGTCGTCGTTCCACTGTTCGGCCAGGTAGGGGAAGTAGATGTTCATGCCTCCGCGGGGGATGCCCACGGCGTTGGTCGTGGTGAAGTCGACCATGTCGTTGATCACATCCAACACGAGCTGGGCCTTCTCCTCGACGATCCCGCCTTCGGCGCCGATATTCGGCTCATCGAGCAGGTTGTTGATGAACTCGCGCAGATCGACCTGCGCGGGATCGTCGTACTGGGTGACATGGGTGCTGTTCCACGCATCGAGCACCTCGCCCCAATGCTCGTACTCCGGCGTGGCGGGCAGGACATCGGCCAGATCCCCGACCCGGGAAGCCAGCATGGTCGCGTAGGACAGATCGAGCACCGACATGTGCGTGATGTTGCCGCGCGTATTGGCGCGATCCTTCACGCACTGGGCGATCTCACGGCAGAGATCGACCGGTTCGATGCTCGTATCCTCGGTCAGCGTTTCGAGCCAGGTCTCCGAACTGAGGATGCTCTCCATCGGCATCACGAACTGGCAGGACACCATCCAGTCGGCGCAGTCGCGCAATCCGTAAGCCGCCTCGGCGCTGGCCATCAGACAGGCATGGAAGAGGATGATGTCGAACTGGTTGTCCCAGCCGGTCACATCCGCGCCGTTGATCGCCGCGCGCATCTCGGCGATCTTCATCGGCTGTCCGCCGGCGTTGTCGTCGGTGCACGCGCCCGCCCAGCCGGCGCCATGGTTGTCGACGATCAACATGTAGCGGTCTGCCGGATAGTCAGTCAGCGCGAGCTCCAGGAAGTCCTCGAGGGTCTGTGGGTCGGACATGTCCTTCTGACCCCAGGCCTCCAGCACCGTCGAGCTGATGTTGTCACCGACCTCGTCCGGATGGTACTCGATATCGTAGACGTTGGCGTCGCCGCCGTTCTTGAGCGAGGAGAGGACCGCGATGATCTGCACATCGTCGGTCGAGCCGACCAACTCCATCTCCTGCAGATCCTCGATCACGAACGAGTTGATGTTCTGCGAGTAGTCGAGATTGTTGTTGCCGGCCATGTAGGCCACGATCGTCCAGGTCTGGGTGGTCGGCGCCCCGTTGCCGCCGCCGTCGTCGTCCCCCCCACAGCCGACCAGGCCGACCAGCGCCAGGATCGCAAGCGCATGCGGCATCCAGCCGCGCATCCATGGTTTCATCGATTCCTCCCTGATGAGGCAGTCCGTGTCCGCACGTGATGGTTTGCATCCCACTCGGCAGGTCGAATGTAGCACCCGGAGGCCGCCGCTCAATCCGAAAGCCGGCGCCCCGTACGCTCGGCGCGCCGCGGACGGGGGGGGAGC
>WJJG01000302.1 GCA_014729815.1 Candidatus Eiseniibacteriota bacterium
GAGCCGACGGCCGCAGCCGCTGCGGCAGGACCCGCGGAGGCGCCTGCCGAGTCGCGCGAAGCCGCCGCGGCAGCGCCTGCGGAGGAGCCGGCCCCCGAGAAGACCGGGGAGTAGGCTCGGGAACGGGAAGCATCCGCACCGGGTTTCAGAGTTTGGTGTGAATCGCCAGAAGCAACGCAACAGATGCGCACGCACGAGACAACCGATGAGTTGCGACGACGCCTCACCGCGAACCATGGAGACGCAGGGTGATCTGGCGCACCGGCCTCCGTGGAGCGACAGCGCAGAAGGGAGCTAGACGAAGATGAAGGAGCTGATCGAATTCCTCAGCAAGGCATTGGTCGATAAGCCGGACGAGGTCGATGTCCGAGAAGTCGTCGGCGAGAAGACGACGGTCTACGAACTGCGGGTCGGCGATGGCGACCTGGGCAAGGTCATCGGCAAGCATGGCCGCACCATTCGCGCCATCCGGACGCTGCTCTCGGCGGCGGCGACGAAGCAGAACAAGCGGGCGGTCCTCGAGATCCTCGAGTAGACGCACCCCGCGCTCACGGACACGAATCGCATGCCTCGGTCATCACGGACCGCGGGGGGACGGAGCGCGGCTCGCGGTTCGAGCTCCCCACCACAGCGTGCGGCGCGCGAGGACGCCGCGCCGCACTCGGGCGACACCTGGGTGGCCATCGGCCGCTTCGGTCGCACGGTGGGACTGCGCGGCGAGATCGTCGTGCACTATTTCGGGGACACCCCCGAGCGCTTCCGCGTGGGGGCGCACCTCCATGTGCGCACGCCGGCCGGCCGCGAGGCCTGGACCGTGTCCCGCGCCCGCGCGGCGGGACGGCGCTGGGTGGTGGCCTTCGAAGATCATGAGCGGATCGAGGACGTGCAGGCGCATGTCGGGGAGCTCCTGGAGGTTCCGGCGGCGGATCTGCCGGCCCTCGAGGAGGGGCGCTACTACCATTACCAGCTGATCGGCCTGCGCGTGCGGTCGGCCGATGGACGCGAGCTCGGAAGGGTGGACGAGATTCTGGTCACGCCGGGCAACGACGTCTACTGCGTGCGTGCCGGCGCGCGCGAGATCCTGGTGCCGGCGATCGAGGATGCGATCGCCGAGATCGATCTGGAAGGCGGCACCTTGACGCTGCGCGACCTGCCTGGGCTGGTCGAGCCGTGAGCGGGAGGCCGCAACTCCGGGTGACGGTCCTGACCGGCTTCCCGGCGCTCTTCGCGAGCCTGGATGCCGAGGGGATCGTGCGCATTGCGCTACAGCGGGGCTGTGCGGAGCTGCGGATCGTCGACCTGCGCGAATACGCGCGCGATCGCCATCGCACGATCGACGACTATCCGTACGGCGGCGGACCCGGCATGATCATGAAGGCCGGCCCGGTGCTGCGGGCCCTCGCCGCGCTGCCGCCCGCGGAGGGACCGCGCGAGCGGCTGCTGCTGAGCCCGCAGGGGCGCCCGCTGGTGCAGCGCGATCTGGCCTCGCGCGCGGCGCGGGGCGGCGAGCTGGTGCTGATCTGCGGGCGCTACAAGGGTGTCGACGAGCGGATCCGCAGCCGGATCGATGGCGAGATCTCGCTCGGAGACTACGTGCTCTCGGGCGGCGAGCTGGCCGCCATGGTGATGATCGACGGGCTCTACCGGCTGATCCCGGGGGTGCTCGGGGATCTCGATTCGGCGCGCGGCGACAGCTTCTCCTCGGGTCTGCTCGACGGGGCCTGGTACACGCGCCCCGAGGAGTGCGACGGCCAGCGGGTGCCCGAGGTGCTCCTTTCGGGACACCATGCCGAGATCCGACAATGGCGGCGGCGCAGCGCCCTGCGGCGGACCTGGGAACGGCGCCCGGAGCTGTTGACAGGCGTCGCGCTCTCGGACGAAGATCGCTGCTTTCTGCGCAGCCTGGGTTGGCCGGGAGCGGCTGGGGGCGCGCCCGCGCGCGTGTCCACCGAGACGCCGCACGCCGAGCGGCGCCGGGATGCGGCCGACGAGTAGCGTGGCAAACAAGCGGCGGAGGATTCGACCTCCCCGGTGACGCGATGGGGGTGGGGTATGGACGTGATTCGCAACATCGAGTCGGGCGATCTGAAGCCCGGGATTCCCGACTTCGGACCCGGGGATACGGTGCGCGTTTCGGTGCGCGTGGTCGAGGGCGAGAAGCAGCGTCTGCAGCTCTTCCAGGGCGTGGTCATCGGGCGCCGGGGCGGCGGCACGCGCGAGTCGATCACCGTGCGCAAGATCAGCGACGGAGTGGCGGTCGAGCGGATCTTCCCGATCCATTCGCCCAACCTGCAGGCGATCGAGGTCGTGCGCCGTGGCCGCGTGCGTCGCGCCAAGCTGACCTACTTGCGGGGCCGCAAGGGACGCAGCGCGCGGATCCGCGAGCAGTCGCTGGCCCAGGCGGCCAAGCGCGCCAAGAAGCAGGCGCCGACGCCGCAGATCGGCGAAGGGGCCGAGGCGTCCGCGCCGGAGAACGAAGGCTAGCCGCGGTTTCCCGATCGCGGAGTGGCGCCCTCGGCCGGCCGCGTTGGAGACCCGCCGCAGCGGTTGGGCCCGGCGGCGCGCCCGCGGCGTCCCTGCGCTCCTCCGCGCGTGCCCTGCGCACGGCTCGGCGAGCGATGGCCCGATTTCTCGGCATCCCGCCTCTGGCATCGATCCCGCTGCTTTCGAGGGAATGCCCGGCCTCCGGCACCGATCCGGCTACTCCTTCCGGTTGGATGGCCGGCCGCCTCACCCCGCCACGCGCCCGCAGGAAGCGTCGCCATGTCTTGCGGCTTCCCGGATCGTGGAGCGTCCGCCGCTGGTGAAGGCTGTGGCTCCCGCGATCCTTCGGCGGCCGAGATCGGCCGCCACGGCGAGTCGATCGCCGCGCACTACCTCGCCATGTGCGGCTATCGGATCCTGGCGCGCAATCGCCGCCTCGGACCGCTGGAGATCGATCTGCTCGTCGAGCGCCGCGGCGTGGTCGCGCTGGTCGAGGTGCGCACGCGTCGCGGTCGCAAGCACGGGCGTCCCGAGGAGAGCGTGCGCCGACGCAAGCGTCGCCACCTCGCGCGGGCCGCCGCCGCGCTGGCAGCCGAGTGCCCCGCGTTGGGAGCGCGCCGTCCCCGCCTGGATCTGATCGCCATCGAGCGACAGATCGGCGGCTTGCAGCTGCGCCACCTGCCGGGCTTGCCGCTGCGCCCGCCGCGTTGACAGCGGCGCGGGCCGGCTGCTAAGGTCTCTCATTCCTCAAAACATCCATTCCGGCAAGGCGATGGCGATCCAGACGGAATCCGCAAGCGGGCGGAGGGCGCGATCGGCGGGCGCGGGCGAGGAGCGGCATGGCGGTCCAGCAGACGGGGGGCGAAGCGCAGCAGGACGCGGAGGTCCGTGAGCTTGCCGAACGCCTCGCGGGCGGGGACCTGCGTGCCGTCGCGCGCGCGATCTCCCTGGTCGAGGACGGCACGCCCCTGGGCTGGGGTCTTCTCGATCGGCTCTATCCCCGCACGGGCCGAGCCCAACGGCTGGGCGTCACCGGCCCCCCGGGCTCGGGCAAGAGCACCCTGGTGAACGCTCTGGCGCAGACGCTGCGGGAGCGAGGCGAACGGGTGGCCATCCTGGCCGTCGATCCGACCAGTCCCTTCAGCGGCGGTGCGATTCTCGGGGACCGGGTACGCATGACCGCCGCCACCCGCGATCCGGACCTCTTCGTGCGCAGCATGGCCTCGCGGGGCAACCTGGGGGGCGTCTCCTCGGCCACCTACGAGGCCAGCGAGATCCTCGAGGCGGCCGGCTATGATCGCATCCTGATCGAGACGGTCGGCGTCGGGCAGTCGGAGCTGGAGATCGTGGAGCTGGCCGACACGGTCGCGCTGGTTCTGGTGCCGGAGTCCGGTGACGCGGTGCAGGTGATGAAGGCCGGCATCATGGAAGTCGCCGACCTCTTCGTGATCAACAAGTACGATCGCGAAGGAGGCGACCGCCTGGTGCGCGAGCTGCAGCTCGCCATGGAGCTCTCCGACTGGCGGCGCGGCGGCGCCTGGGCGCCGCCGATCTGCACGACGGTGGCCACCCGAGGCGAAGGCGTCCGCGAGGCGCTGGATGCGGCGGAGCGGCACTTCGCGCATCTGCGCGGCGAGCATCAGCGGCTCACGCAGGTACGGGCGCAGAAGATGCAGCGGCGCCTGCGCATGCTCCTGAATCGCGTGCTGCTGCGGCACGCCTGGAGGGATGCGCGGATCGAAGATCAACTCGAAGCGGCGCTGGCGCGCATCGCCGCGCGCGAGATCTCCCCCTATCGATGGGTGCAGGAGGTTCTCCAATCGTGGCGCCGGCAGGGAGAGGAGCAAGATGGCTGAGAAGATCCGCATTCTGGTGGGCAAGCCGGGCCTCGACGGACACGATCGCGGCGCGAAGGTGATCGCCACGGCGTTCCGCGATGCCGGCTTCGAGGTGATCTACACCGGGCTGCACCAGACGCCGGAGATGATCGTCGAGGCCGCGATCCAGGAGGATGTCGACATCGTCTCGATCTCGGTGCTCTCGGGCGCGCACATGACGATCTTCCCGCGAATCCTGGAGCTGTTGCGCGAGCGGGAGGCATCCGAGATCCACGTCATCGGCGGCGGGATCATCCCGCCCGAGGATAGCGAAAAGCTGATCGCCATGGGCGTGGGGGCCATCTTCGGCCCCGGCACGCCGACCGGCGATGCGATCGCCTACGTACGGAACTGGTGGCAGAAGCGAGCGGCCGGCGCCCAAAACGCCTAGTCGAGGCGCCGCCGGCGCGGCGCGCGGGCGTCGGGTCCACGGGGAGCAGGAGGAGCAGGCATGGATTTCGCACTCAGCGAAGAGCAACGGATGATCCAGGAAGCGGCGCGCGACTTCGCCGACAAGGAGCTCAAGCCCTCGGCCGAGGAGGTCGACGAGACACGGGAAGCGCCGCTGGAGAAGGTCAAGCAGCTCGGCGAGCTCGGCTTCCTGGGGATGCTGGTGCCCGAGGAATACGGCGGGGCCGGGCTCGACGACATCAGCTATGTCGTGGCCATGGAGGAGATCTGCCGCGGCTGCGCCTCGACCGGCGTGATCATGGACGTCAACAACTCGCTGGTCTGCGAGCCGCTGCGCATGTTCGGCAACGAGGATCAGAAGAAGCGCTTCCTCACGCCGCTCGCCCAGGGCGAGAAGCTGGGCGCCTACTGCCTGACCGAGGCCGATGCCGGCTCCGACGCGGCCAACATCAAGACCCGCGCCGTCGAGGATGGGGACGACTTCATCGTCAGCGGGACGAAGATGTTCGTGACCAATGGCGGTTTCGCCAACCTGTTCATCGTCTTCACCAGCACCGACCCGGAAAAGAAGGCCCGCGGGATCAGCGCCTTCGTGATCGAAGAGGATCGCGACGGCGTGCGTCGCGGCACGCGCGAGAAGACGCTCGGGATCCGTGCCTCGACGACCTACGAGATCATCTTCGATGAGGTCCGGGTGCCCAAGGCCAACATGCTCGGCGAGCGCGGGCAGGGCTTCAAGGTCGCCATGGAGGCGCTCGATTCGGGGCGCATCGGGATCGCCGCCCAAGCGGTCGGCATCGCTCGCGCGGCGTTCGATCGCGCGGTGGAGCATGCCAAGACGCGCAAGCAGTTCGGGCGCGAAATCGGGCAGTTCCAGGCCATCCAGTGGATGCTGGCCGACATGGCCACGCAGATCGAAGCCGCGCATCTGCTGACGATGCGCGCGGCCGCGATCCGCGTGGCCGGTGGTGACTACGTGACCGCCTCGGCGCAGGCCAAGCTGTTCGCCAGCCGGGCGGCGGTGGAGGTCAGCGACAAGGCGATCCAGATCCACGGCGGCTACGGCTACACGCGCGACTACCACGTCGAGCGCCACTACCGCGACGCCAAGATCACCGAGCTCTACGAAGGCACGTCCGAAGTGCAGCGCTTGATCATCGCGCGTCACTTGCTGCGCGGCTAGGCCCGGAGCGGAACGCGCCGCCGCAGTGCGGGGCGTGGGGCGCAAAGGAGTATCGGGGTGCGCATCGGGTTCGACGAAGAGCAGCGCCTGATGATCCAGGCGGTGCGCGAATTCGCCCAGGGGGAGATCGCCCCCCGCGCGCAGGAGATGGACACGCACGCCATGATCCCGCCCGAGATCCTCGACGGGATGCAGCAGCTCGGGCTCTTCGGCGTGCAGATCGCCCCGGAGTATGACGGGCTGGGCATCGATACGCCGACCTACACGGCGATCATCGAGGAGCTCTCGCGTGCGTGCGCCGGCGTGGCGATTCTGCTCAGCGTGCACTGCTCGGTGGCCGCCTATCCCTTGCAGACGTACGGGTCGGAGGCGCAGCGGCGGCGCTTCCTGCCGCGCCTGGCGGCCGGCGCGATCGGCGCCTTCAGTCTCTCCGAGCCGAACGCGGGCAGCGATGCCGCCTCGCTCAAGACCAGCGCGCGGCGCGAGGGGGACACCTACCTGCTCAACGGCACCAAGGTCTTCGTGACCAACGGCTCGCTGGCCGATCTCTTCCTGGTGATGGCGCGCACCGATCCGGAGGCCCAACCGGCCCACCGCGGCATCAGCGCCTTCCTGGTCGAGCGCGGGACGCCGGGCCTCGAGATGGGTCGGCAGGAAGAGAAGATGGGCCTGCGCGCCTCGGACACGATGGAGGTCTTCTTCTCCGACTGCCGCGTGCCGGCGGCCAATCGGCTCGGGGAGGAGGGCCAGGGCTTCAAGATCGCGCTGCGCTCGTTGGACAACGGGCGCATCGGGGTCGGCGCCCAGGCGATCGGAATCGCGCAGGCGGCGCTGGATGAAGCGCTGCGCTACGCGCGCGAACGCCAGCAGTTCGGGCGTCCGCTGGTTCATTTCCAGGCGATCCAATGGAAGCTGGCCGAGATGGCCACGCAGATCGAAGCCGCGCGCCTGCTCGTGCGCCATGCGGCCTGGCTGAAGGACCAGCAGCGCCCCTTCACCGGCCAGGCGGCGATGGCCAAGCTCTTCGCCTCCGAGATGAGCACGCGCGTCGCACACCAGGCGCTGCAGATCCACGGCGGATACGGCTACATGAAGGAGTACCCGGTCGAGCGCTACTACCGGGACGCGCGCGTCACCGAGATCTACGAAGGCACCAGCGAGATGCAGCGCCTGGTGATCGGCCGCGGTCTGCTGGGCTAGGCGGCTTCGCGCGATTCCCCGGTGCGGCGCGCGGGAGGCCGACAGCGTGACGCCCACAGCCACCGCGAATCACACGCGAGCCTTCCGGATCTGGGTCCCGCTGCTCTCCGCATTGCTGCTGCTGCTCCTGCTCGAGGGCGGGGCGCGTCTCGCGCTGCAGCTCTGGCCCGCGCCCTCCGCCGGCGCGCGCTTCGCGGCCAGCGAGGTCTGGCCGCACGAGGAGCACTCGCTGCACGAGGCGGATGCGGAGCTCTTCTGGCGACCGATCGCGGGACGCCACTGGCGCGGCTTCCAGATCAACGCCCAGGGCTTCCGCGGCCCGCCGATCCGGCTGCCGAAGCCGGAGGGCGTGCGGCACTGGGTCTGCGTGGGAAACTCGGTGACCTTCGGCTGGGGCGTCTCCGAGCAGGAGGCCTTCGTCGGGCGCCTGCGCCGGGCGGCTCCGGACGACGTCGCGGTGATCAATGCCGGCGTGATCGGCTACAGCTCCTGGCAGGGGCGCCTCTTCTGCGAACGGCGCCTGGCGGACCTGGAGCCCGACCGGCTGCTGGTGATGTTCGGCTACAACGACCACCACTCGGCGCGACTTTCCGATCGCGAGAGCTACGCGCGGCGACACCTGCGCGGCCTGCTCGGATGGGTGCGCGAGAGCGGACTGTTCCGTCTGGTGCAGCGGATCCGCGGCCGTGACGCGCCCCGTCTGCGCAAGGCGCCCGTGCCGCGCGTCTCGCTCGGCGCCTATCGCGAGAACCTGCGGGCGATCCGGGACGCGGCGCGGCGCGCCGGCGCCCGGGCGGTCTTCCTGACCGTGCCGCTGCGCCCCGATCGGCCGCTGATCGAGAACTTCGTGCCGATCGACTTCGCCGACGGGCGGGTCTGGATGCGGCAGATCGACTTCGCGGTCGGCAGCCTGCCGCCCCGGCTGGGCGCCGCGGTGGAGCGGCACTTCTTCCGCGGCGGCGATCTCTCGGTGCTCTCGAGCGGCAGCGACGCCTGCGAGCGGATCGACGCGCTGGCCGGTCGGCATCCGCGCCTGCCGATCTTCCCCTACCTGCAGAGCATCTGCCTCCAGGCCGCCGGCGAGGACTCGGCCGCGTCCGCCGCACGCCGGCGCTCTCGGGCCCTCGATGGCGAGCGACGCGAGCTGGAGGCCTACAATGCGGTGCTGCGGGATCTGGCCGCCGCGGGGGAGATCGCGCTGATCGATCTGGCGGCGCGGATGGCCGCGCTGCCGCCGGAGGGGCTCTGGTTGGACGTCGTGCATCCCACCCCGCGCGGGCACGCGGTGATCGCAGAGCTCGTACGCGCGGGCATTGAATCGGGGCTGCAGAAGACTACGTGATCGTTTGGCCCTGTAGAGGCTTCACTTGCTGCGTGGATGGGGGCAGTCGGCGCGAAGTGGAGCGACCGCCACGCATCTTGCGGTCAGGCATGGCTGCCGGGTCAGTGACTTGATGTCCTGTCCCGGTTGTGCTATTGTATATGGCTAGCAGAGTTGCAGATCCTCGCGCCGCTTGGTGATCGTTGATCGTGTATAGAGCGACTGCGCGACCATGGCCGAACTGCTGCCAACGGGGCACGTGCCCCTCCCCGAAAAAAAGTGGTTGCGCGATTTCGATGCGGGTCCTAACTTGGCGCACTTGTGAGAGTGGTATCCGTGTCAAGCCTGCATTTGCGACTGGGGTTGAACATGAATGTAGTGAGTTCTCGTCTTGTCCTCTGTCTTCTGTCCGTCCTCTTGTCTTGGCCTCTTATCGCGGTAGCGCATTCGAGCAGTGCTCCGATTCAGGAATCGGGCATGCATCTCAAACCGCAAGGGGTGATTGCGCTCTGGTCCCAGGCCATGCAGGAGAAGGACACGGAGCTGCTGGATGCCTTGTTGGCACGTGAGTTCACCCAGCAGCACCATGGCTGTCCCGCTCCCGAACAGAATGCTCGAGAGGAGTGGCTCGAGGCGACTCGCGTGCTGCTCGAGTCTCCCAGGATCGAGGATCTCCGTTTCTGGTTGGGTGGAGACTTCGAGGTCATCCCAGGACAGAGTGTCGGCACGTGGGTGCTTGACGGCATCCGGATGCGGCTATCCTTCGACCGGTTTCGGACCGATGGGGATTTGCGTCGCGTCGAACTGGAGAAGACGCTCCGCTGGCTGGTTCGGCAGGAGCACCACCCTGAGCCGCATTTCGTCCTCTCTCGCTGGGAAGACTGGGACACGACCGAACGGTAGCTCCGCAGTCCGCGGCGATCGAGCATCTCCGCGGCATTGCCATGCTCATCGGGAAGCACGGGGGGGATGGTGCGCACTTCAGCGTTCCGAGACCGAGCGGTTGACACACCTTGTCGGCCCTCATCTCGTGCGGTGCCTCCGGATGCGCAACGGCGCCGCGCTGATGACCTCGACGCATCGCAGATCCCATCGCGTTTCAACCTGGTCATCCCGTCCCACGATCGCATTCCCGCACTGCTATTCAACACGCGTACGCGCCAGCTGCTTGCCCTGGGGACGGAGGAGGGGGCGCCGGTCCGCGATCTCCTCGGCAGACGGAGGCCTCTGTCGATCAGCGAGGTTCAGCGAGACCCGTTGCTGATCGAGCTTTGGGAGCAGGGATTCTTGGTGCCGGAGTATCGGGATGAACTTGCCGAGCTCCTCGTGGAGACACGCGCGGCGCGCTTCGGTCCCGGGGCCGGGCTGACCATCCTTCCGACGTTGCGCTGCAACTTGGCTTGTCGCTATTGCTTCTCCGAGCCCACAGCGATGGACATGACGCGGGAAGTCGCGGAGCTCCTCGCGTCGCGCATGAAGGAGGTCGCATCCCGCGAAGAGATCCTTCGCGTGACCTGGTTCGGGGGCGAGCCGCTGCTCCGCTTGGACACGATCAAGCACCTGAGCCGCGAGTTCCTGCGGGCGTTCGATACGGTGACCGGCTACATTGTCACAAATGGGCTGCTACTTACGTTGCGCGCAGCTCGCGATCTCGTGGCTTTGGGGATCCGCGCGGCACAGGTTACGATTGATGGTCCGCGGGACTTTCACGACGTCCGCCGCCCTTTGCGTGACGGTGGCGGTACATTCGACACCATTCTGAGAAATCTCTGCGGGGCTTCGTCCCTGATGAGGATCGCAGTGCGCGTGAATGTGGACGAGGAGATGCTCGATCACCCGAAGAGACTAGCGGCGTTCCTGCACTTCCTGGATGAGCGGACAGAGGGTCGCGTACAGGCATACATTGTGCCGGTCATCGGGATCTGCGATCGCCCGGCGTCCATGAGGTTTGCCAACGTCAGTTGGGAACGCTTCGCTGTCTTCCTGTGGGAAGTGTACGCATCCGCCATGCGCGAAGGTGCTGCTGTGAAGCCGCCGTGGATGTCGCCGTCGTCTGGCACTTGTCTGGCGTCACGCCCCGCCTCGGTCACGGTGGCTCCAGATGGGCAGCTCTACCGGTGTTGGGAGGAACCCAGTGGACATGACGAGCAACCAGTGGGACATCTATCTCGCGACTGGCTGACCCCTCGTGAAGAAAGCCACGAAATGCGCTATCTCGCCTGGGAGGAAACGCACACGCCGGAATGTCGACAATGCGCGATGCTGCCTCTCTGCATGGGCGGCTGTGCACGCATCAGCCTCTCATCGAACAGGCGCGGGAAAGTGGCCGAGTCCTGCATGCGCTGGCGTGCGATGATCCCTACGATCACGAGATTGAAGTACTTGGAGAAGCGTTTGCAGGGCGGTCTGGTGAGTCTGACGTAGATTACCATGCGGCCGCCCTTTGCCATCAGCAGTGAAGGAGGTTTCCATGCAGCTCGTAGAAGGGGAACGCTGGCCGCGAGACGATGGCCGACGCAAGCGTCGCCGGCCGTTCCTGTCTGCCCGTGGAGTCGGTGCTCCCGGTTTCGCCTGCCAGTACCCCTGGAAGTGCTACTACTATTCGGCGAACTGCGGGACCAGCTTCTGTGAGATGGAGGTCTGTGCAACATCCCTCACATGTGGGGATCACGATTGCTTCGAGCAGAGCTGCAGTGAGTACTAGTGAGATGCGTCGCGTGACTTGGCGATGGCTTGCCTGGTGAACGTGATTGGGAGGAGGTCTTGCTGGCATGAAGCGACGGCGTTTCTTGTGGATCACTCCGCTCGCGTTGGTCTCTCTTCCGCAGCGTACATCGGCTGGGAGTGTCCCCGACGTGGTCACGGCCGTAGTGCGACTGCTGGAGAAGGGCTTGCGGGAAGCAACTCCGGATCTGATCGACGAACTCCTGGCAGCGGACTTCGAGTACATCTCCGGAGGCGACATCGATGGCGCCGCTACAGGCTCCAGGCAGGAGTTTCTGGCGGCTACGGAGCTGCTCCTCGATCCCGTGAACACGCGCAATTTGCGCATCCGTTTCGATCCCAGCTTCGGTGTGGAGGAGGGTCCTGATCCGGATAGCTGGTTCGTCAACGAGTTGGAGAGCTGGATCGAGTTCGATGGTCGCCCGGATGGGGGTGATTCCTTCCGAGGTTTCCATCTGCACCATCGATCCAGCCTAGGGATTCGCAGCATTGCCGGACATCGTCACCCGGGGGAGATCTTCCTCTGGGAGCACCGTGAGGCGTAGCGTCCAGCGGCCATCTCGAACGACGCTAGCAGACACTGTGGGAGGAATGGCACGACCCTGCAGGACGTCCTGTTGCACCCATAGCGTGGGTCTCCGGGAGGCGCATGGATGATGGAACGGATTCTGAACGTCCTGAAGTCCGTGACCTATCTGGCTGCTCTCGTCGCCATCGTTGCTTACTTCGACGACTGCGGACGGCGCCGCGACCAGACCGTGCTGGATGCTTGGGCCTTATTTCATCAGGTCAAGGAGATCCGCGGAGAAGGCGGTCGTGAGCAGGCACTTGAGACGCTTGCGGACAACGGGGAGTCCTTGGCCGGAATCGATGTCTGCGGTGCACAGTTCCCAGATCTAGACCTGCCAGGAGCGGATCTCGGACATGCGTGCCTAGACTCCGTGTGGGCCTTCGAGGCGGACCTGCGCGGAGCAAGGATGCATCGTGTCTCAGCAGTTGGGGCGATTCTGACACGAGCGACGCTGGAAGATGCCGTGCTGCGCCGCGCGAGGCTTCAAGGAGCCTCGTTCGAGTACGCCAATCTCTCGGGGGCCAACCTTTGGGGAGCAGATCTCTCCGACGCGAGACTCGCGGGCGCGAAGCTCGTGGGTTCCTACCTTGGCCAGGTGGACTTCTCCGGAGCCGACCTCCGCAACTGCGACCTCCGCGGTATCAGGTCTTGGCGGCGCATACGGAGTCTGATGAGGACCAATCTCTGGGGTGTCGTCAATCCTCCGAGGGGCTTCATTGCCTGGGCACGGGACACGATGGGCGCCATTCAAGACACGAGTTCCTCGCACTAAATGGATTTGCGTGATTTCGCAAAGGATCACCCCGGGTGCCGAGCACGGGGTCGTCGACGGGGACGGCGCGCCCAGAGGCGATCGGGACTGGGTGGCGCGCCTCGGATGGAACGCGCCTGTCCCCCCCGGTGCTGAGACCGAGGCGTGCTGCGGACACGTTGCACACGCCCCGTCGGACGGTCCCCGCGCTCGGTACCTCGCCGCATTCGGAAACCACGCGAAGCCATTTGGAGTCGACCAGCACGGATCGGGTCTTCGTGGGCGGATCCGCACGCCGACTCAGTGCTCAGTTGCCGAAGGCCTTGGCGCGTGGCGCGTGTCGGCGCACAGCTCCAGCAGCACGCCCCCCGTGCTCTTCGGATGCAGGAAGATGACCTGCTTGCCCCCCGCGCCAGGCGTCGGCTTCTCGCCGAGCAGCCGGTACCCGGCATCTCGCAGACGCGCCATCTCGGCCTCGACGTCATCGACCGCCAGGGCGATGTGGTGGATCCCGGGGCCCCGCTTCTCGAGGAAGCGGGCGATCACGCTGTCGGGCGCTGTGGGGGAGAGCAGCTCGAGGTTCGCTTCGCCGATGCGCAGGTGGTAGGAGACGAGCTTCTGGGAGGGCACCGGCTCCTCGGCCGTCAGCTCCAGGCCCAGCGCGTCGCGATAGAAGGCCAGCGCCGCCGCGACATCGCCGACGGCGATGCCGATATGATCGATCCTGCGTGCCATCGGTGGCTCCTCCTCATCGCGTCATCCGCCGCGTCGAGTGCTGCGCGCCGATCCACCGTGCATCGTGCGCTGCGCGTCATCCGCTACGCGTCGAGCCGATGCGTCGTGCCCCGTGTCAGAGGTAGCCCGGGTCCCGATACGCGCCGAAGACGCGGCGCAGCCGGTCGCACATCTCTCCGATCCCGGCGTAGGCCGTCACGCAGTCGTAGAGCGGCGGGAGGAGGTTGGCCCCCTCCCGGGCCGCCCGCTCGAGCGCCGCGAGGGCCCGCTCGAGTGCGGCCTCGTCGCGCCGCGCGCGCACCTCGCGCAGCCGGGCGATCTGGCGCGCCTCGAGCTGCGGATCGAGGGCGAAGTCGGCCGGCAGGGTCTGTTCCTGCATCACGTGGCGGTTCAGACCGACCACGATCCGTTCGCCCCGCTCGACCTCCTGCTGGTACTCGTAGGCGCTGCGATGGATCGCACGCTGGATGAAGCCGTTCTCGATCGCGGTCAGCACGCCGCCCTGCGCGTCGATGCGCTCGATCAGTCCGCGCGCCGCCTCGGCGATTTCGGCGGTGAGGCGCTCGATGGCATAGCTGCCGGCGAGCGGATCGATCGTGTCGGTCACGCCGCTCTCCTCGGCCAGGATCTGCTGGGTGCGCAGCGCCAGCAGCACCGCGCTCTCGGACGGCAGCGAGAGGGCCTCGTCGCGGCTGTTGGTGTGCAGCGACTGGGTGCCGCCGAGCACCGCCGCCAGGGCCTGGTAGGCGACCCGCACGGCGTTGTTCTCCGGCTGCTGCGCGGTCAGCGTGCAGCCGGCCGTCTGGGTGTGGAAGCGCAACAGCCAGCTCTTGCGGTTGCGCGCGCCGAACCGCTCGCGCATCAGCTCGGCCCAGAGACGGCGCGCGGCGCGGAACTTGGCGACCTCCTCGAGCAGGTGGTTGTGGGCGTTGAAGAAGAAGGAGAGCCGGGGGGCGAACTCGTCGACGTCGAGGCCCCGATCGATGGCCGCCTGCACGTAGGTGATCCCGTTGGCCAGCGTGAAGGCGATCTCTTCGACCGCCGTCGAACCGGCCTCGCGGATGTGGTAGCCGCTGATCGAGATCGTGTTCCAGCGCGGCAGGTGGGCCCGACAATACTCGAAGATATCCGTGGTGATCTTCAAACTCGGCTCGGGGGGGAAGATGAAGGTACCGCGGGCCTGGTACTCCTTGAGCACGTCGTTCTGGATCGTGCCCCGCAGCTGGTCCGCCGAGACGCCCTGCTTCTCGGCCAGGGCCTGGTACATCAGCAGCAGGATGGCGGCCGGCGAGTTGATCGTCATCGAGGTCGAGACGCGATCGAGCGGAATCTGGTCGAAGAGGATCTCCATGTCGGCCAGCGTGTCGATCGCCACGCCGACCTTGCCGACCTCCCCGGCCGCCAGGGCGGCGTCGGAGTCGTATCCCATCTGGGTCGGCAGGTCGAACGCCACCGAGAGGCCCGTCTGCCCCTGGTCGAGCAAGTAGCGGAAGCGGCGGTTGGTCTCCTCGGCGCTGCCGAATCCCGCGTACTGGCGCATCGTCCAGAGCCGTCCACGATACATCGTCGGCTGCACGCCGCGCGTGAAGGGGTACTGGCCCGGGTAGCCGATCTGGGTCTCGAATGCGCGCGCGTCCAGATCGCCGGGATCGTAGAGCGCCGCGAGTTCGAGCGCCGAGGCGCGGAAACGCTCGCGACGCTGCTTCTGCCGGCCGGCCGCCTCCTCCCAGGCCTGGCGTTGCGCGGCCCGCTCCGCCGAGCGCGGGGCGGGCTCGGATGCGGGCCGATCCGCTTCGCTCATCGTCGCGCCTCCTTCTCTCCGCCAAGGGCGGCTAGAGGGGGATGTTGCCGTGCTTCTTGGCGGGGTTCTGCAGCCGCTTGTTGTCCAGCAGCCCCAGCGCCCGAATCAGATAGGCGCGCGTCTGGCGCGGCTCGATCACGTCGTCGATGTACCCCAGACTGGCCGCCACGTAGGGATTGGCGAAGGTGTCGCGATACTCCTGCACGATGCGTTGCTGCTCGACGCGTGGGTCGGCGGCGCGCTTGAGCTGCTCGCGGAAGACGATGTTCACCGCCCCCTCGGCGCCCATCACCGCGATCTCGGCGCTCGGCCAGGCCAGGTTGACGTCGCCGCGGACATGCTTCGAATTCATCACGCAGTAGGCCCCGCCGTACGCCTTGCGCGTGATGACGGTCAGCTTGGGCACCGTGGCCTCGCAGTAGGCATAGAGCAGCTTGGCGCCGTTGGTGATGATCCCGCCCCACTCCTGATCGGTGCCGGGCATGAAGCCGGGCACATCCTCGAAGGTGATGATCGGGATGTTGAAGCAGTCCAGGAAGCGGATGAAGCGCGCGCCCTTCTTGGAGCACTCGACATCCAGCACGCCGGCGAGATGGCGGGGTTGATTGGCGACGATGCCGACCGAACGGCCGCCGATTCGCGCGAAACCGACCACCAGGTTGGGCGCATACTGCTCGTGCACCTCCAGGAAGCTGTCGGCATCCACGATGTGCCGGATCAGCGTGCGCATCTCGTACGGCTTGTCCGGCTCGGGGGGCACGATCGTGTCGAGCTCGGGCGCCTGACGGTCGGGATCGTCGTCGCTCTCGATGCGTGGTGGATCCTCCATGTTGTTCTGCGGCATGTAGGAGAGCAGGGCCTTGATCAGCTCGATCCCGTGCGCGTCATCGGCGGCGGCGAAATGGGCCACGCCGCTCTTGGTGCTGTGCGCCGAGGCGCCGCCCAGCTCCTCGTGGGTGACCTCCTCCTTGGTGACCGCGCGGATCACATCCGGCCCGGTGACGAACATGTGACTGGTGTTCTGGACCATGATGATGAAGTCGGTGATCGCCGGAGAATAGACCGCCCCGCCGGCGCACGGTCCCATCACGGCCGAGATCTGCGGCACCACACCCGAGGCCAGCGTGTTGCGCAGGAAGATGTCGGCATAGCCCCCGAGGCTCTTGACGCCCTCCTGGATGCGGGCGCCACCGGAGTCGTTGAGGCCGACGATCGGACAGCCGACCTTGATGGCCTGCTCCATCACCTGACAGATCTTGCGCGCGTTCATCTCCGAGAGCGTGCCCCCGAAGACGGTGAAGTCCTGCGCATAGGTGAAGACCTGCCGCCCGTCGATCCGGCCGACGCCGGAGACGAGCCCGTCCCCGGTGACCTTGCGGTCGGTCATGCCGAAGTCGGTGCATCGGTGCTGCACGAAGACGCCCATCTCCTGAAAGGAGCCGGGATCGAGCAGCAAGTCGAGCCGCTCGCGCGCCGTCAGTCGCCCCTTGGCGTGCTGCTTCTCGATCTTCTCGGGTCCGCCGCCCGCGAGGGCGGCCTCCTTGCGCTCGCGCAGATCGCGGATCCGCGGGTCTTCACTCATCGGCTTCCTCCTGATTGATGCCGGCTGCGCGGCGTATCGGGCGGCGCGCGGAACGATCCGCACCAGACGCGGGCGGAGGCGCGCTCGGCCGAAGAGCAGACACTATAGAGAAAAGGGCCCGAGGCGGGAAGGGTCCATCTGCCCCCAAGATCGGCGGCGTGCGGGTTGCGGGCGCAATTGACAGCCCGGCGCAGGACTCCTAGTCTGACCGGTCTTGTGCCGGTACGCAGTTGGGGCGAGGAGAGGAGAGAGGCATGGACTGGAAGCACCTGCTCTACGAGGAGAAGGGCGCGGTCGGGATCGTCACCATCCACCGTCCCGAGAAGCTCAACGCCATCAACCGAGAGACCTTTCTGGAACTGCGCGCCCTCTTCGGCCAGATTGCCGAGCACGAGCCGGTGCGTGCGGTGATTCTGACCGGCAGCGGGGAGCGGGCCTTCGTGGCCGGGGCCGACATCGAGGAGCTGGCCACGCTCTCGCCGGTCGAGGCGCGGGCCCTCTCCGCGCTCGGGCAATCGGTCATGGAAGGGATCGCGCGCTGTCCGAAGCCGGTCATCGCCGCGGTCAATGGTTGGGCGCTGGGCGGCGGACTGGAGCTGGCCCTCTGCTGCCACTTCCGCATCGCCAGCGCCAAGGCGCGCCTGGGGCTGCCCGAGGTCTCCCTGGGGTTGATTCCCGGCTACGCCGGAACGCAACGCCTGCCGCGACTGGTCGGCCCCGGCATGGCGCTGCAGATGGTCACCACCGGCGATCCGATCGACGCCGCCGAGGCGCTGCGCTGCGGCCTGGTCAATCGGGTGGTCGAGCCCGAGGCGCTGCTCGAAGCGTGCGAGCAGATCGCCGGCCGCATCGCCGCGCGCGGACCGCTTGCGGTGCGCTTCGCGCTCGAGGCGGTCGCCCGCGGGCTCGACGGAACGCTCGAGGGGGGCAGTTGGCTGGAGCAGGCGCTCTTCGGGCTGCTCTGGACGACCGAGGATATGCGCGAAGGCACGCGCGCCTTCCTGGAGAAGGACAAGGCCGGGCCGAAGTTCCAGGGGCGCTAGGCGAGGCCCCCGCCGCCCCTCGTGGGGCCAATCCGCGGCTGGCGGCTGCGTCCAGCCTCTCTCGAGAGATGCGGCTGCGCCCGGCCTTCCTCGACAGCCGCGGCGACGGCTGCCTATAATCGCCGCGGGCGATGCGCGGGCCCGCGCGGCGCGGGCGGGGGTGCGCCCCGCACGAGCGAGAGTGGCGGAACTGGTAGACGCGCTGGATTTAGGATCCAGTGATGATTCATCGTGGGGGTTCGAGTCCCCCCTCTCGCAGAGATTCCCCGGCGGCAGCGCGCAGAGCGGACGCCTGCGCGGCGCTGCGGCGCGCAAGGGAGGTGGAGATTGCAGACGGAGATGCGCGAGACGGCGCCTCTCGAGCGCGAGCTGGAGATCCGGGTTCCAGCCGATGAGGTGGCCCGGTTCGTCGATTCCCTGATCTCGGCCTATCGCCGGCGCTACGAGTTCCGGGGCTTCCGTCCCGGCAAGGCCCCGGATGCAGTGGTGCGCGCCCGCTTCCGCGAGGAGATCGAGGGCGCCATCGCCGCGGAACTCGTCCCGCGCTCGATCGAGCAGGCGCTGGCCGAGCATACGATCCATCCGGCGGCGCCCGGCGACGTGCGCGATCTGCACCACGCCAGGGGCGAGGATCTGACCTTCACCTTTCGCGTCGACATCTGGCCCCGAATCGAGCTGGCGCCCTACGAGGGTGTCGAAGTGACACAGGTCGTCGAGGAGGTTTCCGAGGCGCAGGTCGACCGCATGCTCGAGATGATCCGCGATCGGGCGGCCGTCGAGGAGGTCGTCGAGCGGCCCGCCGCCCCGGGCGACCTGGTGGATGCGGAGGTTACGACCATCGACGCCTCGGGCGAGCCGGTGGCCGGCGGGGGCAGCGAGCGGGTGCGCCTCGAGGTCGATTCGGACGGTCTGCTGCCCGAATTCCGCACGGCGGTGGCCGGCATCGCGCCGGGGGAGACGCGCGAGCTCGAGGTGACCTATCCGGACGACTATCACGCCGAGGAGCTGCAAGGGCAGAAGCGCCGCTATCGAATGCGCGCGGTGGAGATTCGCGAGAAGAAGCGCCCGCCGCTGGACGATAATTTGGCTGGGAAGGTCGCACCGGGCGCCGACCTGGCGGAGCTGCGCCGGCGCGTGCGCCAGCGGCTCGAGGCCGAGGCGCGCTCGTCCGCGCGGGGGCGTCTCGAGGAGACCATCGTCGAGCGCCTGATCGCGGACAATCCGTTCGACCTGCCCGAGGTGGTGGTGCGCAGACCCCTCGAGCGCCTGCGCAAGCGGTTCGAGGAAGACGGGCGCCAGATCGGCGAAGCCGAGTTGGAGCGCGCCTACCGGCCCCAGATCGAACGCCTGCGACGCCGCGACTTTCTGCTCGGGAAGGTGGCCGAACGGGAAGGCATCGTGGTCGGCGAGGCGGAGGTCGAGGAGGAGGTCGCCCGTCTGGCTCGATCGGAGCGCAAGAGCGTCGATGCGGTGCGCCGCGAGCTGGGAGAGATGGATCGCTTCCGCGACTTCCTCTTCGAGCGGCGCGTCTTCGACGCGCTGATCGAGAAGCTTAGGGTGCGCGAAGTGCAGCGTCCGGCGCCCCCCGCGGATCGCGCGGGCGCCGAGGGTGCCGCGCCGGGGAAACCGGCCGCCGCCCCGGCGCCGGACGGGGATGTCGTCGACGCCGAGTTCCCCGAGTCGGGGGATTGACGCGCGGCGGGTGCGACGCCGCCGGCGGCGCAAGCGTGAAGAGACAGCAGCGGGACGACCGCACAGGGACGAGAGAGAGGGAGGCATCACGGATGAGCCAGAAGGAGGAGCCGCGCGCCCAGCAATGGTGGAGTCGCGCTGGATGGAGCCCGATCAGTGTCGCCGGCCTGCCGCCGGAGCTCGCGCGGAGCATGGCCGGCACGCTCGCGTCGCCCGAGAGCGCCGCGGGGCGCGATGCGCGCGACTGGACGCCGGGACGCTTCGCCCCGCAGAGCCGCACCGAGCGCGAGGCGCTGCAATCGCTGGTGCCGATCGTGGTCGAGCAGTCCAGCCGCGGAGAGCGCGCCTACGACATCTTCTCTCGGCTGCTGCGCGATCGGATCGTCTTCGTGGGCAACGTGATCGATGATGTGACCGCCAATCTGGTCATCGCCGAACTGCTTTTCCTCGAGGCCGAGGATCCCGACCGCGACGTGCACCTCTACATCCACTCGCCCGGTGGCGTGGTTTCGGCGGGTCTGGCGATCTACGATACGATGCAGTTCATCAAGCCCGACTGCGCCACGATCTGCATGGGACAGGCCGCCAGCATGGGCGCGCTGCTCCTGGCGGCGGGCGCCGCGGAGAAACGCAGCGCCTTGCCGCACGCCCGGGTGATGATCCACCAGCCGATGGGGGGCAGCCGGGGGCAGGCGAGCGACATGGAGATCTTCACCCGCGAGATCCTGAGTCTGCGCGAGAAGATCAACGAGATCCTGGCGGGCCACACCGGCCAGCCGCTCGAGCGGATCCAGAAGGACACCGACCGCAACTTCTTCATGTCGGCCGAGGAGGCCCGCGACTACGGCATCGTCGACGAGGTGATCGTCAAGAAGAAGTAGGCCGGGGGACAGGGCGCGCGCGAATCCGGCCATCCGGCCGCAGCCGGCGCGCCGCGCATCAAGGAAGCCGCAGCGCTGGACGATGGATACGCTGACGGCCGACGCCGCGTCCCGATCGCCCGGGCCACGGCGCGGGCCGCGGGCAGAGCCGGCGGAGACCGGCTCGGGAGTAGAGATGAAGAAGCGTACCGGGACACCACAGCCGATCCGCTGCTCCTTCTGCGGCCGGGGCCAGGACGAGGTCTCGCGCCTCATCTCCGGCCCCGGCGTCTACATCTGCAGCGAATGCGTGCGCCTCTGCAACGAGATCCTCGAGGGTGAGGCGCGCCAGCCGCTGGAGGGCCCGGGGGAGCTGCCCACGCCGCGCGAGATCACGGCCATGCTCGATCAGCACGTCATCGGCCAGGATCGTGCCAAGCGCGTGCTCGCGGTGGCGGTGCACAACCACTACAAGCGCATCTTCAATCCGCCCGGCGCCGATGATGTGGAGCTCGAGAAGGGCAACATCCTGCTGATCGGCCCCACCGGCTGCGGCAAGACGCTGCTGGCCCGCACCCTCTCGCGCTTCCTGAAGGTGCCCTTCGCCATCGCTGATGCCACGACGCTGACCGAGGCCGGTTACGTCGGCGAGGACGTCGAGAACATCCTCCTGCGCCTGCTGCAGTCGGCGGACTACAACCTGGTGCAGGCCGAGCGCGGCATCATCTACATCGACGAGATCGACAAGATCTCGCGCAAGAGCGAGAACCCTTCGATCACCCGCGATGTCTCCGGCGAAGGGGTCCAGCAGGCGTTGCTGAAGATCCTCGAAGGCACGGTCGCCAACGTGCCGCCCCAAGGCGGGCGCAAGCATCCCCAGCAGAAATACATCGAGATCAACTCCAAGGACATCCTCTTCATCTGCGGCGGGGCCTTCGATGGGGTCGACCGCATCGTGGCCGATCGAATCGGCAAGAAGAGCATCGGCTTCGGGGCCGAGGCGCGCAGCTCGAAGGAGCTGGCGGCGGCCGATCTGTACGCCCAGATCGAGCCCGAGGATCTCCTGCGCTACGGCCTGATACCCGAGCTGGTGGGGCGGCTGCCGGTGGCGGTGACCCTCGGCGATCTCGATGAAGAGGCCCTGGTCGAGGTGCTCACCCGGCCGCGCCACGCGCTGATCAAGCAGTATCAGCGCTTCTTCGAGATGGAGGGAGTGCGTCTGGAGTTCACCGACGACGCCCTGCGGGCCGTCGCGCGCTCGGCGATCCTACGCCGCACCGGGGCGCGCGGCCTGCGCTCGGTGCTGGAAGACGCCATGCTCAACATCATGTACGAACTGCCCTCCTGGCAGGGGGCCGAGGCGTGCGTGATCACGGCCGAGGTCATCACCGACGGCGCGGCGCCGACGATCCAGTACCGTGAGAAGAAGAAGGAAGCATAGCCCGCCCGCCGGCGCGCGCCGCCCGCGTGCTTGCACGCTGCCGCAATCCGGCGAGCGACTGCGCCTGCCCGCACGCCTCCCGCTGCTTCCGCTGCGCGACCTGGTGATCTTCCCCACGATGTGCGTGCCGCTCTACGTCAAGCGCCGCGCGAGTCTGGCGGCCCTGCGCGCCTGCGCCGCGGAAGACGAGCTGGCCCTGGCGGTGACCC
>WJJG01000303.1 GCA_014729815.1 Candidatus Eiseniibacteriota bacterium
CAGCACCGGCCGGGGCCAGCGAACCGCCCGCCCGCGCGACCAACCCCAGCTCAGCGAGCCCTGCGCCGCCGTGGGGCAGGCGTCGAGACACTCGAGGCATGAGGTGCAGCGCGCCGCCGACACCTCCCGCACGCGATCGACGGGGAGATTCATGGGACAGACCCGCCGGCAGTTTCCGCAGTCCCGGCAGCGCTCCGTATCGCGGCGCACACGCGCCGGTGCGAAGCGCGAGAAGAGATTCAGGACGGGAACGAAGGGGCACAGCCAGCGGCAGAAGGGCAGCGTGACGACCAGCGACCCCAGCACGAGACCGCCCGCGACGACGTACGCCCAGGCGGTGATGTCCTCGCCGTGGCGTCCGATCAGGGCGTAACAGGGATCGAAACCGCGGAAGAGCAGCTCGCTGGCGCGAAACGTGATGAACAGGATGACACCCAGGACCGCGAGCGGCAGCCAGGAAAGCCACCGCTCCCATCTCTCGGGGACGCGGAAGGTTTTGATGCCCAGGCGACGGCCCAATCGACGGGTTTCCTCGGAGATCGCGCCCACCGGGCAGACATAGCCGCAGAAGGCGCGCCGCAGCAGCAGCGTCATGAAGAGAACGCCGCCCAGGATGTAGAGGTTCGAGACGCCGAGCGAGCACAGAAGCTGCCCCTCGGTCAGAAACGCATACAGCGACTCAACACCGCCGAAGGGGCACCATCGTTCGGCATGTCCCCCGACGAGGAAGACCGCAACCAGGGTCAGTCCCAGGAAGCCGAGCTGCAAGGACCGGCGCCAGCGGAGCATCGATCGTCCGTCCGAAGCCCTTGACTACTTCCCGGATGCGCCCGAGGCGGCGCCGCTCGACGGGCAGCCGCTGGTGGCCAGGGCGCAGCTGCCGCAGCTGCTCCCCCCCGTGCAGGAGGACAGCTCGATCTTCGAGGGCGTCTCGAGAACCGAAGCGAACTCGGCCTGATCGGCGAGCGACGCGAAGTCGGGACACGACTGCACGCGCGCCTTGGTGGCCTCGATACGCGTCGGGGGCGTCGTCTCAAAGAGCTGAGCGAGGTTCTGCAGGGCCTCGTCCCGGCGATCGAGCAGGGCATTCAAACAGGCGGCGCGATAGAGCCACGTCGCCGGCGGCGTGGCTGGAGGAGTCCCGGCGGCCGCCAGCAGGTCCCGGGCCGATGTTCGGTCACCCTGGCGGGCCTTGGCGATGCCCAGGAGCAGCTTGGCCCCGGGCGCCAGCCGCTCCTCTCCCTCATCAGAAAGGACTTGGGCCGCCTCGGCCGGTTGATCCAGCTCCAGCAACGTCTCCGCCAAGAGGAGGGCCGTTTCGGGTGAATGGAGTCTCTGATGCGCCTGGCGGTCCAGCTCCAGCGCCTCGTCATGGAGGCCATGGGCATAGTAGAAGGCGCGCAGGGCCCGGGCGAAGACGGACCAGCGGCGGTCCTCCGTCTCTTCCTGCAGGGCAGCGCGCAGATCGATGACTTGACGCAGCATCGCATGCTTCTGCTGCAGCTCCTGGTTTTCGGGCTCGGCCTTGATCGCCGCGGCATAAGCATCAAGGGCTTCGGCGAACTGCCCGCGGCCCAGATACTGGTCGCCCGCCGCGGCCTGAGGCGCGGAGCCGGTGTCGGCCGACTCGCAGCCGCTGAGGGAGACGAGCGCGGCGCAGAGAATCGCGACGCATACGGTGCGCATGAACATGGTTGTTCGACCTCCTGCTGGGTTTGCGACTTCGTCGGGGATCAGTGGGATCCGGCTGCCGCCACTTGTTGCCCAGTCTAACAGATTCGGAGAGAACAAAGATACCCCTGCTGCGACGAAGTCGACGGGAGGCGGAATCAGGGCGTGCGGTTCAGGATCTGTTGCGCCTGGTTCAGATTCGCCCGCAACTGCTGGGCAATGGCGGGCGCGGGGGCCATCTCCAGTCCGCGGCGCCAGTGACGCACGGCGTCGGGAATCTGGCCCGCCTGCGCCAAAGCGACGCCCAGATTGAGCCGGATCTCAGGGCTGTCCTTCCCCAGCTCCAGCGCCTCGACGAGGACGGCGCGCGCCTCATCGGGCCGGCGCATCCCCAAGAGAACCGTCGCCAGATTGTAGTGCAGCCCGGGGTACTCGGGGCGGGCGCGCAGAGCCCTCCGGTAGGCGTCGCGCGCTGCGGCGAGATCACCGCTCTGCTGGAGACGCCAACCGCGGATGAAGTTGGCGCGTGGATCGAACTGATTGCCGTCCAGAGCACGGTCGAGCAGCTCGTCGCCGCGCTGCGTATCGCCCCGCCGGTAGGCCAGCTCCGCGAGATTCGACAGCGTCGCCGGATGTCGCGGATCGGCTTCCAGCGCCGCCTCCAGCGACTGAAGCGCCGCCGTGGAATCCCCCATCTCCATGTGCAAGCGCGCCGCGCACCAGAACGGATCGGCCGATTCGGGATCGATCCGCGCGGCGCGCGCATAGGCGGCGAGCGCCTCCTCATTGCGGCCGAGTCCCTCCAGCGCCTGGCCGCGCAGGGTATGAAGCTCTTCCGATTGCGGGTCTTCGCCGGAAATATCCTCGAGGATCTCCAAGGCGTTCAAGAACTGCTCCGCCGACAGAGCCGCGCGCACCTGGCCCAGCCGATACTCGCGATTGTCCGGATCTTTCTCGGCCAGCTCCGCGTAGATGCGGCGCGCCGCCTCCGGATCCCCGGCGCGCATCGTGAAATCGGCCAG
>WJJG01000304.1 GCA_014729815.1 Candidatus Eiseniibacteriota bacterium
GCCTGCACCCGCGCCATGGCGCGCCTGACACTCTCGGCGAGCTTGATGCGGCGGCGCTTCAGCGGCGCGGCCGCGGGCGTCTCCCGCTTTCTGAGCGAGGTACCGCCGGCTCTCTATCGCGAGGCGGAGTCGCCTGCCTCGGCCTGGGTCTACGAAGCGGCTCGGCGGGTGCGCGACGCCGCGCACGCCGGGCGGGGGGATCGCGGACGCGCCACCCCGGCACCCGCCCACGCGACGACGCATTCCGCCGCGGATCCCCCGCTCGGGACTTCCGATGCGTCCGATCCCTGGGCGCATCCGCTGATGGGGCGGCGCGTCTTCCACGCCACGTTCGGGCCCGGGATCGTCACCGCCGCCGATGGGCAGGGCAGTCAGGCGCGCATCACGGTGCGGTTCCACAGCGGGGAGGTGCGCAAGGTACTGCGCGGGTACTTGGAATGGGAGAGCTAGGGGGCTGCGCGCGATTCCCGCCAGCAACGCGGAGCCGAGCGCGGGGGTGTCGGCGGCATGAGGAACCCGCCCGGCCGGTGGTCCGCTCCGCGTCGGATCGGCCCCGGGTCAGACGAGGAGGGCGCGATGGGCAAGCCTGATGCAGCCGGATCCCGCGTTCCCCAGGTCACGCGTGCGGAGCTGGCCGAGCTGGCCGAGCTGGCCGGCCTCGAGATTCCCGCACGCGAGATCCCGCGCCTCCGTGGCGACCTGGGCCGCATTCTGGCCTACGTGGCGGCGATCGAGCGGATCGCCCCTGCGGCGGACCCTGCGCCGCCGCCGGACGCCGCGCCCCAAGACCTGCGCGATGACGTTCCCGCGGACGGCCCCAACGGCGGGGCGCTGCGCTCCGCCGCCCCGCGCCTCGCGGGCGATTACTTCGTGGTGCCCCCGGTGCTTCCGCCGCGCGAGAGGGGGGAGGGCCGTGTCTGATCGAGGGCCCTCGATCGCCGAGCACGTGACCGCCGTGCGGGCCCGCCGCGTGCGCATCCCCGACCTGGTGTCCGATTCCCTACAGCGGATCTCTATGCGCAATCGAACGTTGGGCGCGTTCCTGCATGTTCTCGATGAAGAGGCGCGGGCTCGGGCCGAAGCGCTTCAATCCCGCCTCGAGCGCGGCGCGTGGCCGGGGCCACTGACCGGCGTGCCGATCGCGATCAAGGACAACCTCTGCCTGCGCGGCGTCCCGACCACGGCCGCCAGCCGGCTCCTCGCGGGGTACCGCCCGCCCTACACGGCCACCGCGGTCGCTCGCCTGCTCGACGCGGGCGCGGTGATCGTGGGCAAGACCAATCTGGATGAGTTCGCCATGGGCTCCTCGAGTGAGCAGGGGGCTTTCGGCCCCGTGCGCAATCCGCTCGATCCGCAGCGGGTGGCGGGCGGCTCGAGTGGCGGTTCGGCGGCCGCCGTGGCTGCCGGGATGGCGCTCGGGGCGCTGGGCAGCGACACGGGGGGGTCGGTGCGCCAGCCGGCCGCCTTCTGCGGTCTGGTGGGGCTCAAGCCGCACTACGGAACCGTCTCGCGCTACGGTCTGATCGCCTTCGCCTCCTCCCTCGACATCATCGGTCCCCTGGCGCGCAGCGTCGACGATTGCGCGCGCCTCTGGCGTGTGATCGCCGGTCGAGATCGGTGGGATGCGACCAGTCGGGACGCCGAAGACCGGGATCCGGAGGGGGGGCGCTCGCTTGCCGAGCTGCGTCTGGGCGTGCCGCGCGACTGGGTGGGGGGGCGGATCGAAGCGCCGGTGCGCGAAGCCTTCGAGCGCTTCTGCGCCCATCTCGCGGCGCGAGGCGCCGAGCTGGTGCCGGTGACACTGCCCGACACCGAGGCGGGATTGGCCTGCTATCACCTCCTGGCCGATGCCGAAGCCGCATCGAATCTGGCGCGTTACGACGGGGTACGCTATGGCTCTCGGGCGCCGGAGGCGGGCACGCTGGCCGCGCTGTATCGGCGCACCCGCGGCCGCGGGTTCGGCGGGGAGGTGCGCCGGCGGATCCTGCTGGGCACCTACGTGCTACGCGCCGGGGCCTATGACCGCTACTATCGCCGCGCCCTGCGGGCGCGGGACGCGATCCGGGCCGCCTTCGACCAGGTCCTGGCGGGGCTGGATGCGGTGCTGACGCCCATGACGCCGACGCGGCCCTTCCGTCTGGGGACGCATTTGCGCGACCCGCTGCGCATGTACGCCAGCGATCGCTTCGCGGTGATGCCCAACCTCACCGGCTGGCCGGCGCTGACCTTCCCGATCACGAAACCAGAGGCGCGGCTGCCGATCGGTGGGCAGCTCTGCGGCGGGCCGCACAGCGAAGTGCGCCTCCTGCGCCTCGCCGCGATGCTGCAGGGAGGGGGGGCAGCATGATCTCCCCGGACGCAGCGCGGAAGCGGGATGGGGCGGACGGAATGGAGGTCGTCATCGGGCTCGAGCTCCATGCGCAGTTGCGCACCCGCACCAAGCTCTTCTGCGCCTGCCGAGCCGAGTTCGGTGCGCGTCCGAATCGCCACCTCTGCCCGATCTGCCTCGGCCTGCCCGGGGCCCTGCCGGTGGTCAACCGGCGCGCGGTGGCTCTGGGGGTCCGCGCGGCACTGGCACTCGGGGCGCAGGTGCGCCCGCGCTCGGCCTGGGCTCGCAAGCACTACTTCTATCCGGATCTGCCCAAGGGCTATCAGATCACGCAGTACGAAGAGCCGCTGGCCGTGGGCGGCGTCGTCGATCTGCCGCGGGTGGAGGGGAGCGAGCGCGTCGAGCTCGAGCGGTTGCACCTGGAAGAGGATGCCGGCCGCTTGCTCCATTCGACGCGCGCGTCGGCTTCGTCCGAGGCCGTCGGCAGCCGCGTCGACTTCAACCGCTGCGGTGTGCCGCTGATCGAGATCGTCACCCGGCCCGACCTCCGTTCTGCCCCCGCGGCAGGGAGTTGTATGCGGCGGGTCAAGCAGATTCTGGAGCACGCGGGCGTCAGCGCCGGCCGCCTCGAGCAGGGCGGCTTGCGATGTGACGCGAACGTCTCGCTGCGCCGCCGCGGGCGGACCGTCCCGGCCGTGCGGTCGGAGATCAAGAACCTCAACTCCTATCGGCACCTGGTGCGCGCCCTCGAGGCGGAGACGCGCCGCCAGCGGGCCATGATGCGGCGGGGCGCACGCCTCGTCTCGGCGACCCTGCTCTGGGACGAGCGAGCGGGCGCCGTGCGCATGATGCGATCGAAGGAGGAGATGGCGGACTATCGCTACCTCCCCGAGCCGGACCTACCCCCGCTCCGCCTGCCGCCCGACTGGGTGGCGCGGATCGGCGCCGATCTGGGGGAAACGCCCGATGCGCGGCGAGCCCGTTGGGAGCAGGAGCTCGGCGTGCGGCGCGCCGATGCCGAGCGGCTGAGCGCCGATCTGGCGCTGGCCGACTACTTCGATGCGCTCGTGCGCTGTGGCGCCGATCCGCAGCGCGGCGCCGACTTTTTGCTCTCCGAGCTGCTGGCTTGGCGCGGGCGGGGGGAGGAGGGCGGATTCCCGCTGGCGCCCGATGCGGTGGCCGAGCTGCTGCGCCTGCAGCGCGAGCGGAGCGTCAGCGCGCGCCTGACCAAGCAGGTGCTGGCCGAGATGGTGCGCACCGGGACGCGAGCGGAGCGCCTGCTGGCGCGATCGCGCTGGCAACCGATTCGCGATCCGAAGCAGGTGCGCGCCTGGGTGGTGGACGTCTTCCGCGCGCATCCACGTCTGGTCGCGGAGCTGGCGGCGGGCCGAGATGCGCTCTTGCGTTTTTTCGTCGGAGAGGTCATGAAGCGTTCAGCGGGACGCGCCGATCCGCAGCGCGTGCGCGAACTGCTCGCGCAGGAGCTGCGCCAATGGGCGAGCGCGGATCGAGAGGGGGAACGATGATGAGGCTGCTGGTCCTGGGTGCGGGAGGTCGCGAGCACGCCCTGGCCTGGGCCTGTGGGCGGGCCGAGGGCGCGGTCGAGCTGTACGGCTTGCCCGGGAATCCGGGGATCGCGGAGATCGGCATGTGCCTTCCCGGCCGTGCCGATGCACCCGACGACGTGCTCGCGGCCGTTCGCGAGCGGGAAATCGATCTGGTCCTCGTGGGGCCCGAGGCGCCGCTGGTGGCGGGCCTCGCGGATCGCTTGCGCGAGGCCGGGGTGCGCGTCTTCGGCCCCTCGGCCGACGCCGCGGGGCTCGAGGGGAGCAAGGTCTTCGCCAAGGAACTGATGCGCCGCCATGGCGTGCCGACCGCCGACTTCGAAGTCGTCGAGGATATCGCCCACGCCCGCCGCAAGCTGGAGGAGATCGACTACCCGCACGTGCTCAAGGCCGATGGCCTGGCGGGCGGCAAGGGGGCGCTGATCGTCAAGGATGCCGATCAGGCGCGTGCCGCGATCGAGCTTCTCATGGTGGAGAAGAAGTTCGGCGCCGCCGGCGAGCGGATCGTCTTCGAGGCGTTTCTCGAGGGGGAGGAGATGAGCGTCTTCGCCATCGCCTCGGGTGAGTCGTATCGCCTGCTCACTGCCGCGCAGGACTACAAACGAGCCCACGAGGGCGATCGCGGACCGAATACGGGAGGCATGGGCTCGATCGCCCCTGTGGTCACCTGGTCCGAGGCACTCGAGCAGCGTGTGCGCCGGGAGATCATCGAGCCGACGCTATCCGGCATGGCGCGCGAGGGACGTCCCTATCACGGCCTGCTCTACGCCGGATTGATGGTCGCCGAGGGCGCGCCGCGGGTGGTCGAGTTCAATTGCCGCTTCGGCGATCCGGAGACCCAGGCGCTCGTGCCTCTGCTCTCGGACGACCTGCTGGGCACGCTCTGGGCCGCGTCGGAGCCACAGCGTGCGCCGGCCGAGCTGCCGGCCGTCACCTACGAGGGGCGCTACGGCGCCTGCGTGGTGATCGCCTCGGGAGGCTATCCGGAAGGAGTACGCAAAGGCTTTCCGATTCGGGGACTCGCGCAGGCGCGCGCGCTGCCCGACACCCTCGTCTTCCAGGCCGGCACGGTGCGGCGCGACGAGCAGCTGATCACGGCCGGGGGCCGCGTGCTCAATGTCGTGGGGATGGGCGATACGCTGCCCGATGCCGTCGACCGCGCGTACGCGGCGGCCGAACGGATCGAGTTCTCCGGCGCCTTCTATCGGCGCGACATCGGTTGGAGGGGATTGCAGGCGCTCGAGCGCGGGGCCGCGAATGCGGCCGGACGCCCCGAGTCGCAGTGAACCGGCAGGGCGGGAGTCGCATCGCGTCCCGGCAGCAGGAGGAGAGATGGCGAGAATGGCGAAGAAGCGAGTCCGCAAGACGAGTCGCAAGGCAGCGCCCCGCACCCCGCGCCGCACACCGGCCCGCGACAGGGCCCGTAGGTCGGGGCGGGGCCCCACGAGTGCGGCGGGGCGTGGCAAGCCGCTCGTGGGCATCCTCTACGGGAGCACTTCCGATGAACCGGTTGTCGCCGAATGCGTGGCGCTGCTCGAGCAGCTGGCCATACCGCACGAGACGCGCCTGCTCTCGGCCCATCGGATGCCGAAGGCGACCGCGGTCTACGCGCAGGGCGCCAAGCGGCGAGGCCTGCGCGTGCTGATCAGCATGGCCGGCATGGCGGCGCATCTGCCCGGCGTGCTGGCGTCGATGACGACCCTGCCGGTGATCGGCGTGCCGCTGTGTGGCTCCGCTCTCGAGGGGCAGGATGCCCTCTTCTCGATGGTGCAGATGCCGGCCGGCGTACCGGTGGCGACCGTCGCCGTGGGCAAGGCCGGCGCCAAGAACGCCGCCATCCTGGCGTCACAGATTCTGGCGCTCGGGGATGCGGTACTCGCCCGCCGGCTGGACGATCTGAAGCGGCGTCTCGAGTCGGGACAGAAGGTCTGATCCGCGCTCAGTGCGGTCGCACCGCGGTGGGCGGTCACCGCGATGGGCGGTCACCGCGCTGGCCGGCCGAGGGACGGACGCCGGATCGTGGCCTCCAGGCGATCGCGACGCAGCTGGTCGATCCAGAGATCCCGCTGCGCATGCAAGCGCTTCGGCTGCCGCGGGGGCAGGCGGTCGAGCATGTAGGCCGCCAGCAGCGGAAGGGTCACGCTCAGGTCGGCCGAGAGCGCAAGATCGGTCCGCGCCGCCGTGGCGCGGGGCTCCGCCGGAGAAGCCGGCGTCTCGGCCGATACCTCGCCCGCTTCGGCGGCCGCCGGCGGCAGGGGATTGGCGGCGGGGCTGACGTGCGCCCGTCCGGCCATGCGCAGCCGCACGGTGAAGTCGGCCGCCGGCGCGTCGGGGAAGATCGCGCGCAGATGGCGCGCCGCCTCGAGCAGGAAGTTCGCCGCGGCTCCGCGGCCCAGGCACCAGATCGCGACCGCGCGCCCTTCCCGTCCGGCCCAGTTCAGGAGCGCCGCGGCGTCGTTGAGATCGATGCTCGGATCGACCGCCAGCCGATTGCCCATCAGCGCCAGATCGGCGGTCAACGAACCGAGGGGATTGTCGCCGGGAGCGGGATTGTAGATCGGGATGCGCAGCTCGTGCGCGGTCGAGAGCAGCCCCGGCCGCTCGATCCCGAGCGACTTCTCCCGCGCGCGCAACACGGCGCCCAGCCGATCGTGCAACGCGGCGGTGCCGATCAGATCCTGGAACTCCGGCCCTGCCAGAATCTCGCGCAACGTGGCATCCGCGGCCGTCACGTCCCGCGCCCGCACGCAGATCCCGCCGCCGCAGTCGAGAGATGGCTCGCCGGGGGGAGGGCAGCGGAAGAAGGGCGTGCCCAGGGAGAGCAGGGCGTCGTAGTAGAGATTGGTGCCCGAGATCGCCAGCCAGTCGATGTAGCCGCCCTCGATCAGCGGGGCGAGAGCCGTGACGCCGACCCCGGTGGGGATCAGCGTTGCATCGAGCGAGACCCCCAGCAGTCGTCGGGGATCACGGAGCGCCTCTCCGGTCAGTAGTTGCGCCGCGGTGGCCACCCGCCCCGCGGTCGACCCGAGGAACGACTGGTCGATCAGGGTCGAAGCGCTCGATCCAAGCTCGATCGGCCCAGGCCGCAGGCGCCCCTCCTCTTCCATGGACCGCTCCGCTGCCATGGCATCCTCCCGCGTGCGATTCTCTGGCGCGATCTGTCCCCGGCATGGTAGAGAAGCAGCGTGGTCCGCGCAATTGCGGGCTCTCGGACGCGCGTCGGGCAGGCGTGCTGGAAAGGAGCCGGTCATCCGCCCCAGGGATCCCGATCTGACGCTCCCGCGGGCGCGGGGCGTTGCGCCGGCGCGCGCCGCGGCGGTCCTGGCGCGCGGCGCCGTGGCGCTGTTGCCTGCCGAGGGGCTCTACGGCCTGCAC
>WJJG01000305.1 GCA_014729815.1 Candidatus Eiseniibacteriota bacterium
GTGCCCCGATGCCGCGCCCCGGTCGCGCCGGAACCCCCGCAGCGCGGCGGGGGTGATACGATAGCCGCCGTGGATGGCGTCAGGGCGGCGAGCGAGCGCCGCCGGCGCGTCCGGAACCGGCCATGGATCACAACCTGGATGACGTGGAAAGGCAGATGGAGTTCGTATCGGCCGTCACGCGCCAGCGCGAGAGTCGCGCGGCCATCGAGCATCTGATCGGTCGAGTGATCGATCGGCTGGGCGGTGGCGTGGATCCGAATCTGGTGGTCCTCTTCGCCACGCGCGAACACTTGCGGGCGATCGATCGCGTGGCGGCGGAAGTCCGCGCGGCCTGGCCGCAGGCCGTGCTGATGGGCGCGACGGCCCAGGGCCTCCTGCATCCGTCTTGCTCCTATGCCGCCCACCCGGCCCTGGCGCTCTTCGCCGCCTCTCTGCCGGGTGTCCCGCTGGCGCCGGTGCGCCTGGGTCTCGAGGACTTCGAGCAGGCCCCGCTGGGCCTGGAGAAGTGGCAGGCGATGCTCGAGGTCGTCCCGGATCCCCAGCTGATCCTGATGCTCGCTGATCCGTTCACCGCTCCGGCATCGGAGATCGTCGACGCGCTCAGCATCGTCGCTCCCCGCGTACCGATCGCCGGGGGAATGGCCAGCGGCGCCAAGCGCCCCGGCCAGCACGTGCTCCTGCTCAATGATCGCCAGCATCGATCCGGCGCCGTGGCGGTGGGGCTGGGCGGCAACCTCTCGGCGGAGATCCTGGTATCGCAGGGCTACGCGCCGATCGGCGAACCGTTCGAGGTGACCAAGGCCGAAGGCAACGTGCTCCTGGAGCTCGATGGCCAGCCGGCGCTCGAGGTGTTGCAGGAGATGGTCTCGACCCTGCCGAGCGACACCAAGAACCTCCTGCGCGGCGGCCTGATGCTCGGCGAGGCGCTACGCGACCCCAACGGATTCGGACGCGGGAGCTTCCTGGTGCGTCCGGTGGTGGGCGTCGATCAGGAGGATGGCGCCATCGCCGTGGCCGGTCTGGTCGATGAGGGACGCACGGTCCGCTTCCAGGTGTGGGACGACACGCTGGCCGACGATTTGGAGATGCTGCTGCTCCCGCAGGTCGCCGCTCCCCGCGCAGCCGGGGGGCTGGTCTTCGCCAGCTGGCCCCGCGAAGGTCCCTTGCCCAAGGCGGGGCTGTCGGTTACGCGCCTGCAGAAGTCGCTCGGCTACGCGCTGCCGATCGGCGGGATGGTCACCGCCGGCGAGATCGGCCCCATCCAGGGCGTCAACTACGTGCACACCCACACCGCGTCGCTCACGCTCCTGCGCCCGGCCACTGCCCCGGCCCGCGAACCGCAGCGTCCGACCCCCTCCGAGTAGCCCAGGCGTCCGCCGCCCCGGCCTCCGGAACTGATATCTGCGCTCGTCCTGCCGATTGGAGTACAATGAAATGGGTGGGCAGCCTGCTGGGCCGCGCCCACACCGGGACCGATCATTCGTCACGCCGCGGATCCGCTGCAGGAGGATGCCATGCGCCATGCGCGTCTTTTCGGGCCGTTCCTCGCTTCGCTCGCCGCACTCGCCCTGGTTGCCGCGGCCACATTCCCGCCCGCGGCTGCCGGCGCCGAACTCCGCCAGACGTTGACCTTCTCGGAACCGAGCTGGACACCGGCCGCGATCGGGGGCGACTTCGCCACGCCCACCATCCCCGGCGCCCGCACCATCGGCCATCCCGGCGAGCCGGAGCTTCCGGTGCACACGGCGCGCATCCTGCTGCCGCCCGGGGCGGAGCTCGTGCGCGTCCGCGTCGCGGCCACTTCCCCGATCGAGCGCGCGGCCCATCTTCCCGCCCCGGCGCAGCGTGAGTATCCGCTCTCCTTCGAGGGACCGATCCCGCCGGTGGCCCCGCGGGCGGAGATCTACGCATCCGACGCCCTCTTCCCCCCCGAGCCGCTCGAGCCGGCGACGGTGCAGATCTACCGCGGCCATCGCATCGCGTTCGTGAACCTGTTTCCGCTGCGGGCGCGTCCGGCGAGCGGCACGGTCGAGTTCACGCGCGAGATGACGATCGAGATCACCACGGCCCCCAGCGCCGCGGCCCTCGCGCAGTCGGCCCGCACCTACCGCGCGGACGCCGCAGGCGAGCCCGCGACCGACGCCTGGCTGGCGCGCAACGTCCTCAATCCCGAGCTGCGCGAGGCCTACCGCCAGGCGCATGCCGCCGGCGAGCTGCAGGCGCCGCCCGGCGGGCCCTTTCCCTCGATCGTCGATCCGGCCGACACCTTCCTCTACGTGATCCTGACCAACGCGACCATGTCGCCGGCCTACGAGCCGTTGCGCGACGCCTGGACCGAGCGCGGGCTTCCGGCGACGATCGTCGACGTGGCCGACGTGCTGGCGACCTATGACGGGCGCGACGATCAGGAGCGGATCCGCAACTTCATCCTGGATGCCTACCAGAACTGGGAGTCGGACTACGTCCTCTTCGGCGGCGATATCAACGTCATCCCGGATCGCGACTGCTACTGCTACGTGATCGACGAGGGTACGCCGATCGAGACCAACGACCTCTGCTGCGAGCTCTACTATCAGGGACTCGACGCCACCTGGAACGACGATGGTGACAACCGCTGGGGCGAAGAGGGCGAGGAGGATCTGCTGCCCGACATCCACATCGCCCGCACCTGCACCGACAACGCCACGCAGGTCGAGGGGGTCGTCCAGAAGGCGCTGCGCTACGCCTACGAGCCGGTGACCGGGGAGATCGAGTCGGCGGTCTTCTTCGGCGAGTACCTCTGGACCGACACCTGGGGCGGCATGTACATGGAGGAGATCCGCCTGGGCGCCGACAGCTGGGGCTACGAGACGGCCGGGCTGCCGCCGGGCTGGATCCAGCCCACACACTACGAGATGGATGGCGACAGCTGGAGCGGGAATACGTACAAGAACGAGATGAACGGCGGCAAGCACATGGCCCACCATCTCGGGCACTCCGACTACACCTACAACATGAAGATCTGGAACAGTGATGTGCCCGACTTCACCAACGATGGCCTGACCCACAACTTCTGCCTGGGCTACACGCAGGGCTGCAACGCCGGCGGCTTCGATACCAACGACTGCATCCTCGAGGAGTTCGCCAAGTCGCCCACTGGGTTCGTCGCCTGGGTCGGCAATACGCGCTACGGCTTCGGCGTGCACTACACGACCAACGGATCCTCGCAGTACTACCACCGGCAGTTCGCCGACGCCCTCTGGGGCGAGGCGATCAACGAGCTGGCCGCGGCCAACAACGACTCGCGCACCGACAATGTCGGCTACATCGACTACGAGTCGAACCGTTGGGTCCACTACGAGATCACCGCTTTCGGTGATCCGGCCCTGCCGATCTGGACGCGCGCGCCGCGCACCCCCACCCTCGACCACGCTGGGGTCTTCGTGTTGGGGACGACCTCCTACGACGTCACCATCCGCGCCGGGGGGCAGCCGGTGGATGGGGCGCGTGTCTGTGCCTGGGATGAGCTGGGCGAGGCCTACGCCTTCGGCGTAACCGACCCCTTCGGACAGGTGACGTTGGAGCTGGCGCCCGGCTATCCCGGCACCCTGCATCTGGTGGTCTCCGACGCCGACCTGCTCGTCACCGAGGAGACAGTGCCGATCATTCCCATCGGGCCCTACATGGTCGTCGAGTCGCACACGATCAGCGATGCGACTGGCGGCAACGGGGACGGCGATTGCGATGCCGGAGAGGCGATCGAGCTGTTCGTCGAGCTGACCAACATCTGGGACGAGCCGATCACGGGCGTGGGGGCCACGATCGCTTGCCCCAGCGAGCATGTCGCCATCACCGACGACACCGCCTGGTACGGCGACTTCGCCGGCGGCGAGACCCAGGGCGGTGAGGGAGGCGACCACTTCGCCTTCGAGATCGCCGGCGGCTGTCCCGATCAGGAGACGCTGGTCTTTGCGGTAACGATCGAGGACGACACAGAGAGCCAGTGGGATGGCGAGTTGCTCTACGGCGTCGAGGCGCCGAGCCTCCAGATCGCGTGGCGCGATCTGGACGACGCGGCGGGCGGCGACGGCGACGGCGTGCTCGAGCCCGGCGAGAGCGCCACGGTCACGATCACCCTGGCGAACTCGGGCGGCGAGGATGCGATCGCCGTGGGTGCGACCTTCGCGACCGAGAGCGGCTGGCTCACGATCACCCAGTCCGAGGCGGCCGCCGGGGACATCCCCCCCGGCACCGAGGCCAGCCTCCTGCCCCCCTTCGAAGTCGGCCTCGATCCCGGCGCGCCTTCGCCCTGGATGATCCACTGCACGCTGGACGTCACGGGCGACTGGTCGCTATCGACGCTCCTGCCGGTCGATCTGCCGGTGGGCGGACTGCGCGACGACATGGAAGCCGGCGAGGGCGACTGGACGCACGAGATCGTCACGCCCGGCTTCGCCGACGACTGGCACCACTCGAGCGAGCGCAACCACACCCCCGGTGGGGGATGGAGCTGGAAGTACGGGGACGCCGGCACGGGTGACTACTCCAATCTCTCCGACGGCGCCCTGGTCTCCGCCCCGATTCCGATTCTGGAGAACACCGTACTGACCCTCTGGCACTGGATGGAGGCCGAGGTCAGCGGGGCCTACCCGGGCTACTGCTACGATGGCGGGCGGGTCGAGATGTCGCTCGACGGCGGCGTCTGGGAGCCGATCACGCCCGAAGGCGGCTATCCCTACCTCGTGCGCGAGGGCAGCACGCCGGGCCCGTTCCCAGCCGAGACACCGGTCTTCTCCGGTACGCACGACTGGCAGCCGGCGCGCTTCTCGATCAGCTCCGGCGGTGGGATGGGGCAGTTCCGCTTTCGCTTCGGTAGCGACGGCGCAGACACGCGCGAAGGCTGGCACATCGACGATGTGGAGATCGTCTCCTGGAGCGATGCGTCGGAGGCGGAGGCTGCCCAGCCCCTGGCGCTGCGACCGATCCTCGAGCCCAGCCGCCCCAATCCATTCGCGGCGGACGGCGCCGGCGCCACGATCCGCTTTGTACTGCCCCGAGCGGGAAGCGCCCGCCTGCAGATCTGCGACCTGCAGGGCCGCGTGGTCCGTACGCTATGCAATGAACACCGAGGTGCCGGGGCACACGGCGTAGTCTGGGATGGACGAGACGATCGGGGTCGCGCGTTGTCCGCGGGGATCTATCTCTATCGTCTGGAGCTGCCGGACGTGTTCCTCAGCCGAAAGCTGACGATGCTCCGGTGAGGGGCAACACATCCTCGCCCCGCGGACACAACCGAAGCTCGACCCGTCCGGCGCTCGGGCCGGTTGGGCGGGGTCCCGAAATCCACACCGGGGACTCCCAGCGCGGGCAGCGGGCGATGCCGCTCAGTCCCGGTACAGCGCCTTGATCCGTCCCCACGTGATCGCGCGTTCGGGCTCGTCGAAGGGGAAGCCCCCGTCGGGCTCCTCCTCGATCCCCTGCGGATTGCAGGGATCCGAGTCACAGCCCATCGCCGCCGGGCGCCAGTGCCCGCCCAGGTCGATGCACTCCTCTTCGAGCAGGTACAGACAGTCGCCATCCAGGCAACAGACGTAGTCGGACGGTCAGGGACTGGGCTCGCAGCCGCACTCCGGGAACCAGAGGCCGTCGATCCGCGCGCACTCCGCCGCGGTTAGCAGGAAGCACTCCCAGGTATACGGGTGGCAGCAGGCCCAGTACTCCTCGGAGTGACGGACCTCAGCCCGGGGAGCTGGTCGTTCCGGCGGCCAGACTGCGCGCGCATCGGCCTCGGGAGTGGCGGTCGCCACCGTGGGGCCGGCGAGAAGCAGGAGCAGGCCGCCGATCGGGAAGGGAACTCGCATGCACAATCACCTCCCTCCGCACTCCGGGAGACGAGTATAGAGGGCCGCGCGGGGCACGGCAAGGCGCGAGACGCTTCGGCCGTCTCCGCCTCTCGCGCCGAGCCGCGACGC
This sequence comes from Candidatus Eiseniibacteriota bacterium, assembly GCA_014729815.1. Lineage (GTDB taxonomy): Bacteria > Eisenbacteria > RBG-16-71-46 > CAIMUX01 > WJJG01 > WJJG01. Next base: position 5,952 of record WJJG01000305.1, read on the forward strand.
GCCCCGGCGTCCCGAACCGCCACCCGCCACAGCGTAGGCGCGGCGACGGATGCGCTCCTGCTGTGATAGAATCTAGGGGAACAGACGCATCGGAGCCGCATCGCGGATCCCGCGCCTGTCCCGCGCAGGTGCGCATCGCGGGCACGCTAGGCGGCCGAAAGCTCGGAGGCGTCGTGGTCGCATCCCGCAAGTCACTGTTCCGCAATCAGATAAACGTGCGAGCCGGCCTGCTCTCGGTCGTCTGCCTGCTCGTCCTGGCCGGCCCGGCCGCGGCCGAGATCGACCATGCCTGTCGCTTCTGGGGTCTGATCGGCACGCCCCCGCCCGACACCACGATCGTCGACCAGCTCGTCAGCGGGACGTACGCCTTCGAAGCGCTCGCCGCCGAGAACCCCAACGGCTGGTCGGTCGCATACTATGCCCCCGCGCTCGCCGCACTGGGCCTCGAGCGCCCCGAAGTGCTGCGCGGCGGTGTGCCCGCCAATCACGCGCAGGATTCGCGCTTCGCCGAGGCGGTCGACGAGATGCTCGCCCTCGATCCGAACTGTGCGCTCGCGCACATCCGCGCGGCATCCTCCGGCCATGCCGACGTGCCCGATCCGCATCCCTTCCGCCGGGGGGACATCCTCCTGGCCCACAACGGGACGCTCGATCGCAACACGCTCGAGATCCTGCTGACCGAGGACGATCCGAAGTACCTCGAGACGCATCCCCCCGACTACAGCGACCCGTACGTCGACAGCGAGCTCTTCTTCCTCTATCTGCTCAAGCTGCGCGACCAGGGCGTCGACCGCGGCGATGGGGTTCGCCGCCACGGCATGGCCGATCTGCTCGGCGAGGTGATTCTGCGCATCTACCGTGAGGGCGGTGTGCGCACGGCAGCCAACTGTCTGGTCACCGCCGGCGATACCCTCTTCGCCGTGCGCTTCGACCTGAACGATACCGAGCGCTACCGGGTGCGCTGCAAGCAGCTGTCCGAAGCCTGGGTGGTCGCTTCTGAGCCGGTGGGCACCGATACGACCGGATGGAAGTGGCTGCCGCCGAAGTCGCTGGGCATCTTCCAGCCGCTGGACCCGCCGGAGATGCGCACGATCTTTCCGCCCGAGGGGCCCTGGATCACGGTCGAGGATCCGTTCATCGACGACGATCTGCTGGGAGAGAGCGCGGGGAACAAGGACGGCGGTCTGGACGCCGGCGAGCGGATCGAGCTCAGCTACCGGCTCTTCAACGAGGGCAGCGCCCCGGCCACCGATGTGCGCGCCACGCTGCGCGTGAACGACTCGCTGATCACGGTGATCGACAGCCTGGCCCTCTATCCCGACATCGCACCCGGCGACTCCGCGCAAGCCGACGCACCCCTGCTCTTCGAAATCGATCCGGTCAGCCAAGTCTATCACGGCGCGGATTTCGAGCTGACCGTCACGACCGGAAGCGGTCCCGACCTACAGACCTGGACGCACACCGCGAAGCTGCCGATCTTCGCGCCGGTCTTCAGCTACTACGCCCGTCGGATCGACGACGGAAACGACGGACTGCTGCAGCCGGGTGAAGCGGGGGAGCTGCTCCTTTGGCTGCAGAATGTGGGGACCGAAGCGGCCACCAGCGTCGTGGGATCCCTGCGCACCGGCCACAGCGAGATCACGATCCTCTCCGAGCACGCCGCGCTCGATACGCTGGCGGAGATGGATCCCGATTCGCTGCTGCCGGCCTACGAGCTGGCCGTGGGCGCCGACTGCCCGGTGCCCGACATCGTGCCGCTCACGGTGGCGGTGACCGCCGACTGGGGACTCGCCGAGGAGGTGACGTTCGAGATCCCGGTCGGCGGATTCAGCGATCCGCTCGAGGGCGGCTCGGGTGCCTGGAGCCATCATGCGGGTATGCCGGGCTACGGCGATGCATGGCACCTCTCACAGCTTCGCAACCACACGCCGGGCGGCTCGTGGGCCTGGAAGTGCGGCGCCCCCGACTCCTTCGCCGTCTACGACAGTCTCCTCGATGCGATGTTGGTCTCCCCGGTGATCGAGCTGACGTCTCACACCGAGCTGCGCTTCTGGCACTGGATCCAGGCCGAACTGTCGGGCGGCTTCGGCTCGGCGAGCGACGGCGGATTGGTCGAAGCATCGATCAATGAGGGGCCGTGGCAGCAGATCTATCCGGCCACCGGGTACGACTATCTGATCAGTGAGACGCTGCTGCCGGGGCCGTTCCCGCCGCAGACTCCGGTCTTCTCGGGCTACTACGAATGGCGCCAGGCGGTATTCCAGATCAACGGCCACAGCGGCACCGTGCAGTTCCGCTTCCGCTTCGGGAGCGACGGGGAGTACGGATTGGAGGGCTGGTATCTCGACGACATCGAGGTGATCGGCCGCCAGGATGTCAGTGATGCCTCCGAGGGCCGATCGCTCCCGCTGCGCCCCCATCTGCAGGTCGGCGGCCCCAGCCCCTTCCGCGAGCAGACGCTGATCCTCTTCGACGTGACGCGCCCCGGACGGGTCGACCTGGCGATCCTCGACCTGCAGGGACGTGTCGTGCGGCACCTCGCCCGCGGTCACCGGGACGTCGGACGACACCGCGTGGTCTGGGACGGCCGCGATGGCACGGGGCGCGAAGTTCCCGCCGGGCTCTACTTCTACCGCCTCACCAGCGCCGGCGACCGTTTCCAGGATGTGCGGCGCGTGATCCGGCTGCCATAGTCGGCGTCCGGAAGCTGCGCACTCGTCCCCGGGCGGCATGGCCCATGGGTACCCGCCTGCGCGACCTGCTGCGGGAGGCGAGTCCCTGCAGCCGAGCCGGCTCCCGGCTGCCGCGGCGCGGATCGGATCAGGCTTCCGCCGGCGGATCGAAGACGCCGGCCAGCGGCTGGCTGCATTGGACGCAGCGCGATCCCTCCAGCCCCACGATGTGGACCGCGCGCCAGCTGCGCTCGATCAGCCGCGCCCCGCATTGCGTGCAGAAGGTCGTCTGACGCTCCGCATCATTGACGTTCCCCACGTAGACATGTTGCAGGCCCGCCTCGCGGGCGATCGCGTGCGCGCGCGCGAGCGTGGCCGGCGGCGTCGCCTCGCGATCCAGCATCTGGAAATCGGGATGGAAGGCGGTGAAGTGCACCGGCACCTGCGGTCCGAGCTCGTCCACCAGCCAACGGCATTCCTCGGTGAGCATCTCGGCGGAGTCGTTGAGCCCGGGGATCAGCAGCGTGGTGATCTCAATCCAAACTTGCGTCTCGCGCCGCAACCAGACCAGCGTATCCAGCACCGGTTGCAGCCGCCCCTTGGCTTCCCGGCGGTAGAACTCGTCGCTGAAGGCCTTCAGATCGACATTGACGGCATCGATGCGGGCATAGATCTCCGAACGGGGCGCGGGATTGACGTAGCCGTTGCTCACGAGGACGTTGCGGATCCCGCGCTCCCGCGCCATGCGGGAAACATCGCAGACGAACTCGCCGAAGACGGTCGGCTCGTTGTAGGTGTAGGAGATGCTCGCCGCGCCCTCGCGCTCGGCCAACGCCACGACCTCCTCCGGCGCCACGCGCCGGCGCGCGGCACGCAGAACCTCGGCATGGCTGTGCATCCAGTTCTGGCAGAAGCGACAGCCCAGCGTACAGCCCAGCGTCCCGAAGCTCAGCGACGTCGACCCCGGCAGGAAGTGGAACAGCGGCTTCTTCTCGATCGGGTCGGCAGCGAAGCCGGTCGGATGTGCGTAGCTGAGCGAGAGCAGACGATCGCCCTCGCGCCGGCGCACCCGACAGAACCCGCTCTGCTCTTCCTTGAGCCGGCACCCGTGCGGGCACAGCTCGCAGAGGATGCGGCCCTCCGCTTCGTGCCGCCACCAACGCGCTTCGTGGAACTCGGCAGCCATTCCCTCTTCTCCCGAATCTTCCCGCGCAGGCTACTCTTGCCGGGGGAGCCGTCGCATCCAGTCGTGCGGATCGGATGCGGCCAGGGCCCTGAAGAGCGCCCCTCCGGCCTCGGTCGCGAGACGCCGGCGTGTGTTCTCCAGCCAGTCGACGCACGTACCGTGGCCGCTGGCCATGTATTCCCGCGCCTGGAAGGCACACTCCAGCCGATCGGCGTCGCGGGCCAGCTGGGCCTCGAGTGTCTCCCCCGCCTGGAACTCGTCGTGCAGCGCCGCCAGTTCCTTGCCCTGGGGCAGGGGCCGCACCTGATCGTGCAGCGCACGCGTCTCGGCCTGTCCGTAATCGAGATAGGTCTGGGCGATCTTGTGGGCGTCTCCGATGCGCGCCTCGTGCAGATCGTTCAGCAGGCACATCAGCGTCACCCGCCCGGGGTCCGCGCCGGCCTGCTGCGCCAGCAGCCAGCCGATCCAGGCGCAACGGAAGGAATGCTCGGCCACCGATTCCGGATCGCGCACGCCGGCCATCCACCATCCGGAACGGACGACCTGCTTGAGATGTCCGACCTCGAAGAGAAAGCGCACCAGATGATCCATCTCTTCCCCCGCGTTCGCCGGGTCCCATCCCCCCGCGCGGCGTGCGCGCGGCGCTGCCGGCGCCAGCATGCGCTCCCGGCGCGGCGGGGATCAACCGCGAAGCCGGCGCTCACGAGGAGGGCCCGCCGGCCGCCGAGCGGCCCGCGGGCCCCAGCCCGTCCCAACCTGCCGGATGCCTGCGCGCTAGCGCGTCAAGACCAGCTTGCGCGTCAGCTCCTGGTTGCCGGCCTGAAGGACATAGTAGTAGATCCCCGAGGGCGCCAGACGACCGCCATCGGCCATCCCATCCCACTGGGCGGTGTGCATGCCCGACTCGAGCGGTTCATCGAGCAGCGTGCGCACCGTGCGGCCGCCGACATCGTAGATCCGCAGATCGACGTCGCTGCGCGCCGGAAGCTGGAAGCGCAGCATGGTCGCGCGCGAGAAGACGCTCGGCGTGGCGGGCGCGGCCCAGAAGAGATCCGCGGCCACCGGGCCGTCCTCGACGGCGCCCGCGCTGGTCACGTAGACCGACACATCGTCGATCGCCGCCTCGGTGATCGAGTTGTTCTCGTTGTCCTCCGCGGTGAACTTGAAGCGCACCGCCGAGCTCCCGCCGCATTGGCCACGGCGGAAGTAGATCTTGTGGTAGTTGAAGTCCGGATCGTTCCACCCCTGGCCCTCGATCGCCCAGAGCAGCTCCCAGTTGACGCCATCGGGCGAGACGTGCAGCGTCAGCGAATCGTCGACGACTGCGCCGAAGATCGCCAGGAACGAGTGGAAGTCGATGTACCCGTCGCCGTATTGCGACAGATCGAGGGCCGGCGTGATCACCGAGGTCTTGCCGGCATCGACGTCGTAGTTGGCGTAGAAGCCGCCGCGCCCATCGGTCACGAAACAGCAGACCCCCGGGGCCGGTGTGTGGTCGTCCTCGGGCTGGACCCATTCGGTGTCGTAGAGCTTACCCTCGGGATCGACGCACTCGAACAGGCCATCGGTGGCGTCGTCGTCCGGCGCCCCGACGGTCCAGGCACCGGGATCCTCGATGTCATCGGCGAAGGCCTCACTGGCGGTGCCGATCAGGAAGCGATGGGTGTTGACCTCCGGCGCCCGGATCGGCTCGGTACCAACGATCCCGTCGGCCGAAACACTGCGCAGGTAGTAGTCGACCAGCCGGCCGGCCGACGGTGGGATGTAGCCCTCGAACGTGTCGCCGCCGATGTTGCTCATCGGCGCCGAGAAGTACTCCACGCCATCGTAGCTATAGAAGACTGCGGTGGAGTCCTCGAGGACTTCACCACACCCGCCCTCGGGTGTGATCTCGGCGGAGACGAGAATCGGACTGCTGACATCCTCGACATCCTCGAGCGGCGTATGGGCGAAGTCGATGTAGATCGTGATCAGCGGACAGGGCACGTTGTGCTCGGTCCAGGCGTCGCAGATCTCCCAGTAGTCGGGGCTGCCGTTGGCGATGTTGCCGTCGTCGTCGTTGGCCATCATCAGATAGGTCAGGAAGGTCGGCACCGTGTTGGGACGCCCCACCACGGCTTCGCGGAACATCACATCGACGTCATGCGCGAACCCATCCCCGTACTTCTGCGTCAGATTGCGCCGCGTCTTCCACATCGCCCCCATGGTGATCTCGCCGACACAGTGCTCCTCGCCCCCGCACTCCGGCGCCGGATACAGCCGGTAGTTCATCCCGGTGCGCAGGCAACCGTCGGGATTGTAGGCATAGAAGGACGGGGCCATGCAGCAGTCGTCGGTGATCGCCATTGCACAGTAGTCGGAGTAGCCCTCATTAAGGCCGGTGTGGCTCGGCGGGGGCGACATGTTGTAGGTGCGGTAGGTCACCCAGTGATGGTACTCGTGGTAGATCACATCCGCGATTTCGCCGATGTTGTTGCAGTTGCCCCCTTCGCGGCAGAAGTTGATCGTACCGCCCTGCCAGTAGGCGTTGCAGGTGCAGTCGACATTCACGCGGCAGCTGATGGCCATGTCGTTGCCGGTCCAGTCCGGATCGATACCCTTCAGCCAGCTGTGCACCAGATCGGTGTGATAGTAGCAGCTCCGTTCCGAGGAGTGCGTGCTCACATCGTCCCAGTAGAACTCCGCCGGATCGTAGGGGGCGGCGCTCTGCTCCAGCTCGGCCACCTGTCCGTCCAGAACGTTGTAGACCGTCACCCAGTAGCCCTGGTTGCGATCGGCGACCGTGTAATACTGATTGCCGCTGACCTCGACCTCGAACGACCCCTCGTCGTCCGAGTAGGCGGTGTTGCCGTCGGCGGTCACATACTGATTGCGCATCGGCAGCGTCGCGTACTCGTCATCGGCGCGGCGCGGCTTCACGTCCCCCTGGGTCGTGCCGGGAATCGTGTAGTAGGAGACATGGTTCTCGCGCCAGTAGACCTCCGCGCTGTGGGCATCCACGTAGGCCACCCATTCGCCGACCGGGTCGGTCGTCGTGAAGCGCACCTCGTAGGCCAGCGCGTACCCGATCTCCTGGCCCCAAACCATCGGGAGCACACCGAGTCGCACGGCCTGGATTTCGTCACGCGCCGGATCCCAGGGCATCTCGGCATGCGCCGCGCCCGCCGCCTGGGTCTCGCTCAGAGAAGGCGTGGTCGCCAGCTTGATCTCCGGATAGACGCGCGGCTCGATGGCGTTGATGCCACCATGGAAGTAGGAAACCGTGACCCCGGCCGTGAAGACCGGCAAGCCCTCGTAGGTTTGATCGAAGAAGACGAACGCCCGCTCCCCGATCGAACGCATGCTCTGATAGCGCAGATCGGCGGGATCGAGGCGCAGCAGTCCCTGCGCGTCGGCCAGGAACTCGGTCGCGCTCGCCGCAACCTCTTCCTCGGCCCGGAACCCGGGCGCCAGGGCGGCGATCGGCGGACCGGCGGCGAGCATCGGCATGTCCGTGGCGACGTTCCAGTAGAGCGCGCGCCAGCCCGTTCCGACGGTCGCGGTGAAGCCCTGCATCTCTGGCGAGGTCGACGCCAACTCGGCCTGGAGCGGCATGTCCATCTCGGGCGTGAACTGATCGCCAGGGAACGGGATTTCGTAGCTCTCGCCCTCGAGCGGGAGAACCGCCTGGGCCGGTAGGGCCACAGCGAGTCCCAACACGGCCAGCAGCGAGAAAAAGCGATACTCCATCTGCGTCGTTCTCCTTTCCGTATCCCCCTCGTCCGAACCGTCGCGGCCGCGCGATCCGGACTCCGAGAGTCAGCTTTCCCTGCGGGCTCTACCCAGGGATGCGAGTGGAGAGCACCCTCCGGAGCGGGAGAGCCAGGAAGATGCCCAACGTGCACTATAGGCAAGTCTAGCACACAGCCCGAGGGTGTATCCACCCAAAGCTATGCACTGCAACCGGTTGGCCGAATCGCGCCACAAGCCTGCTCCTGCGGCGGATGGCCGCGAGCCCTGCGCAGCCTACCATGGGTCCAGATGACCGCATGGAGGCGAGGCGCACGCCTTCCTTCGCTTCTTCCGAATGTACACCAGATCGATAGACAAGATTCCGCGCCGGATCGCGGGACGAGATGCAGGGGGCACGGAAGGAGCCCCGGCCCAGACCACAGGCAACTATGTTGCATGACAGGTGCGCGGGCCGTCTCTCGGGTTGTGAGACGAAGATTGGTGAAGCCGGGCGCGGAAGACAGAGTCTGACGGGGCGTTGTCGCCGAACCGGTGGGGCGCGCCCCCTTCATGTCGTCTGCGGCCGCAAGATGTTCTCTCATCGAGCCGTGGCAGGAGGCGCTTCACCAATCTTCGCCCCACAACCCATTTCTCACGGGAGACCCGCGACAACCGCGTGCGGGCCTACAGCTTCTCGCTGATCAGCCGGCGCCGGAGCTGGACGATTCCATCGGTCGGATTGAGCGCCTTGGGGCAGGCCTCGACGCAGTTGAAGACCGTGTGGCAGCGCCAGACGCCATACTTGCTGTCGAGCGCCTCGAGGCGCGCATCGAGGCCCTCATCGCGACTGTCGGCCACGTAGCGGAAGGCCTTGAGCAGCGCCGCGGGGCCCAGGAAGTTGTCGTTGTCCCAGAAGACCGGGCAGGAGGAGGTGCAGGCGCCGCAGAGGATGCACTGCCAGGTGCCATCGAGCAGCTTGCGCGCCTCGGGACTCTGCAGGCGCTCCTTGTCGGTCGGCGGCGGCGTGCGCGCGATCAGCCACGGCTTGACCAGGCGCAGGTTCTCGAAGAATCGCTCCTGGTCGACCAGCAGATCGCGCACGATCGGGAACGACTTGAGCGGCTCGATGGTGATCGTGCCCCGGATTTGCGCGACCTGCTTCTCGCAGGCCAGATCGTTGACGCCGTTGATCATCATTGCGCAGGACCCGCAGATCCCGTGACGGCAGGAACGACGATAGGTCAGGGTGCCGTCGTGGCGCCACTTGATCTCGTTGAGCGCATCGAGAATCGTCCAGCTCTCCTGGACCTCGATCGTGAACGTCTCGTAGCGCGGCTCCTGATCCTCGGCCGGATTGAATCGGAAGATCCGAAAGGTCCGCTGCATCGTCCCTTCTCCCCCTGCGTGTCCGCCAGTACTTGCGCTCCTCCGGCTAGTACTTGCGCTCCTCCGGCTGATGGCGGGTGATCGTCACCGGCTTGTAGTCGAGACGGATCTCATCCCCCTTCAGATAGGCCAGAGTGTGCTTGTGCCATTCCTTGTCGTTGCGCCCCGGATGATCGGTGCGCCAATGGGCGCCCCGGCACTCGGTCCGCTCGAGCGCACAGCGGGCGATCATGTAGGAGTAGTCGAGCATGTGTCCGAGCTCGATCGTCTCGATCAGATCCGTATTGGCCACTCGTGCGCCATCATCGATCGCGACCCTGCGGTACTGCTCGCGCAGCTCGCCGCAGATCTTGACCTGATCCGCCAGTCCCTCCTGGTTGCGGAATACGGCCACGTTCTTCTGCATCGTCTCCTGCAGACGCTCGCGCAGCTCCACCGGCCGCACGCCGCCCTTGGTCCCCGCGGTCGAGAGGAGATGCTCCACCTCCTCGCGGGCCATATCGAGCTCATTGCCCGGAAGCTCCTCGAACGAGGGACAGGTGCGAATGTAGTCGAGCATGCGCAGTCCGCCGTGGCGCCCGAAGACGGCGCACTCCAGCGTCGAGTTGGTTCCCAGCCGATTGGCGCCGTGGACCGACACGCAGGCGCACTCGCCGGAGGCGTAGAGGCCGGCCAGGACCTCCTCCTTGCCGTCGGCGAGCACCTCAGTGTCGAGGGTCGTGGGAATCCCACCCATCGAGTAGTGCGCCGTCGGCTGGATCGGGATCGGCTTCTCGATGCAGTTGATGCCCAGGAACTTCTGGGCCATCTCATGGATCTGCGGGAGCCGCTCGAGGATCTTCTCGCGGCCGAGATGCGTCAGGTCGATGTGCACGCAATCCTGTCCGGCGATGCCGCGCCCTTCGTCGATCTCGGTCTGTTCGGCTCGCGAGACGACGTCGCGCGGGGCGAGCTCCATCTTCTCCTTGGCGTAGTTCTCCATGAAGCGCTCGCCCTTGTCGTTGGTCAGGTGTCCCCCTTCACCGCGGGCGGCCTCGGAGACCAGCATGCCGTGCTTCCAGACCCCGGTGGGATGGAACTGCACGAACTCCATGTCCTCGAGCGCCAGGCCTTGGCGCATGATCAGGGCCAGTCCGTCGCCCGTGTTGGCGTGGGCGTTGGAGGTGATCTTCCAGCAGCGGGCGTAGCCGCCCGTGGCCAACATCACCGCCTTGGCCTGGAAGACGTGCAGACCGCCGCGATTCATGTCCCAGGCCACCGCGCCGAGACAGATGCCGTCCTTGACGATCAGCGAGAGGGCGTAGAACTCGTTGTAGAAGCGCACCTGGTGCTTGAGACACTGCTCGTAGAGCAGGTGCAGCTGCGCATGGCCGGTACGGTCGGCCGCGAAGCAGGCGCGCAGCATCGGGGTCTTGCCAAAGTTGCCGAAATGGCCGCCGAAGGCGCGCTGATCGATGCGCCCTTCCGGCGTGCGCGAGAAGGGCACGCCGAGATGCTCCATCTCGTACATCACCGGCACGGCCTCGCGAACGAGCAGCTCCTGGGCGTCCTGATCGCCGAGGAAGTCGCTGCCGCGCACCGTGTCGTAGAGGTGCCACTCCCAGCGGTCCTCCATGCGATTGCCCAGGGACGCCGCACAGCCGCCCTGCGCGGCACCCGAGTGCGAGCGCGTCGGATAGACCTTGCTCAGCACGGCCGTGTCGACCTCGCCACTGGTCTTGAGTGCGGCGTAGAGCCCGGCGATGCCCGAGCCGATGATCAGCGCATCATGCTTGTGATAGGTGACCTCGAGATTCATCTAGCCTACCTCCCGGGCAGCCATGCGTACCCGCTCGATGCCTCGACTCCGACCGCAGGGGACCCGCCCCAGCACGCACGACCACCGGACCGGGGCAGCAGACATGACATCCGCGCATGGCATCTACGGAGTCGCACTCTGCGCGACCGACTGCAAGAGCTCGGCGCGCGGAAAGCCGACGACCGTGACGACGCCAAAGGCCAGCAGCACCAGGCCGGCCAGGGTGACCAGCGAGTAGCAGGTCAGCCGCCAGCCGGGCCTGCGGACGTAGTCCTGCAGGACCGCATAGAGACCGTTCAGTCCATGGTAGAGCGCCACGACGAGGAAGGTCAGCTCGAGCACCTTCCAGTACGGATTGCTCAGCCGCGCCGCGACTTCCGCCCAGGGAAGGCCATGCGCGGTCCAGTTGTGCATCGTCAGCAAGTGGACGAGCACGATCGGCACGAGCAGAATGCCGGTCAGACGCTGGAAGAACCACGCCAGCGCGCCCCCAGAGCCAATGCCTCGGTCCCTCATCCATACCTCCCCGAGCCCCAACCGGACTCGCCTGCGGCGACGGTCATCGACTGTCCCATGCTAGTGCAGCGGAGCCGCGTGCGCCGGTGCGAAGAGACTGCCGACCAGCTCCCAGATGCAGATGACGAACAGCAGCACGCCGATCGCCATCAGGATCCAGAAGAGGCGCTTCTGCATCCAGGCGCCCTTGCCGAAGTCGACCAGGATGATGCGGATGCCGTTCATCAGGTGATAGAGCACCACGCCGATCAAGCCGATCTCGAGCAGCTTGAAGAGCGGGCTGCTCAGAAAGGCCATCACCTGCGCGTAGGTCTCCGCCCCGTGTGAGAGGTGGTGGGTCACCCACACGTGCGCTGCCAGATAGAAGATGATGAGGATGCCGCTGATCCGGTTCAGCAGCCAGGCGACGTAGCCAGTATGGAAGCGGTACATCATGGGCTTGCCTCCTCCAAAGAAGCACCGAGAGTAGCAGACCCCGGCCGGCGTCTGCCATAGGGTGCCTGCTTATCTTGAAAAGCGGTTCTTGTCATGAGATCGGCCGCCGCGGCCCGGCGACCGGAGGGGCTGGGGCGCTGGGGCAGGATCAAGTTTTACCCCCTCTGGACGATATCTTGGACGGGCGCGCGCTTGCTTGGCGCCGCCGTCTAGATAGGCTCATCGATCCGGAGTCCACCATGCAGATACGCGGCCCAGATCGTACTGGTCGATCCCGTGCAGCGCTCCTGCTCTGCCGGAATCCCGTCGCGCGGGCGGCCGTCCCACTGCTCACAGCGGCCCTCTGCCTCGGCGCATGCGGGTGCGGGCGCTCGACGGCTCCCCCCCTGCCAGCGTCTCCGGCCAGCGGAATCTCGAGGCAGAGCGTGCGCGCGGCGGCCACGCCGGTGGCCGCGCTCTTGCGGCGCGAGCGCATCCTGCGCGCGGAGGTCGAGCGTTGGCGAGGCACGCCCTACTGCTGGGGCGGGCAGAGCCTGGCGTGCGCCGACTGCAGTGGCTTCGTGCGAGCCGTGCTGGGCGCCACCCTCGGGGTGCGCCTGCCGCGCACGACCGCGGAACTCGCCCGCAGCGGCCGGGGGATCGA
>WJJG01000306.1 GCA_014729815.1 Candidatus Eiseniibacteriota bacterium
ACGCAGGCCCCGCTGCTGGAAGCTTCCGCCACGCGCCCCGATCCGGACCGCGGGGCGCGTGGCGTGGCGAACGTCGCACCCGGCGATGCGCGGATCACGATCGGCGATGGTTGGGATCGTGCCTATCGGGTCGCGGACGATGCGGCGACGCTGCGCGCGGCGCTGGCGGCGTACGACCCCGGCGCGGGCCCGTTGGCGATCGACACGGAGTCGGACCGACTGCAGGCGCGCACCGCGGAACTCGTCGGTGTGAGCTTCGGCTGGCGAGCGGGCGAGGCCTGGTACGTGCCGGTGGGACACCGGAGCGGGCGGAACCTGCCACTGGCTGCGCTGCGCGAAGTCCTGGGCCCCCATCTGGCAGACGAGCGGATTCCCAAGGCGGGGCAGCACCTGGCCTTCGATCTGCACCTGCTCGGTCGCGCGGGCCTGCCGGTGTGCGGCCCGCTGCGCGACACGATGATCGCGGCCTATCTGTGCGAACCGGAGGCGCGCGCGGGGCTCGACCTGCTGGCGCGCACGCTTCTCGGTCACGAGATGGTCCCGATCACACGGCTGATCGGAGGCCGGCGCGAGCAGATCTCGATGGCCGAGGTGCCGATCGCGCAGGCCGCGCCCTACGCCTGTGAGGATGTGGATGCCGTCGTGCGCCTCTGGCCGCGGTTGGATGCCGAACTGGACGCACGCCAGATGGGGGGACTCTTCCGGGAGCTGGAGATGCCCCTGGTGCCGATCCTGGTGGCGATGGAGGCGGCCGGCATCGCCCTCGATCCCGATGTGCTCGAGGCGCTGGCCACCGATCTGCGCGCCGAGCTGGTCGCGCGCGAGGCGGAGATCCAGCAGCTGGCGGGCGAGCCGTTCAATGTCAACTCGCCCAAGCAGCTGCAGAAGATCCTCTTCCAAACGCTGGGTCTGCGTCCCCGCCGCAAGACCAAGACCGGCTACTCGACGCGCCAGGAGGTGCTCGAGGAGCTGGCCACGGAGCATCCATTGCCTCGCGCGCTGCTGGACTACCGGCAGCTGGCCAAGCTGCTCAACACCTACATCGACAGCCTGCCGCGACTGCGCGATCCGCAGAGCGGCCGGCTCCACGCCCACTTCCACCAGACCGCCACCGCCACCGGACGGCTGAGCTCCTCGCAGCCCAATCTGCAGAACATCCCGATTCGCACGGATCGCGGACGCGAGATCCGCAAGGCGTTCATCGCCCCGCGCGGCTTCCGGCTGCTCTCGGCCGACTATTCCCAGATCGAGCTGCGCCTGCTGGCGCATCTCTCGCAGGATGCGGCGCTCTGCGAGGCCTTCGCCGCCGGGGCCGACATCCATTGTTCCACCGCGGCGCGCATCTTCGGCATCGCGTCCTCCCGCGTGGATGCCGCCATGCGCGCGCGCGCCAAGACGGTCAACTTCGGTGTGCTCTACGGCATGGGCGCGCAGCGCCTGGCGCGCGAGCTGCGCATTCCGGTGAAAAAGGCGGCGCGCTTCATCGAGGACTACTACGCCAAGCTTCCGGGGGTGAAGCGCTACATCGACGAGAACGTCGCGGCCGCGCGCAGGCGCGGCTATGCCGAAACCCTCTTCGGCCGGCGGCGACCGCTGCCCGATCTCTCGGCCAGCCATCCGCGCGATCGAGCCGCGGCCGAGCGCATGGCGATCAACACCCCGGTGCAGGGATCCGCGGCCGATCTGATCAAACGCGCCATGATTCGCCTCGACGCGCGTCTGCGCAAGGCGCACCCCCGCGCGCGCCTGCTGCTGCAGGTCCACGATGAACTGATCTTCGAGGTGCCCGCCGGCGACGTGGCGGCCGTGACGGAAGCCGTGCGCGCCGAGATGATCGCGGCGGCCACGCTCCGCGTTCCGCTGCTGGTCGCCACGGGGGCGGGGCGGACCTGGTACGCAGCCCATGCCTGACGTTCCGCACCGCGAGGGGCAGGCCCGGGGCCCGCTGGTGGTGGGCGTGACCGGCGGTATCGCGGCGGGGAAGTCGAGCTTCTGCCGCGCGATGGTGGCGCTGGGGGGCGTGGTGCACCTCGACGCGGATGCGTTCGTCCACAGGCTGCTGGCGGAGGATTCCGCAGTGCAGCGCGCGGTGCGCGAGCGCTTCGGCGGCGACCTGTTCGGCCCCGACGGGCGTCCCGATCGCACCGCGCTGGCCGCCCGGGTCTTCGGCGATGCGCGCGCGCGCGCGGAGCTGGAGTCGATCCTGCATCCGGCCGTGCGCGCGCTGCTCGCGGAGCGCCTGGAGCGCTTGCGGCGGCAGGAGGGGATTGCTATCGTGCTCCTCGAGATCCCCCTTCTGGCGGAGACGGGCAGGCCGCCCTGGGTCGACCGGGTCGTGACGATCGAGGCCCCCGAGTCGGTGCGGCGCGCGCGTCTGGCCGAGAAGGGTTTTTCGCAGGCGGAGGCATCCCGCCGCCTGCGCGCCCAGGCCAGTCGGGCCGAACGCGCGGCGCTGGCCGATGAAGTCATCCAGAATGCCACCTCCCTGGCGGCGCTGCAGGCCGTGGCGCGGGCGCGTTGGCGGGCGTGGCGGAAGCGGCAGGAGTAGGACGCCGATGAATCCGGAGATCGAGCGCGCGGTAGCCGAGTGCGACGAGAAGCTGGATCACCTGAGGAGGTATCTTTGACCTTGCGGGGCAACGCGCAGAGCTGACCCGTCTGGAGAAGCGGACTTCGGCACCCGAGTTCTGGGACCAGCCGGAGCAGGCGCGGCCGGTCGTCTCGCGCCTCAAGGCGATCCGCTCACTCATCGAGGGTTGGGAAGCCCTGCGGCATCGGTGTGACGACTTGAGCGAGCTGGCCGAGCTGCTCGCCGACGAGGAGGAGAGCGCCCTGGAGGCGGAGCTGCAGCGCGATCTGGCGGCCTTTCGGCAGGAACTGGCGCGCTACGAGCTGCAAACCTACCTCGACGGAGAGCACGATCGATGCGATGCGATCCTGACGATTCATCCGGGCGCCGGCGGCACCGAGTCACAGGATTGGGCGCTGATGCTGCATCGTATGTATCTGCGCTGGATCGAGCGCAGCGGGTTGAGCGCCAGCGTCCTGGACTTTCAGGAGGGGGAGGAGGCCGGGATCAAGGACTCCACGATCGAGGTGCGCGGGGACCATGCCTACGGCTACCTGCGCGCCGAGGTCGGCGTGCATCGCCTGGTGCGCATCTCGCCCTTCGACTTCAATCAGCGCCGTCACACCTCCTTCGCCTCGGTCTTCGTCTATCCCGAGATCGAGGAGGGCGGTGAGGTCGAGCTGCGCGACGACGAGTTGCGCATCGATACCTTTCGCTCCAGCGGCGCCGGCGGGCAACACGTAAACAAGACCGAGTCGGCGGTCCGCATCACCCACCTGCCGACGGGGATCGTGGTGCAGTGCCAGGCCGAACGCTCGCAGCATCGCAACCGCGAGAGCGCCCTGAAGGTCCTGCGTGCGCGCCTCTACCACCAGCAACGGGAAGCGGAGCGCAAGCGCGCCGCGAAGCTCGAGGCGACCAAGAAGGAGATCGCGTGGGGATCGCAGATCCGTTCCTACGTCCTGCATCCCTACACCCTGGTCAAGGATCATCGCACCGGCCATCAGAGCGGGAACGTGCAGGCCGTACTCGATGGGGACCTCGACGGCTTTATCGAGGCCTACCTGCGCGCCCGTCCCGGGGAGAATCGGGGCGGGCAGGGGGGCAACGCTGTCTCGGGCGCGTCCGGAAAGGAGGCCTCGGCCCATGAATGAGTCGATCTTCCGCGAGTACGACATCCGCGGCATCGCTGCGCGCGACCTGACCGATGCGGTGGCCGCCGACGTCGGCCGGGCCGTGGCCACGCGCCTCGGTCGGGAGGGCGGCACGCGGCTCTGTCTGGGGCGGGACGTGCGCGAGAGCTCCCCACGCCTGCAGCGCGCCATCGCCGAGGGTGTGCGTGCGGCTGGGCTGACGGCGATCGATGTCGGCATCGTCCCCACGCCGGTGCTCTACTACTCGATCGTGGCGGCCGAGGCCGACGGGGGCATCATGATCACCGGCAGCCACAATCCGATCGAGTACAACGGATTCAAGATCTGTCGCGGCACCTCCCCGATCTGGGGGGCGGAGATCCGCAGTCTGCGCGAGCAGATCCAGGCGGAGGACTTCTCCGCGGGCGCGGGCACGAGCGAGAATCTGGATATACTGCCCACGTACCGGGAGATGGTCGTAGGACGCGCGGTGACGGGGCGGCCGTTGCGCATCGTGGTGGATGCGGGCAATGGCACCGCAGGGATCATCGCGCCGCAGATCCTCGAGGCGTTGGGCCACACGGTGCTGCGGCTCTACTGCGAACCGGACGGCTCGTTTCCGCACCATCTGCCCGACCCGACGGTCCCTGCGTACATGCGGGATCTGGCGCAGCGGGTGCAGGCCGAGCAGGCCGACCTAGGCATCGGGTTCGACGGAGATGCCGATCGCATCGGCCTGGTCGATGAACGCGGGCGGCTGCTCTTCGGGGATCAGATCCTGGCGCTCTACGCTCGGGAGCTGCTCGCGCGGCAACCGGGCAGCCGGGTGCTCTTCGACGTGAAGTGCTCGCAGGGGCTGGAGGAGGAGATTCGCGCGCGGGGGGGAGAGCCGGTGATGTGGAAGACCGGGCACTCGCTGCTGAAGGCCAAGATGCACGCCGACCAGATTCCCCTGGCCGGCGAGATGTCGGGGCACATGTTCTTCGCCGAAGGCTACTTCGGCTTCGACGACGCCATCTATGGGGCGGCGCGCATGGCCGGATACCTCTCGCGGCAGGACGAGCCACTCGGCGCGCAGGTCGACAGCCTGGCGATCAGCCGCTACGTCAACAGCCCCGAGGTGCGGGTTACCTGCACCGACGAGGCCAAGTTCCGCATCGTCGAGGAGATGGCGCAGCGCTTCGCCGAACGGCACGAGGTCATCGACATCGACGGCGCCCGCGTGGTCTTCGAGGAGGGCTGGGGCCTGCTGCGCGCGTCGAACACGCAGCCGGTGCTGGTCATGCGCTTCGAGGCGCGCAGCCCCGAAGGGCTGGCGCGGATCACCGAGCGCTTCCGCGAGGCGCTCGCGGACTACCCGGAAGTGGACTGGTCGGACTAAGGCATTTCGGTGCTTGACAATGACTTGGATGCGCTCTAGCGTTCGGCTGTTATTGGCTCGAATCGGCCGTTTCAGGATCGGAACGCTGGGGCGCTCCGATGGGGGGACAGGTGTGAAGGGCGGAAAGCTGCCGCTAGTCTCGCGCGGCCACGGGCCGCGAAACGCTCCCCGGTCCGGCTTGCGGGCCGCATCTCCGGCGGCGGGCGCCGCCGCGTGGGGGCGCTGGGGGGCCTGGGCCGGGATGCTCCTGGTCGCCGGCATCGGACTGCTCTGGGTCGGGTGCGGTGAGGAGCAGGTCGCGCGCCCGGAAGAGACCGTCACCAATCGGATCGTGGCCTTCTATCAGTCCGAAGAGGATTTCGAGCTCGGGCTGATCGAGCTCAATGGCGAGCGAGAGGATATCGAGTGGGGCAGCGAGTTCACGCCCCAGCGTCCCTACACGCATGTGCGCCTCTCGGCGGCGGACGGAGCGGGCGATCCGGGTCCGCCGCGCTACGTTTCGCTCAAGGCGGTCTACACGGATCAGCACCTCTACATCCTGGCGCAGTGGGTCGACAGCGGGCCCGATCAGCTCAAGGATGTCTTCGTCTACGTCGGTCCCGATCTCGGGGCTCCGATCATCAGCTGCGCGGAGGTGGGTGGCGAGACGATATGCGACAGTCTCTTCCGCCACGCGGCGGAGGACAGCCTGCTCAGTCCGGCCTGGTGGACGCGCGCCGGCGATGACGACAAGCTGGCGTTGGCTTTCGAGATGGATCCGGCATTCGACGATCGGGCGGGCTTCAGCGATGTCGGTTGTCAGGTGGCCTGTCACCCGGGGGAGTCGCCTCCCTTCGGACCGATGTCGGGCGGACGCATCGATATCTGGTACTGGCTGGCCGGTCGCACCGATCCGATCCGCAATCTCTTCAGCCCCTACGACGATCCCAACGATCCGGCGCAGGGGATTCCAGGCTATCTGGACGACTGGTACATCGATCGCGCCTTCGGTCTCTCCCCCGATCCGGGGAAGCCGGGCTACTGGCGCAACAACGATCCGGGCTCGCGGATTCCGAAGTGGGTCTACCGTTGCGACGACGACAACTTCTGCGAGCCCACCACCCCCGATCAGTGTGAGAATGAGTTTGGGGAGAGTTGCCGTCCGAACAACGGACTGGCCGAGTACTACTTGTGGCGCGAGTCGGCGACGGCGCGCTTCGATCTTTTCTCGCCGACCGACACCCTGAACCAGGCCACGCGTCCCGACATGCGCAAGTGGCAGCCGGGCGACATCGTGCCGGGCTATCTGATGACCTATCCCCGCGGCAGCCGGGCCGATGTGCGCGGCAAGGGCGGCTTCGAGGAGGAGGTGGGTGTCTGGACGCTGGAATTGGCACGCCGGCTGGACACCGGAGATGCAGCGTCGGACGTGATCTTCGATCCGGATGCGGGCCGCGAGTACTACTTCACCGTGGCGCTCTTCGATGCGTCCACGCGCAGCCACTGGGGGTCGCGACCCCAGGTGCTGGTGTTCGGGCCGCGGGATGGGGAGGAGGAGTGATGGCGACAGCGATGCACCCCTCGCAGCGCGGGCGTGGCTGGCCCACAGCGATCGCGATGCTCGGCCTGCTCCTGATCTGCTGCGGATCCGGTCCCGCAGAGGCGACGGTGCGCGAATGGCTCATGCAGCGGCATGGACTCGAGCCCGAGATCCTGGCCCCGACGCCGTCGGTGCGTTTGATGGGGCTCGGCAGCCCCGGGCTGGCCGTCGTCGATGAGGAGACGGAGCTGAACCTGCACGACTTCGCCGGCAACGTGGCGGGCATTCTCGACGACAGCGACCGCTGGCTGATCGAGTCGTGGGCCGGCAACCACATCCGGCAGAGCGAAAGCCGTCTCTTCGACAGCGAGCAGCGCTACGGACACAGTGGCCTGCATGTGACCTACCGCAGCGAGACGCGCGCCCTGGGGGCCGAGATCAACTGGACCTACTTCGAGGCCGACCGGATGCCCGGCGATTGGGCACGCGTGCGCGGTCCGCTGATCAGCGGGATCCTCAATCAGCGCATCGGGGCGCTGCGCCTGGGCATGATGTTGGGCCAGGAGAGCGAGAACGAGGACCGGCATTCGAGCAACTTCTTCAGCATTCGCCACACGCAGGACCGCTGGATCGGTCGCCTGGGTGCCGGACTGCCCGTGGCCGGATTCGTCCTGGGCGGCGAATGGCGCTTCGAATCGGGGGAGGTCGTCGGCAGGAGCGTCGATCCGTTGCGCTTCCACGAGGACACCTATACCTGGACGCGCCCGGCGAACCGCTACATCCTCGCCCTGCTGCTCCCGCGCCGGGGGGCGCTCGAGGGCGGCCTGCGGGCAGGGCTGATGGATCGCGTGGGCGGCGAGCGCGTGGTGGTGAGCTGGAGCGACGATTCGCCTCAGAATCCGAGTCAGGAAGACTTCACCGACGAGGCGGTGACGTTCCGCGAAGAGGAGAGCGCGCTCGAAATCGCAACCAAGTGGCGCCTGCATCTCGGGCCGCACTCCATCCTGGGCGCTTCGGCCGACTACCAGGATCGGGAGCATGACGTGAACGCCGGCGTCAACTACCAGGGCAGTGAAGAGCAGGGCTTCCGCAGCGACGAGCGGCTGAGCGCCGCGCTCGGTTTTTCGCAGCTCCTGCTGGACGATCGGATCCTCCTGGCGGTCGACGGCCGGGTCAGCCAGACCGACTGGGTGGCTGCAGACGCGCTGGCCCGCAGCGAGGCGACGGCCCGGAATCTCCTGGTGGGCATGGGATTGGAGTTCTTCGCGCGCTCGGATCTGGCGCTCCGCGCGGGCGCCGGAGCCGGCTCGCAGGATCGCGACGTGGATGCGCCGTTGACGATGCGCACGCTGCGGACCATCAGCGCCGGCCTCTCCTGGATGCCGCGGGGGGGGCTGGTCCAGCTCAGCGGAGCGGTGCGCTTCACGCGCTGGGAGCCGGCCGAGGAAGAGGCGGTCGATCTCGAGAGCGAGGAGGAGACCAGTTTCGCTCTGGGATTGCGGCTGCTGATGTAGCCGGAAGATGGGATCGGGAATATACTTGCGGCAGGAGATGCCGGCGTCGCAGACGCGACGCGGTCTGACATCGATCGAGGGACGGGGCGCCGATAGTGGGGCGGACGGTCGGGATCACGGCCGTCGCTCCGAGGGGGCAAGCGCCATGCGCCAGAGCTGCATCGTGGGGCTCATCGCGGTGGGGATCCTGGGCGGCGTGCTGCCGAGCGCAGCCATCGCGCAGGAACCACAGGCCACGACGGGCACGATTTCCGGAACCGTGCGGGATGTGTCCACAGGAGAACCGCTCTACCCGGCCAACATCTTGATCCTCGGCACGAACTGGGGAGCGATGTCCCTGGAGGACGGTACGTTTCGCATCGAAAACGTGCCGGTGGGCACCTACGAGATCAAGGTCCAGATGATGGGCTACGCGGATCAGACGATCCCCGAGATCGAGGTCCGTGAGGGCCAGACGGCCCGCGTCTCCTTCGAGCTCAAGGAGCGCATCGTGGCGATCATCCCCGAGGTCCAGGTCACGGGCGAGAAGAAGCTGATCGACAAGACGGAGACCGGCACCTCGCACCGGATCGGGGCGGATGACATCGCCGATCTGCCGGTCGACGACTTCGAGGAGGTCATCGGGCTGAAGGCCGGCGTGATCGCCAAGGGAGGCGAGCTGCACTTCCGCGGCGGGCGAGGCGGCGAAGTGCAGTTCCAGGTCGACGGCGTGCCGGTGCGTGACCCGCTCGTCGGCGGCGGGGTCAGCCTGGCCACTCTGGCGCTGGCCGATGCGCAGGTGCTCACTGGCGGACTGGACGCCAAGTACGGCAACGCTCAGTCGGGCGTCGTGATCTACCGCACCAAGGAGGGCGGCGATCGCTTCAGCGGAGAGCTGCGCTACATCACCGACGACTACGGCTCGCCCAAGAACACCTACGACAACTACGACCGCATCTTCCTGGGGCTCGGCGGCCCGATGCCGATCCACGACATGAACTACTACGTGTCTCTCGAAGGGACCTGGCAGGACAACTACCCCAAGACGGTCGAGCGTCGCAGCCGCACCAAGCTGCTCAACTTCATCAGCATCGGGGACCGCAAGAACAACTCGGTCAAGGCGCAGGCCAAGCTCTCCTACAAGCCGGGACCCAACTACAAGATGACCTTCGAGGTCATCCAGCAGGAGAGCCGTTTCGACAGCTACTATCATTCCTGGAGCCGCGACGGCTACGTGCAGACCTTCCTCGACACCACACGCACCAACGAGGTCGTGCTGCGCCATGGCCGCTGGTCTCCGGTGCCGCTGGATTCGACCTACGTCTATTACAACGCCGCCGAGCACACGCCCAACGTCCTGGACCAGTTCACCTCCTACAAGGCGGTCTTCCATCACTCCCTGAGCAAGGATGCGCAGTACAGCCTGAAGCTCAGCTCGCAGAAATTCTTCCAGGATCGTCGGGTGCAGGACAAGCTGGAGTGGGAGTATGAGGGGCGGCGCGACATCGATCTCTGGTACAACTACTGGGACGGGGAGTCGAACGACTTCTACGTGATATCGGGCGACTATCCGACCCTCTCGGTGCGCGAAACCTATGTGCACCAGGGCCTCTGGGACCTCACCTGGAAGCAGGGCCGCCACACGATCGAAACCGGGGTCAACGCGACCTACAACGACATGCGCTACTTCACGATCGACCGTCCCTACCTGAACAGCTCGGACGGAGAGATCGGCTACCCGCGGACCGACTATCACTACTACAATCCCGAGGGTGCGGCCTACATCCAGGATCGGTGGGAGCACGAGGGGATGCTGCTCAACATGGGGCTGCGCTACGACGTCTTCAGCGTCGGCGAGCAGATTCCGCTCAGCGAGGTCTCCGAGCCGGTCAAGCAGCAGCTCAGTCCGCGCATCGGGATCGGGTACCCGATCTCCGACCGCGACGTCTTCAGCTTCCACTACGGACGCCTGTATCAGATCCCGGATCGGCGCTACATCTTCGACAACCAGGACGTCTACGACCGGATCCGCGGCAATCCCAATCTCGACAACGAAACAACGGTCCAGTATCAGGCCGCCATCCAGCATCTCTTCAGTGACATCCTGGTGGGGCAGTTCAGTGTCTACTACAAGGACATCTTCGGGCTGATCACGGCCGACGAGCAGCCCGACTACACCTCGACCGGCAACATCACGACCTACGTCAACAAGGACTACGCCTCGTCGAAGGGGTTCGAGGTCAGCCTGACGCGCAACTTCCGCAACTACATGCGCTGGGATCTCTCCTACGCCTATGGCGTGGCGACCGGGGTGGCCTCGGACCCGAATGCGGCGGTCTCGCGCAACTTCGTCTATCTGCCGACCTCCGAGCAGCCGCTCAACTGGGACGTGCGGCACAGCGTCGGCGCCTCGCTCTACCTCGGTGATCGGCGGATGTGGGGCGTGAGCCTGACCTGGAACTACCTGACCGGCTCGCCCTACACGCCGTATCAGCGCGACACGCGTCAGCTCGAGCCGGAGATGGTCAACTCGCGCCGGCTGCCAAGCACGACGACTCTGGACGTGCGCGTGGACAAGTACTACTGGCTTTGGGGACACCGCCTATCGCTCTTCCTCCAGGGTCGCAACATCCTGGATTCGAAGAACATCACCTCTCTCTCGCCGGGCAACTGGCCCGGGCCGCCGGTGGGAAGCGCCTACACGGTCTACTACACCGAGGCCGGCAAGGCGGGTGGAGCCTACTTGAAGGATGATGACGGCGACGGGATCGAGGAGTTCATCCCCCTCAACGACCCGCGGGTGTTCGGCAACCCGCGCTCGATCCGCGTCGGCCTTGGGTTCGAGTTCTAGCGCACAGAACCGGGTGCGCGGGAGGAAAGCGATGCGTCCGGCGGCGGCGACACGCAAATGGGCCCTGGGGGCGCTTCTGGCGCTGATCTGCGGACTGCTGTGGGGCGGTGCGCCGGCTCGGGCGCACTGGGATGGCTACAACCCGTTCGCGGAAGCGCGGGGGCAGAAGCTCTATACGATTCGCCCCCCCGAGATCTACTACCACAACGTGGGCCTGCTGCAGCTGATGGTGACCAACGTGGGCGTGGTCGGCAATCCGGGGCTGGTCGACTCCTTCGGCGCCGGTTGGCAGGGCGGGGAGTATCTCTACGCCGCCGCGCTGTGGATCGGCGCCGTGGCCCCCGACGATCTGGCCTACGTCTCCACCGGTGCCTACGAATACGAGTTGCGTCCCAGCATCGATCCGGTGGATACGATTCGGGAGAGCTTCGAGGGTGCGACCGGGGGCGACCGGCGTGGCTTCTCGGCCAGCGGCGGCGACGATGACGGTGACGGGATGGTCGACGAAGACTACCTCAACGGCAAGGACGACGATGGCGATGGGATGATCGACGAGGACTTTTCGGGTATCTCGCAGCAGATGTATGCCTGCGAGTACTGGGACTACACCGAAGAGGCTATCCAGCAGTATCCCGAGCACCGGCCGCTCTACCTACACATCCGCCAGAGCAGCTTCGCCTGGTCGACCGAGGGCGCCAACAACTTCATCGGACTGGAGTACACGATCCAGAACGTCGGCTTCGAAGTCCTGCGAGATCTCTACATCGGGTACTTCGTCGACTCCGACGCCGGCCTGCGCAGCGCGCCCGAGTTCTACACCGACGACGGCGGCGAGCTGCGCTCGGTCGACACGACCTACGTCGACCCGACCATCACCTATGTCTGCCAGCAACGCATCGGTGGCGAGTTCCAGGACTGCGCGCGGCAGCAGCTGCATCTGGACATCGCTTTCATGCACGACACGCCCGGCAGCGAGAACGGCGGCAACGCGGAGGACGATCCTCCGCCGGCAGCCGACGGCTACTTCGGCGGGATGTTTCTGGGCCACACGACCGATCCGTTCGGGGAGCGGGCGCCGGCGCGCGTCGAGATCCACACGACGCAGTTCTTCAGCAGCGGCGGTACCTATCCCGAGG
>WJJG01000307.1 GCA_014729815.1 Candidatus Eiseniibacteriota bacterium
GTCGAGCTCCAGGATGCCTTCTTCGACTTCGACAAGCACAACCTGCGGGCCGACGCCCTGGTGGCGATGCAGCGCAACGGCGAGGCGCTCCTGGCGCATCCCGAGCTGCGCATCCTGATCGAGGGCCACTGCGACGAACGCGGCACGGTCGAGTACAATCTGGCCCTCGGCGATCGACGGGCGCGCAGCGCCAAGCGGTTCCTCGTCGACTATGGTGTGGCGGCCGATCGCATCGAGACGATCAGCTATGGGGAGGAGCGCCCCTTCGCGTACGGGCACAACGAGCAGGCCTGGGCGCAGAATCGCCGGGCGCATTTCGTCATCAAGGAGTAGCCTCGCACGTGCGATGCTTGCTGTCGATCCTCGGTGCACTGCTGTGCACCGGTTGCCTGGGTGGGTCCGGGCCGCGTCCCGCGACCGGGGACGCGCGGGCCGCGCATACGCCGATCGAGACCGGCGCGGCCACGTCGATCGAGGCGCGCCTGGCACGCATCGAACAGCGCCTGGGGGTCCTCGAGCGGATCGCGCGCGGCACCGAGGCCACCCTGGCCGCCGAATTCGCCGCCCTGACCGAGGAGACCGCGCGCATCCGCGAGCAGCTTGCTGCCCAGCAGCGCTGGATCGAGACGCTGCAGGCCCGCGCAGGCCCGGATGCGGCACGTTCGCCCCAGCGGCAGGCGGGCGGCGCCTACCCGCCGATCGCGCTCGACAGCACGCGCGCCCCGGCCTGGTCCCCGGCGGTGGACTTGCCGACGCGAGGCGACGTCTCTGGGCCCGCCGCCGCGGAGGCCTCGGCCGTGGCGGGGGATTCGGCGGTCGCCGCATCCGCGCCCGCGCGACCGCCCGAACAGGCGCCCGGGGAGCCGGCGCAGGCGGCCGAAGCCGGCGCTCCCGAGGCGCGCCCTCCCGATCCGCCCGAGGAGGGGGTCCGCCTCTACGAAGTGGCCTATGAGGATCTCAAGCGGGGCAACTATCAGCTCGCGCTGATCAACCTGCGCGCGTTCCTCGATCGCCATCCCGAGACCAATCTGGCCGACAACGCGCAGTACTGGATCGGGGAGGCCTACTACGCACAGGGGCAGTTCGAAGTCGCCATCGAGGAGTTCCGCACGGTTGTCGACGAGCATCCCGGCGAGGACAAGGAACCGGCCGCCTACTACAAGATCGCGCTCTCCTTCGAGTCGCTCGACGATGCGTCCACGGCGCGGCGCTACCTGGAGTTCCTCATCGAGCGCTTCCCGCAGACGCGCGAGGCGCGCCTCGCGCGCGAGCGTCTCGCGCGGCTCTGATCCCGCCTGATCTTCCGCCCCTCGCGCCTCCCGGGCCAGGGCTGTGGGCCGTCCCGATCCCGGTACGATCGCTCAGCAGAGCATGCGCGATGCAGGGCAACGCCCGACCCCCGCGGACGCGGCGATCGAGCGTTGTGAGAGACCACGGGCGAGATGCGGCGCAGACCGCTAGCCGATCACCTTCAGCTCGCGACCGACCTTGGTGAAGGCGTCCACCGCGCGCTGAATGTGCTCCTCCTCGTGCGCCGCGGAGAGCTGCACGCGGATGCGCGCCTGGCCCCGCGGGACGACCGGGTAGGAGAAGCCGATCACGTAGATGCCCTCCTCGAGCAGCTTGGCGGCGAACTCCTGGGCCAGCCGCGCGTCGTCCTCGAACTTGCCGAACATGATCGGGACGATCGGGTGATCGCCGGGACGGATGTCGAAGCCGGCGTCGGTCATCATCTTGCGGAACATCTTCTGGTTCTTCTCGAGCTTGTCGCGCAGCTCGGTCGTCGCGGAGAGCAGATCGAGGACCGCGATCGAGCCGGCGGCGACGACCGGCGGGACGGTGTTCGAGAAGAGATAGGGGCGCGACTTCTGCCGCAGCCAGTCGATCATCTCCTGCGGGCCGGCCACGCAGCCGCCCGACGCCCCACCGAGAGCCTTGCCGAAGGTAGTGGTGATCAGGTCGACACGACCCATGACGTCGTTGTACTCGTGCGTGCCACGCCCGGTCTTGCCCATGAAGCCGGAGGCGTGGCAGTCGTCGACCATCACCAGGCAATCGTACTTCTCGCAGAGATCGCAGATGTCCTTGAGCGGGGCGATATCGCCGTCCATCGAGTAGACGCCGTCGGTGGCGAAGATGCGGTATTTGGCGCCCTGCGCCTCCTTGAGCTTGGCCTCGAGGTCGGCCATGTCCATGTGGTTGACGATGAAGCGCTGAGCCTTGGTCAGCCGGATCCCGTCGATGATCGAGGCGTGATTGAGCGCGTCGGTGAGGATGGCGGTCTCCTTGGTCATGAACGGCTCGAAGACGCCGCCGTTGGCGTCGAAACAGGCCGCGTAGAGGATCGCATCGTCCATCCCCAGAAAGTCGGCGACCTTCTTCTCGAGCTGCTTGTGGATCTCCTGCGTGCCGCAGATGAAGCGCACCGAGGACATTCCGTAGCCCCACGCATCGAGCGCTTTGTGGGCGGCCTCGATCAGCTGGGGATGCGAGGAGAGACCCAGGTAGTTGTTGGCGCAGAAGTTGAGCACCGTCTTGCCGCCTTGGACCTGGATCTCGGCGCCCTGCGGGGTCGTGATCACGCGCTCTTCCTTGTAGAGCCCGGCGTCGCGGATCTCCCGGAGCCCCTCGCGGAGATCCTCTTTGATCTTGCCGTACATCTTCCTCCTCCTTCGTCACGCGCAGCGCGGGTGGTGCGCGGTGCAGCCCGACGATCTAGGCGCGCCGCTGCTGCGCCGCGTCGAACTCCTGGCGATCCGGAAACAGGACGACCTTGGCGGCATGCCGCGGTCGCTCGATCATCTTCTCGAAACCCTGTTCGTACTCCTCGAGCGGGAACATGTGCGAGACGACCGGCGCGATGTCCAGGCGGCCCGAGGAGAGCAGATTGCGCACGCGGTACCAGGTGTCGAACATCTTGCGCCCGTTGACGCCATGCACCTGGCAGCCCTTGAAGACGATTCCGTTGTTGTAGTCGATCGGGACCGTGGCCTCGCCGGCCACGCCGAAGGCGGTGAAGCGGCCGCCCTTGCGCAGCATCTGGAAACCCTCCTCGAGGGCCTGGGTGCTGCCGGCCATGTCGCAGACGATGTCCGCGCCGTACCCGCGCGTGTGATCCTTGATATAGGCGATCCGGTCGACGTCGTCCTTGTTGGCGTAGAGGAGATGATCGGCGCCCATGCGCTTGCCGATCTCCATGTTGAAGTCGTACTTGCCGACCAGGAAGATGTTGGTCACACCCACCGCGCGCGCCACGCCCACCGCGAAGAGCGAGATCGGACCGTCGCCGACGAAGACCATCGACTTGCCGGCCACGTCGTTGTCCTCGCCGAGCACGGCGTAGGTCGCGTTGCCCAGCGGTTCCTGCACGCAGGCGTACTCGGGCGCAATGGCCTTGTCGTTGACCCAACAGACGACCTCCGGGATGGCCACGTACTCGGCGAAGCAGCCGTCGCGATCGACGCCCAGGATCTTCATCCGTTCACCGATGTGCATCTGCCCCAGCAGGGCCTGGAGGTCCTGAGGGTCCGGAATGTGCGTCTCGGCCGAGACATAGTCGCCCATGTGGATCCCCTTGACGCCCGCGCCGGTCTCGACGACCTCGCCGGCGACCTCGTGTCCGAGGATCTGCGGCAGGGCCTGCTCGCCGATGCGGCCCGCCGACCAGGGATCCCACTTATAGATGTGCACGTCGGTGCCGCAGATCGACGTGGCGCGTACCCGCACGAGCACCTCGTCGTCCGCGATGCGCGGCAGCGGAACCTCCTGCCAATCGCCCCCCAGCTCCGGACGGGTCTTGACGACCGCCTTCATCTTCTCCGGCATGGCTCCTCCCATGGCTTGTTCCCGACCGTCCTGGGCCCAGAGCGGTGGAGAACAGATCTGTCGGCCTGGCGAACGCCGGTGCGAACGCGGTTCGCGGCCGGTGCGCAGGCGCGGCGATCGTGGCCCACGGCGGGCAGACGCTCGCCGTCCGCCTCGCGGGCACCGACGTGACGTTCGCGGCTGCAAAGCGCCGAGTATAGGGAGCCGCCTGCGCCGGCGTCAATGATAGGGCGGCGCGGTGCGGAGCCTCTCGGGCGAGGGCGGCGCACAGCCTGCCGCGCGGAAGGGATGCGCGGAGCTTGCCGCGCCGGAGGGATGCGCCGGACCCGCGCACGGGGCGAGGTGGCGCGCGCCTCAGGAGACACCCTGGCCGTCGTCGCGCCCCGCGTGCGGCCCGCGCGATGGATCCTCGCCGAGCGAGCGCGCAGCCCCCTGGCTGCCACGGCGCTCGGCACGGGCCATCCGATGCATCAGGAGCGCCGCGGTGAGGAAGAGCGCGCAGCTCATCATGAAGCCGTAGAGGTTCGAGCCGAGCTGGATCACACCGAATCCCAGCAGGGGCGCGAATCCCCCGCGCACGCCGGTCAGCACCAGGTGCACCGACTGATAGGCGCTCGAATCCTCCTCGCCGGCGAACTCGATGCTGCTGAGGTGCCAGGCCAGTGCGACGCCCGACATGCCGATGCCCCAGGCCGTGAAGGCGGCGAAGACGAGCGGCAGGCGCAGCAGGCCGGGGACGAGGCCGGCGCAGATCAGCAGCGCCGGGAAGAGCCCCAGGAACGCGAAGACCCGCGTGGAGAAGCGCACCGGCTTGATCCGTTCGAGCATCCGTCCGAGCAGCGGCGGGAAGAGCAGCATGCCGGCCTGACCCATCAGCCCCTTGGCCAGGCCGATCTGCCGGTAGTCGAGACCCAGATCGTGCACCAGGAAGAGCGGCACGACCGGCAAGAGGCTCAGGAAGGCGATCCCGTAGATGAAGAAGTTGCGCTCGAAGCGGCGGAAGCGGTGATCCTCGCGGAGAATGCGCGTCACCAGGGCGATCGAGTCGCGCATCGAGTGCAGGCCGGCGCGCAGACTCGGCCGGGTCGCGGGACGGTACCGCGACTGCGAGCCGGCCGGTGCCTCGGTCGCGGGACGGGGACGCACCTCGCCGGCGACGACCTCGGGGACGGCGGGGGCCGTGGCGTGCATCGTCGCCGCCCCCGCCGGCCAGATGTCGCTGGCACGCTCCATGCGCGTCATGAGCCAGGAACCCGCGCAGGCCGCGGCGCCCGCGCCCAGGTAGACCAGGCCATAGACATCCTCGCGCCAGTCGAGGAGCCAGCCGGCGGCGACCGTCGCCAGCAGGCGGCTCAGCGTCATGGCCGAGATCGCCAGGCCGAAGAGGCGTCCGCGCTGCGCGTCGCGATAGGCGTGCTGGAGAATCGATGTCTGGGCGGCGACGAAAACGCCCTGCGACAGCCAGGCCAGGCCGTAGACGAAGATGAACCAGCGGGTGTCGGGCCAGATCCCGATCAGTCCCATGCCGAGGCGGCCGGCGATGCCCGCGGCGATCACGAAGGGCGCCTTGCGGCGCTGCTGCATGGCGCCGCTCCAGAAGAGGGCCGCCAGGAAGCCGACCGTCGTCAACAGACTGAGAACGGTGACCTCGAACGAGGAGGCCTGCAGGGTCTTGACCAGGATGGCATCGGAGAGCTGCAGCACCCCCATCCCGACGCCGCCCAGCGCCGAGCTGGCCAGGTGCAGCTTCAGCAGGTGTCGCTCGCGGGGTGCGAGCGTGTCGGGGAAGACCGCGCCCAGGAGGCGCGCGCTGAGGCTCGGTTTGGGTGGCATCGCCGCGATCCGAGTGTCCGGGATGGGAGAGCGTGAATCGTCGGGCGAGGGTGGGCCGTCGAGCGGCTCGGTGTCAAGCGCGCGGGCGCGCTCCAGAAGCGGGGACGCGGCGCCGATCTCTAGTAGAGCGGCCGGTCAGAGACATCGCCCCGCGGGGCCGGAACCAGGAGGGCCAAACGTGCGCAATCGGACGCTGCCCGGGAAGTATATGGTCGGGAGCTGGCAGAGCCTGGATGCCTCCAACGCGCAGGAGATCCTCGAGCGCGAGGTGATCGCCACCCAGCGGCTGCTGGTGGTCCGGTGCGTCTACAAGTCGAACTCCAACTTCCCCCGGCACGTGCACCAGCAGGAGCAGATCACGATCGTCGAGAGCGGACATCTGGAGTTCGACGTCGCCGGGGAGCGGATCGAGGTGGGTCCGGGACAGATGGTGTCGATCTTCGCCGGAGTGCAGCACGCCTCGCGGGTCGTGGCCGACGAGCCGGTGCGGGCCCTGAATCTCTTCCTCAACCCGGCCGCCTGACCCATGGCGCCGCCCGCGCGCCGCCCGGCGCGGCGCGGCCTTCCGCAGGCGGGATCGCGGCGGGCTAGGGATGCTGGGAGACGTGTGCAGAACTGCGGCGGGCGGCCTCGTACCGCTGCAGGACGATCGAGCGGATCTCCTCGCGCAGCGGCGGGGTCGTCGGGAAGGCCACGTCCTGATAGCTCCCATCGGGCAGCTTGCGGCTCGGCATAGCCACGAAGAGACCCTGCTCCCCGAGGACGACCTTGATCCCCTTGACGACGAAGCAGTCGTCGAACGTGATGGTAGCCACAGCCTTGAGACTCGGATCTTCCACCACGCTCACCTTGACGGCCGTGATCTGCATGGCTCCATCCAGGAAGCAGATCCCAGCAGCGGCGACAATCACAGGACACCCGCAGCCTAGCACGATCGCCAACCATCCGCCACGGTCACTCCGCTACTCCTCCACCGCCGCTGCGAGCTCCCGTGCCGGATCGGGGACGTCCAGCAGGCGACGGTACAGCGCCTCGGTCTCGCGCAACATGCGCGCCTGCGAGAAGCGCGAGATGGCCGTGCGA
>WJJG01000308.1 GCA_014729815.1 Candidatus Eiseniibacteriota bacterium
GAGACTACGTCCCCGCCAACGAGCGGGGCCGCTCGGCCGCATCGCAGCGAGATCGGGCGCCTGCGGCCGAGTCGGCGCAGCCGCTGTGGATCCGCCTGGCCTACGACCTGAGCCGCATCGAGAGCGATCACTTCGAGCCGCCCTTGCTCGACGCACGCTGGGTCTATCCGGATCGACCCCCGGGAGAATACGAGAGCGAGGGCTACGGAAGCACGCTGGGCGGCATCTTCGACGCCGCCCTGGGCGGCGGGCAATCCACCCTGCACGCGGGTCGCGATCGTCCGTCGAACCTCGACCGGCCCCATCGCCTCAGTCTGGCCCTGGTGGCGCGCGATGCGGAGCCCTCCTCCTCCGCCGGCTGGATGGACCTGATCACGCGCGGCTGGCTCTTCGGCCTGCTGGCGCGCCTCGACTTCGGACGGCCCTTCACGCAGACCTACCTGCAGCCGGCCGGTCTGCTGCCCGAGTCCGCCTCGGAACTGCGGGGCTACCAGCGGGACGCCGCTTGGGAGGAGGTCGTCGCGCAGAGCGCGGCCAACGGCGAGCGCCTGCCCGCGCAGTTCCAGCTCGATCTGGCGCTCACGCGACGCCTCTGGATCGGCCCGAAGCGTCTCGACGTGCGCCTCGAGGCGCTCAACCTCTTGAGCGTGCGCAACGCGATCGAGGTCTATCGGGCAACCGGCGAGCCGGACGACGACGGTTGTCTGGGCAACGACGGATGTGCGGGCGGCATCCCGGGCGCGGCCGGCCGCACGGCCTATCTGGAGCGACTGCGGGATCCACGCCACTACGATCGGCCCCTGATCGTGCGCCTTGCAGTCACCCTCGAACTGGTCTGATACTGGGCGCTGGATCCGGTGACACGCATGTCCGATCCCGGGAGGTGACCATGACCGCCCAATGCGCTTCATCGCAGCTGCGGACCGTCCGCGGCCGGCGAATGCTCCGCACCCGAAGCCATCTCCGGCTCCGCCGCGCCGCACTCGTGCTGCTTCCGCTGCTGGCCCTCCTCGGTGCGGCAAGCCCCACCGGGGCGTCCACCGCCAGTCTGGATGCCCAACTCATCCCGCAGGGGCTGACGCCGGACGTGTCTTCGCTGGCGCGCTTTCCCGCCAGCGGCCTGTCGCTGCCACTCGGGATCTATGGTGATCTCGAGCCGTCCAGCAGCGCACGCCACGCCGCTGTCTTCGCGCTCGGCGGCGCGCGCGCCGGGCTGCTCTACGGACCGCTCGATCCGCCCTACGAGGCGGGCGGCGGGCACCCCCTGCTCGGAGGCTTCCTGAGCCTGCCGGCCGGCGGGCTGCGTCTGGGCGCCGCGCTGCGGGGCTGCGAGAACCGCGAAGAGCATGTTTCCGACCGCGACAGCAGCTACACGCGCGAGCGGAGCTGGTGGGCCACACTCGATGCCGGCCTCGCACTCGGGCGGCACAGCTATCTCGAGCTGGCGATCTCGGGAGGGCGGATCGAGCAGAGCCAGCATCTGCGGCGCGAGCATCCGGTGGGGCCCGACTCGAGCGTCACGCGGATCCAAAGCGAGTGCGCCGATCCGGGCAGCTCCTATGGCGCCGAGCTGCGCGCCAAGAGCGCCCTCGGTCATGGACTGACCGGCTTCGCCCTTCTGCGTTACCGGCACGAGGATCTCTCCGTCGTGCGCTGGGACTTCAACGGAGGCTACTACGGCATGCTCTACGATCGCGAAAGCACCCATCCGCGCGAGCGGGAGAGCGTGGCCGCGGCGTTCGGCATGCGTGGGAACGGTCCGGCCGGCAGTCGCGTCATCGCCGGCCTCGTCGGCGAATACGTCGACGATGACTGGACGCATCTCGCCTCTTCTTATCCCGAGTCGCCGACGAACGTGCGCGAGCGCCGCTTCGCGACGACCCTCTCGGCGTTCATCGGACTGTCCGCCGAGCTGCGCGGCTGGTGCGATCTCTTCGGCGGGCTGAGCGGGAACTACCGGCGGGATCGCACGGTGAACTACGAGGAAAGCGGATCCGAGAACGGCCGGATCGAGGATGACACGACCTGGTCTCGCATACGCGGGGGCTTCCGCTTGCATACGGGCGCCTTCTATCTGGATGCCGTGGTCGCCAACAACGTGAGCGCCAGCAATCCCTTCACGGCACTCTCGGTCGGCTACCGCTTCTAGGCACCGCACACGACGCACCATCTCGACGACCCGGAGGTCGGCCGCCCGAGCGGCACATGGCCAACGATGCTTTCGCACGACGATCAGGACGCCCTTGCCCGACGCATCGCCGCGCTGCTGCCCCGCGTCGAGAAGCCCGCGCGCTACCTGGGTGAGGAGATCAACGTCATCCGGCACGCATGGACGCCAGAGCGCGTGCGCTGGCTGTTGATCTTGCCCGATCTCTACGAGATCGGGATGAGCCATCAGGGGCTGCGGATTCTCTACGATCAGCTCAACCGGCGCGCGGATGCGTTGGCGGAACGCGCCTTCGCTCCGGGACTCGATCTGGAAGCTCTGCTGCGGCGCGAGGGTTTGCCGCTCTTCTCGCTCGAGAGCCACCGCCCGGCGCGCGACTTCGACCTGATCGGCTTCTCGCTGCAGTACGAGCTCCTGGCCACCAACCTCGTCAATCTGATCGATCTGGCCGGCGTGCCGATCTGGAGCCGCGAGCGGAAGGAGACCGATCCGCTGATCGCCGCCGGCGGGCCATGCAGCGGCAACCCGGAGCCGCTGGCCGACTTCATCGACTTCTTCCTGATCGGCGACGGCGAGGAGGCGGTCGGAGCGATCACCGAGACGCTGGCCGCCACGCGCGGACGCGCTACACGGGAAGAGCGCCTGCGGCGGCTCGCCAAGCTCGGCGGCGTCTACGTGCCGCGCTTCTACGAGCCGCGGATCGAGGAGGGACGGCAGGTCGGGGTGACACCCCACCAGGGCGTACCGGCGCGCGTGCGGCGCACCTACGTGGCCGATCTCGATCGGGCGCCCTACCCGCTGCAGCCGATCGTGCCGCTGATCGAGGCCGTGCAGGATCGCCTGACCCTCGAGATCCAGCGCGGCTGCACGCAGGGCTGCCGCTTCTGCCAGGCGGGGATCTTCTACCGTCCGGTCCGCGAGCGCGGCCCGCGGCGGCTGGCCGAACTCACCGCCGAGGGTCTGCGCGCCAGCGGGTGGGAGGAGATCAGCCTCTCCTCGCTCTCCAGCGCCGACTACAGCCAGATCGCGCCCCTGGCCCGCACCCTGGTCGAGGCGGTCGCGCCGCAGCGCATCTCGCTCAGCTTCTCCTCGCTGCGGGTCGACACGTTCAGCGTCGAGTTGGCCGAACAGGTGGCGCGCGTGCGCAAGACGGGGCTGACCTTCGCCCCCGAGGCGGGCAGCGAGCGGTTGCGCCGGGTGATCAACAAGAAGGTACGTGACGCGGAGATCCTGGCCGCGGCCGAGGCCGCCTACGCGCGCGGCTGGCGGCGGGTGAAGCTCTACTTCATGATCGGCCTGCCGACCGAAACCGCAGCCGACCTGTGCGCCATGGCCGAGCTGATCGAGCGCGTGCGCGCGCTCGCGCGGCGCTACGGCCGCTCGCGCAGCGTCACCGCCAGCATCGGCGCCTTCGTGCCCAAGGCCCACACGCCGTTCCAGTGGGTGGCGTTCGACGGTCGCCGGCGCTTGCGCGAGAAGCTCGACTGGATCCAGCAGAACGTTCGCGGTCGGGGCAGCGAGCTTAAGTGGCATGCCATCGACGTCTCCTTCGTCGAGGCGGTGCTCTCGCGGGGCGACCGCAGGTTGGCGCGGGCGATCCATCGCGCCTGGGAGCTCGGGGGACGGTTCGACGGCTGGAGCGATCACTTCGAGATCGAGCGTTGGGAGACGGCATTCCGCGAAAGTGGGATCGACCCGGAGACCTCCCTGCGGGCCCGCGATCCAGACGAGCCGCTGCCCTGGGATCACATCGATCTCGGCGTGACACGCGAGTGGCTGCAGCGCGAGTGGCAGGCGGCCCGGGCGGGGGAGACCACACCCGACTGCCGCACCGGACGCTGTGCGCAGTGCGGGTTGGGGGGACCCGCCGACCGCCAGTTCGCCCCCGAGCTGAGCGCGGAGGCGTGGGCGGAGCTGGGCCGCGCGATCCGCGTTCCGACCGCCCCACCGGAGCTGGCGGCGTCGGTGCCCGTGCGCATCGTCTTTCGCAAGCGCGGACGCGTGCGCCTGCTGGCGCACCTGGAGACGGGGCACCTGCTCGTACGTCTGCTCCGCATGGCGGGCTGGCCGCTGGTCTTCACCGCCGGGCACAACCCGCGCCCCAAAGTCTCCTTCGGCCCTCCCCTGCCGCTGGGCGTCGAGGGCCGGTGGGAGCTGTGCGATCTGCGGCTGGCGCGGCTACCCAGCGAGGAGGAGATCGCGC
The DNA here is from genome assembly GCA_014729815.1 of Candidatus Eiseniibacteriota bacterium. GTDB lineage: Bacteria > Eisenbacteria > RBG-16-71-46 > CAIMUX01 > WJJG01 > WJJG01. The sequence continues at coordinate 4,371 of WJJG01000308.1, forward strand.
GCGCCAACCAACAGGCCCCCGCAGGCCTGACGATCCTCGCCGCCCGCCGCCTGCCGTCCGGCCAGCGCAGCCTGATGGCCGAAGCGGTCGCCGCCGACTACCGGGTCAGTCTGCCGCCGCCGCTGGCCAAGCTCGCGCGTCGCGAAGGGCGCATCGACCAGTTCCTCGCCCGCGGCGCGGTGCCGGTGCAGAAGCTCACGAAGGGGCGCAGTCGCACGATCGACCTGCGGCGGTGCGTGCGGTCGCTGGCCTGGGACGCAGAGGCCACGGACCGGTTGGCGTTGCGACTCTGCCTGCAGGAACCCGCCGGGCACGTGCTCGGCCCGCTCCCGGCGCTGCAGGAGATCTTCAAGTGGAGTCCCGAGGATCTGGCCCGCGTGCGGGTGGAGCGGATCGCCCTGCTGGATGCGGAGGATCGTCCGCTCCATCGCCCGGTGGAGACGGCGTCCTAGCGTAGTTGTACGAAAGCGTCTCGCGCAGATCGCCGCTGTTCCGCGTCTCCTCCGCCTCGGGCGCGCGCGCCATGCCCAGGGCGGTGCGTCGCTTCCGCAGACACGCGCGCCATCCGGGCCAGAGCAGGAGCAGCAGGCAGCCGAGCGCGCTGGTGATCGCGGTGATCAGACTGGCCTCGGGACCGAACGCGCCGCCGGTCCAGATCTCGGGTCCCTGAAGCTGTGCTTCGAAGAGCGCGCCGATGCGCACACCACTGACCGGCGCTCCGAGAATCCCCAGCAGGAGATTCCAAGAGGCATGCGCGATCACCGCCGCCCAGAGCGAGAAGCGCACCACGACCAGGCCGTAGAGCAGACCGATCAAGGCGATGTTCAGGAAGGCCAACCCGCCGGCGCCCGGATTGAGGCCGTGGGCCACCGCGAAGAGCAATGCGGTGACGATCAGCGCCGCGGGCAGCCCGGCGCCCTGCTGGAGCGTGCGCAGCAGGTAGCCGCGGGTGATCACCTCCTCACTCCCGCCCTGGATCAGGAAGCCCAGGACCAGCAGGGGCAGGTAGAGCGCCCATCCGCCGGCCGGCGGCGGCGGCGAGGCGCTCTCCCAGCGCAGCCATCCCGCCGCGGCCATCGCCAGGAAGACGAGCCCTAGCTGCAGGATCGTCACCAGCAGCCCCACCAGCGTGTCCCGCCCCCACCGGCGCGTCGCGAAGAGCGCCGACCAAGCGATCCGATCGCCCCATCGCAGGAAGAGCGCGGTCACGCCCAACGCGCCCAGGCTGACCAGCGCCGTGAGGGCCAGCATCAGATCGCCGCCCACGTCGCCCGAGGCGAGCTCCTCGGGGGTGGCATACCCGCTGGCGGCGA
>WJJG01000309.1 GCA_014729815.1 Candidatus Eiseniibacteriota bacterium
ATCTGCCCCCCGCCCTCCCCGCGACTCCCATCCACCAGCACTGGATCGAACACGACAGCGGCCTACATCCGCACGATCGGACCCGGCAGGTGAAACTCGCTGCCGCCCAGATGATGCAGCGTCTCGGCGCCGCGCTCGACGCGCAGGCGCTCGGCGAAGAGGCGCGGCAAGGCGTAGGCGCCCACGACCTCTCCCACGAAGAGCGTGTGATCCCCGCAGCGATGCGTGCGCGCCAGCCGGCACTCCAGATGCGCGGGGCACTCGCCCACCCGCGGCGCGCCCACCTTGCGCGCCGGCTCGGGCGTCAGTCCCAGACCGGCGAACTTGTCGACCTCGCGTCCGGTCACCGTACCCGCGATGCGCACCAGCGGGAGCTGATCGCGCGTGGGGATGCTGATCACGAACTCGCGGCTGCGACGGATCAGGGGATGCGTGGCGCGCTCCAGACCCACGCTGATCACGACCAGCGGTGGATCGACGCTGGCCGGCATCGCCCAGGCCACGGCAAGCACCGAGCGCCGGTCGCCGTGGGCGGCACTCACCAGTACGGTCGGACCGGTGTTGATCAGGCGCAGCCACCGCTTGCGAGGAACCGCCGCCATGCGGGGCGGGGCACCGGCCCGCTTCGGCACCGTCCGCCGCGCTGGTTCTCCGCCCCTCCCGCGGCCCGGCGGCCGCCTACCGGATTTCATCGGCATCGCTCCCCTCCCGCCCCGACGCGCGGTCGTGGCTCTTGCGCCAGGCGATCGACAGACACCAGGTCAGTCCTCCATAGAGCACCAGACACCCGAAGATCATCATCAGCCATGCAGACAGCGGCATCGCGGTCCACCTCCCGTCGTGTCCCCTCTCATCGATCTCGCGCGTGTGGCTCTACGATTCACCCGATCCCACCCCGCGGCCATCCCGTCTTCCACCACGCAGCCACCTTCCCGCGTGCAGCCACCTTCCCGCGTGCAGCCACCTTCCCGCGTGCAGCCACCTTCCACCACGCAGCCACATTCCCGCGCGCGGCGCGGCGATCCCCACTACGTGGAGCGTCGGCGGCGCCGCCAAAGATAGGCGCCCAGGATGGCCAGGGCCGCCAGCATGCCCCAACCTCCCACCAGGGTCGTCCAGCGCGGGTAGCCGCCATAGGTCGACACCTCGCGCCCCGCCACTTCGTAGAGCCCCAGGATCTCGGTACGCAGATTCATCACCAGGATTGCCAGCAGCACCACCGGCGTGATGTAGCGCAGGGCGATGATCCACCAGCCGCCCAGACGCACCTCCGAGATACTGTTCAAGTAGCGTCGGAAGTCCCGAATGTTGTACAGGTAGCTCACCGCGATGCACTGCATGAAGCCGGCGATGACCAGTCCGAAGTCGCAGATCCACTTGTCGGCGATGTCGAACCAGTAGAAACCGCTCCGGGTCGTGAAGACCAGGGAGATCGGGAACGCCACCGCGATGAAGCCGAAGGCCAGGCGGCTGGCGGGTACCCCCCACTTGTCGTGAATGCCGGTCGTGAACGCCTCTTGCAGGGCGAAGGCCGAATCGATCCCCAACGTCAGCAGCGTCACGAAGAAGATCACACCGAACACCGCGTTGAGCGCGGGCAGCTTGCTGATCGCCATCGGATAGGCGACGAAGGCCAGGCCGGTTCCACTGTCGGTGACCTCGGGCACGGGGAGGCCCTGCACCTGCGCCAAGTAGCCGAGCATCGAGAAAACCGCGAAGCCGGCGAAGAAGCTGGTGCCGCAGTTGGCCAAGCCGGTGATCAGGGCGCTGTTGGTGATCTCGGCCTTGCGCGCGAGGAAGGAGCCGTAGGCGATCATGATCCCCGAGGCGAGACTCAGTGAGAAGAAGATCTGCCCGTAGGCCCGCAGCCAGATCTCCCAGTCGAGCAGCTTCGCGAAGTCGGGCGTCAGGTAGTAGCGCAACCCGTCCACGGCACCCGGGAGCGTCAGGCCGCGCACGAGCAGGATCGCCAGCAGGAACAGCGGCAGGGGGACGGTCACCATGACCACCTTGCTGACGTTGCGCACCCCCTTGCGCAGGATCAGGAAGATCGCCAGCCACGTCAGCACCATGCCGACGACCAGATACCAGATCGGCGCACTCAGCTCCCCGGGACCCCCCGAGCGCTGCAACACTTCGCCCATGAAGAAGTCCTCGGGGTGGTTGCCCCAGGAGAGGGTCAGGGCGTGGTAGAGATAGGTCCAGGCCCAGGCGAGGATGGTCGAGTAGTAGATGACGATGCCCGCGCTGAGACCCACCGCCCACCAACCGAACCACTCCAGCCCCTTGCGGATCTGTGCGAAGGCTTGTGGCGCCGCGCATTGGAGGCGCTGGCCGAGGCCCATCTCGAGGATCAGCATCGGGATGCCCGCGGTGAACAGCGCCACGAAGAAGGGGATCAGGAAGGCGCCGCCGCCGCTCTCGTAGGCCACATACGGAAAGCGCCAGACGTTCCCCAAACCCACGGCGGATCCCACCGCGGCCATGATGAACGACGTCCGGCTGGTCCAACGATCCCGTGCGACGACCACATCCACCTCCCTGCTGCGCGTGCGATCGGGATGGACGGACCCGCCCTGCCGGGCGCGGCCCGGCTGCCGTGGGACTCGCCCGGGCGAACGCTAGCATCCCCCGCAGGGCAGAGAAAGGGCTGGAAAGCCGGGGCGGGGAAGCGCCAGGATTCGGAGGTGATGTCCACAGCACGCCGCACAACGCGCACCGTCCGGGTGGGGGATCTGAAGATCGGCTCGGTGCATCCGATCGCCGTCCAGTCGATGACCACGACCACTCCCGCGGAGCGCGACGAATCGCTGGCGCAGATCCGGGCGCTGCGCGCGGCCGGCTGCGCGCTCGTGCGCCTGGCCGTGCCGAGCGTCGAGGCGGCGCGCGCCTTGGGGCCCCTGCGGGAGGCGTTGCGGCGCGAAGGGATCGATCTCCCCCTGGTCGCCGACGTGCACTTCCTCCCCGCCGCGGCGCTCGAAGCCGCCGCACACGCCGAGAAGGTGCGCATCAACCCCGGCAACTTCGCGCCTGCGGCGGAAGCGGTGCGTCCCCGCCTCGCGCCGCTGATCGATCGCCTGCGCGAGCGCGGCGGCGCCCTGCGCATCGGTGTCAATCATGGATCCCTGGCCCCCTATCTGACCGAGGCGCAGGGACACGGCCCCGAAGCCATGGTGGCCTCGGCGCTCGAGTACGTGCGCCACTGCTGGGGGCTCGACTTCCGCGATCTGGTGGTTTCGCTGAAGGCCTCGAATCCGGCCGTGATGGTTGCCGCGAACCGCCTACTGGCCGAGCGTCTGGACGCCGAAGGCTACGACGTGCCGATCCATCTCGGCGTCACCGAAGCGGGTGAGGGCGCCGAGGGAGAGCTGCGCAGCGCGGTGGGCATCGGCGCCCTGCTGCTCGATGGGATCGGCGATACGATCCGTGTCAGTCTGACCGGCGACCCGGCGGCCGAGATCC
>WJJG01000310.1 GCA_014729815.1 Candidatus Eiseniibacteriota bacterium
ATACAGGGTCTCGCCCCGCAGCGCCAGCAGTCGTTCGCGCCAGACCATCGCGCGCTGCGCCCCTCGATCGGGCGCTGTCTCCATCGTCAGGCGGTGACCATCGTCGAAGGCCGCGTGCCAGAGCCGCGCGGTCTGGTCGGCGAGTCCGACGGGGTCGCCGATGGCCGCGCGCTCGGGTGGCTCGAGCGTGTGCAGGCGCGCACGCATCTCCAACGCCCGCGTGCGCGCGTGCAATCGGCGCAGCGGCTCGGGCGCCGCCTCACGCAGCAGCGTCGGACGCTGACCAACGAAGAGCAGCAAGAGCAGCACAAAGGCCAGCAGCAGCACCAGCAGCGCCCCGTCGGGACGCCGGCGTCTCAACGTCACCAGCGCCCCGATGAGTCCCGCCAGCAGGCTCAGGAGACCGAAACCGGTCCCCAGCGGCAGGATCGGCCAGGCCAGAGCCAAGGAGAGCGCCACCAGCGCGGCGATCACACGTCGGCCCCAGCGCTCACCCAGCAATGTGGGCAGCGTGTGCACACCGGTGGCGCGATCCCCGCGGCAGTCTTTCAGGTCCTTGGCCTGGAATCCGAGCGTCACACCGAGCAGCACGAAGAGTGACAGGCGGTGGGGAAAGACCCGCGGCGCCATCTCCTGCGCCACCAACGCGAATCCCGACCAGAGGGAGATCAGGGAGAGCAGCGCCAGCGAGAAGGTGGCCACCAGCGGCCAGCGCTTCAGGCGCAACGGGGGGACCGAGTAGGCGCCGGCGAGCAGCAGGCAGCCCAGCATGAGCAACAGGTGATGGTAGCCGACACACAATGCCAGGGAGAGCGCCGCGGCGGCACTGATCGATGCCCAGCGGCGGGTCTCCTCGGCGGTCAGGACCCCGCGCACCAGCGGGCGCGAGGGTTCGTTGATGCGGTCGGCGGCCAGATCGCTCCCGTCGTTCCAGAGTCGCGCCGCCAGAAAGGCGGCCACGAACGCCACCCAGAGCACGCCGGCGCCGATCCAGTCGATCGGATTGCGGAAGGCGATCGGGAGATGCTCGCGATAGACGAGATGAGCCAGCACCGCTCCGGCCGGCGCCAGGCCCGTGTAGTGCAGCAGCCGCGTCCAACTCAGCTGGCCCGCGATGACGCGGAAGCGCGCTCGATCCGCGCGCCAGAGAAGAACCACCGCGAACGGCAGAAGCAGCACCAGGAGCGCGAGGGCGTGCCGGCGGCTCTCGGATGGAATCAACCCCCCGAGCTGGAAGATGCGCTCGTAGGCCTCGGGCAGCGACTCGCCCGCGGTGCGCGCCAGCTCGGCCAGGAGTGAGGGCCAGGAGCCCAGGAAGGCGGCGATGAGGAAGAGCCCTCCGGCTCCGAGCAGCGCCCCCAGCAGTCCGCGCCACCCTCCCCCACGGGCCGTGCGAGACGGCGGACGTCGCAGGGAGCTCCAACCATAGATCCCGGCCAGCACACAGCCCGCGAGGATCTCGAGGCGCTGTCCGGGTGAGACGATTTCCAGTCCCGCGCGTGGATCCCAGAAGCGCCACAGGTCGGAACTGAGGCCGAGGAGATAGCGCAGCGCGAAACCGCGCCCGTGTGATACGAGCAGATCGATGAGCGGGGCGATCAGAAGTAGAGCGAAGCCGCGCGCCAGAACGCGCGCGATGCGTGAGAGCGGCTTGCCCGTCCAGAGATGGAACCAGAGCAGGAGGCCCGCGAAGAGCGTCAGATAGAAGAGCGGGAAGTGCAGGAAGAACATCCCGAAGGAGATCTCCCCGCGCCAGTCGAAGCCGAGCTGGTACCCCGGCTCCAGGACGCTCTCGAGCAGATTGCGCGCCAGGATCCAGCCCAGTAGCAGCAGCACCCACGCGGCCGTGCCGCCGTGGCTCTCGATCCGTTCGATCCAGCCGGCGCCGGGCGCGGGCGTCGATTCGGCCGTGCCCCCCGTCGCTCCCGGGCCGTCCCGACTCCGGTCCCTCACAGCTTCGTTTCGCTCCTGCACATGCCGCGGTCGAGTCTACCCCGATCCGGCCGCGGCGGAAGCGGAATCGGCCCCGGGGCCTCCCCCGGGACCGATCCTCCTCCCCTGCATCCGCGCGCCCGGCGGATGCCGCCCCGAGCGCACCGGCCGGCGAGCGTGCCGCACACGCCTAGCGACGGATCACGACCTTGGCACGCGCCGTCTGCGCTCCAGCGGTGATCTTCGCGAAGTAGACGCCATCGGGCACCGGCCGGCCGTCGTCGGCCAATCCATCCCAGGTCACCTGATAGCTGCCGGCGCGCTGCCCCTTGGCCACGAGATGGCGCACAGCGCGTCCGGAGACGTCCAGGAGCTGCATCTCGACTGGCCCGGCGTAGCCCGCCGGGACCTCATAGCGGATCGTCGTCATGCCTGTGGCCGGATTCGGCTGCGCTAGGATCCTCGCCGCGCTCGAGGAGAGACCGGGCGTCTGATCCTCGGCGGTCGAGAAGTCGTCCGGCGGCCACTCGGCGAATGCGCCGCAGACCACCAGCGCGAACGGCTGGGGGCCGTGCGGCACGTTGTAGCCGCGCACCTCGACCGTCCACCCCCCGGCCCCCGGGCTGAAACGTCGCACGCACTCCTCGACATTCAGTCGATCGCTCGTGCCGCCGCCGCACGATTGCCCGCCGCTGAAGACGTTGCCGCGATACTGCGTGCCCCCGGGCGTGGTGACGGTCAGGTCGAGGTCGTTGACCAGCTTGATCCCGCTGCCCGCCGTCCCCGGGTAGTCGGTCCAGACCAGGGCCACCGAAAGCGGCTCGGCACAGGCCTCGAATTCGAACGTCGTGCTCCAGGTGTCTCCGGTTCCGAGGCCCGGGGCGACATCGGCCACGATCAGCTCACGCGTATCGCCCTCGAAGTAGAGCGCGTTGTCGAGCAGAATGCGGCCCCAGCCCTCGTTCTGGTTTGGAATGTCGGCCGATCCCATGTCGTCGGTGCTGGCGATCAAGGTGGCCTTGATCAGCGCCGCGCTTGGATCGAGCGGATCGTCGCCCCCATGCGCGCCGTGCGGGTAGAAGCCTTCCTGGTAGTAGGTGCGCACGTTGAGCGCCGAACCGGCGATCGCCGGCGTCGCCATCGAAGTGCCCTGAAACGGACTGCCCTGCACGCTGCAGGTCGGGCTGGGCGGATTGCCGGTGTGGTTGTTGACCGAGTAGATGTAGAGCGATGTGCTGCCACCGGGCGCCATGACGGTCGGCTTCAATCGTCCATCGGAAGCCGGTCCGCGGCTCGAGTAGCTGGCCACGCTCTCCTGCTGCGGCGCCTGCATGGTCGCGCCGCAGGTCACGCAGTTCTTAGCCGTGCCCGGCGAGCCGACCGTGCCCCCTCCGGGCCCGGAGTTCCCCGCCGCGAAGAGCACGAGGTAGTCGGGGCGCTGCCACATCGCATTGTCCACGTCGACGCAGTAGCCGTCGTAGGTGTTGCTCGTGCTGCCCCAGCTATTGGTGTGTGCGCGGGCCTCGAGACTGTAGCTGGCGCTGAAGGCCGACGAGAGGCTGCTCGGCACCATCAACGTGCCCAGGTTGCAGGCCGACCAGTCGTCGGCGCCCACATCCTGGACGGTGATCTTGGCCCGATACGCCATGCCGTTGTAGCCGATATCACCCGGGTTGATGTAGGACTGGTCGCCGCAGACCGTGCCGGCCACGTGCGATCCGTGGCCGTTGTCGCAGCCATCGTAGCGCGCACCACCGCCCAGGGTCGTGTAATGGATGACCTTGCGATGCGACGGCCCCGGCTGGGCGTTGCCATTCTCGCGGAACCAGCAGCTGTTGTAGTCGAGGCCGGTGTCCATCATGGTGATGATCTGGTTCTGCCCGTAGATGCCATGGTCCCAGAGCGGCATCCAGCCGTTGGCGTTCGACTGCACGACCCAGCGCGTGGTGTTGTTCATCGTGCGGAACTCGGGCAGCTCCTCGATCCACCACACGTCGCGCACGCGCGCCATCTGCGGGATGCATGCCTCCTCGGCGCGCACGATCAACCGCCGCGAGAATCCATCGTCGGTGCGATCGCGCAC
>WJJG01000311.1 GCA_014729815.1 Candidatus Eiseniibacteriota bacterium
ACGCAACTCGGCGCGCGGGGCCTTGGCGATGCGGATGCTGCGCCAGAGCCAGCGCACCTCCAGCTCCGCGATGCCGCTGCGTTCGACGAGCTCGATGAGGCGCTGGATCTCCTCGAAGCGCATGCCGGCTGCCCCCGCTACTTGGATGTACGCTCGATATACTCGCCGCTGCGGGTGTCGATCTTCAGCTCGTCCCCCACCTCGATGAAGAGCGGAACCGTGACCACCAGACCGGTCTCCATGGTCGCCGGCTTGTTGGCCCCCGAGGCGGTATCCCCGCGCACGCCCGGCTCGGTCTCCTTCACGGTGAGCACGACGTGCGTGGGAAGCTCGACCATGATCGGCGTGTCCCCGCGCATCAGGATCTGCACCGTGTCGTTCTCGCGCAGGTAATCGCGGGCCTCCCCCACCCGATCGGCGGAGAGCTGCAGCTGATCGTAGGTTTCGGTGTCCATGAAGTGGTAGATGTCACCATCGTTGTAGAGGTACTGAACGTTGCGCCGTTCGAGGCGCACCTCCGAGACCTTCTCCCCCGCCCGGAAGGTGCGCTCGATGACCGCACCGGTCTCGACGTTCTTGAGCTTGGTGCGCACGAAGGCGCCCCCCTTGCCCGGCTTGACGTGCAGGAACTCGACGATGCGCATCATCTGCCCGTCGAGCTCCATCACCAGTCCATTGCGAAAGTCGGCCGTACTCGCCATCGGAGCGCTCTCTCCCTACGCGGCGTTCGCGGCAGCGGCGCGCGCATCGCTTGGTGGGTCCGGATGATCCGGCGATCCGACGACCGCCGAGGGGCCACCTTAGCAGAGGGGTCGCGGGGTGTCAATCGAGCCGGAACGCGCCAAGCCATCGGCGTTCATACGGTTACGGGCGGCGAAGGCTATGGCGCATCGACGACCTGGAAGGTGCGCGCGATCGCCTCGAGCACGCGCAGATCGGGTGTCTTGGCCTCGGGCGGATTGAAGACCGCCAGGTCGATGACGTAGAGACGTCCCCGGTCGTGGAAGCAGAACATCTTGAACGGCCCCCCCATCGGCGGGTCGTCGTTCTGGTAGAGACCGTGGATCTCGAGCGCCTCGCGCCCCAGGAATTCGATCGTGCGCGTGGTCGTGCGACTCGGCTCGATCTCGTCGCCCGCGAAATAGGCCGCCGCCAAGGTGTCGCGGATCGCCATGCACAGCCGCGGGTCGAGACGCTCGTGCGTCTGCTCCTGGTAGTAGACGAACAGGAAGAGCGCGCCCTGGTCGGGCGGCACTTTCTTCAGCCGCACGAAGCGACTCTCGACCTGTTCCTCGACGAAGAAGTCCTTCGGGATGCGCAGGCGATAGCCGTGACGCTCGGCGATTCCGTCGGCGAGCTGCCGCTGCTCGCCGCCCACGTAGAGCGTGCGCTGCAGACCGCGGACGATCCGGTCCCCGAGTTCCGCGATCAGCTCGGGTCCGTCGCGTGAGAGCAGCGCGCGCAGCGCCTCGGTGTCGGGCGCGTGCACGAAGAGCACCGTCTGCCCGTCGGCCCAGACGTTGCTTGCAAATGCGTAGCCGGCCGGACGCCCCGCCAGGCGCGCCCGCGCTTCCTCCCCCAGCACCTCGCTGCAGAGCCGCGCGCCCCCGCGCGCGCCGGACATATCCCCCAGGATCAGCAGCGTGCGCCAATCACGCCGCTGGCGGAAGACGGTCGAGTCGCCGCGATCGACATCGAAGTAGGACTCTGGGCGCACCGGCGCCGGACGCTTGCGTACCAGAAAGTCCCGCACCAGATCCGTGCGCGTGTCCCCCTGAGGGAAGTCGCTGAAGATCGAGACATCCTCGTTGGGTCCCACGGCGGTCACGAAGCTGCGCGTGCATCCCCCCAGTCCGAGAACCAGCGCGGCGAGCAGCATCGGCGCCAGGAACAGGCGGCAAGGCGTGGACATCGGCACCCTCCCTTCGACCATCGCACTGGATGGCTACGGGGAGCCTAGTCGTGGATCGTCGGAGTGTCCAGATCCGGTGGCAGGAAACCAAGTGGTGGGGTTGCCCGGTCACCGAGCGCGGGGCGTCTGCGAGGCATCCGGGTTGGGAGCCACCTGCGAGCTCTGGTCCCGCATGCGTCGGAGCAACTCCAGGCGCCGCTCGATCTGTTCACGGCGCTCCGCAAGCCGCCCCAGCTCCAGCTCCAACGCGCGCTGTTCGTTGATCTGCTGCCGGCGGCGCGTCATGTAGAGACCCGCGGCATGCCGGTCCCCGAGCAACAGCTCGAGCCGGCCGCTCCGGTCTCCACGGCTCAGATCCAGCGAGACACGATCTCCGGGCTCGTGCGCGCGCACCAACTGCGTCAGCTCGATCACGCTGCCCACTTCGACGCCCGCGAAGCGGTGCACGACATCGCCCGGCAGAACGCCTGCACAGGAGGCCGGGCTGCCAGGGAGCACTTCGGCCACGCGGACACCGCTCGCCGGACCCGCTCCCGCTTCCGCAGCTTCCCGAGGCACCGCCCGCAGGCCCAAGAATCCCTGCGAGGGTCGACCTCCGGCTTCGATCTCGGCCACCGCCTGCGCCACGACCTCCGCCGGCACGACCACAGCGGAAGCGCCCGGGCTCGGACTGCGCGTCCGCGCGCCGCCGCGGCCGGCTCCCGAGACCACACCGGTGATCAGTCCGAGCCAATGGCCCTCGAGTGTGACCAGAGCGCCCCCGCCATTGCCCGGAGAGAGGGGAGCATCGATCTGCCAGAGCGCGCTGGGGGTCCCATGCAGACGGGTGGGGACGGTTTCGATGGAAGCGCGCTGCGAGAGGGTCAGCGAGGGCTCTTGGGGATGCGCTCCGGACCAGGGACCGTAGGCGATCACCGCCACCCAGTCGGGCAGGGCCTCGCGCGGGTTCCGCGCGACCGGAATGGAGGGATGAGGCCCGGGGGCCTCGAGTCGCAGGACGGCGATGTGGAGCGCCGGATCCATGCCCAGATAGCTGGCGCGCACATGATGATCGCCGCCGAGATGGATCACGATGCTGTCGCCGGGCTGCGCGGCGCGGGCCGTGGTCACCACGCATCCCCGCTCTCCGAGGAGGATGCCCGAGGCCACCAGACGGCGACAGGAAACCGATGCGTCCTTCGATGCGAAGAGCCCATTGGGGTCGTGCCAGACGCGCGAGCTGACCACACCGACGACGACGGGACGGACGCGGGCGTAGAGTTCGCTGAGATTCTCCGCCAGGACACCCGCCTCGGCCGGACTCGGAGCATCGGAGGTCGCAGAAGCCGGAGCCGCGTGGCCGATTCCGGCGCCGCAGACCCAGCAGGCCAGCGCCGCGCGAGCCAGCAGTCTAGAAGACCGGATAGACGTCATCCTGGGCATCACGGTCACCGGCGACCCCCCGCTGGTAGTCCATACCCGCCGGAACCAACCCTCCTTGGCGATCTTGGACGTAGGGCTCGAGGAGGAATTCCGACTCGAAGCGATTCGTGTCCGAGCGGCTCCCCGGCTCGTCCAGTTCGAGATCCCAGAAGGGGCTCCGCACCCCCGCCTGCGCCATGGCGTCACCGCCGACATCGTCCCCGCCCGGCGCCTCGACCGCCAGCGGCGCAGGCTCGGTGGCCGGCGCCTCTCCGGACGAGTTCCCAGCCAGATGGGCCACTCCACCGCCCAGGACGATCCCCAAGAGGAGCCACAGCCCCGCCGCCATGGCGGGTCGCAGCCTCAGCCCGTCGAGCCAGGCCCGCACGCGCGCGCGCCCACCGAGCGTCTCGGGCATGACCTGCAGCTCGCCGGCTTCCGCCGCGCGGATCTTCTCGCGTACGCACTCGTAGAATCCCGGTCCCGGCTCGACGTCCGGCAATCCGTGCAGCAGCTCGACGCAGGCACCGAGCTGCTCCGCTTGCGCGGCGCACGCGGGACACTCGCGCAGATGTTCCTGCAGCGCCTCGTCCTCGGCGCAGCTGAGTTCCCCATCGAGATGGCCGCAACAGAGCCGCTTCGCATCGCTGCACTTCATGATGTCGTTCTCCTCCGCAAGATCGGCGCGAGCATCTCCTTCAGCGCCGTCCGGGCACGGTTGATCCGACTGCGCACCGTGCCGCCGGGGATACTGAGCACCTGCTCGATCTCTTCATAGGTCAGCTGCTGCACGTCACGCAGCAGGATCACGTCGCGGTACTTTGGAGGCAGCTTGTGGATCGCCGCCATCACGATCTCCTCGACCTCGTGTTGGTGCGCGGCCTGATCGGGTCCGGGCCGTTTGTCGGCGAAGAAACCGCCTGAGTCACCCGTGGCTTCCAGCAGCTTGTCGAGACTGGTCACCCCTCTCAACCGCGATCGCCGCCGAATCTCGTTCTTGGCCAGATTGGCTGCGATCGTATAGATCCAGGTACTGAATCGGCCGCTCGGGCGATACCGCTTACGGTGCAGATAGACCCGCAGGAAGACCTCCTGCGCGATCTCGACCGCCTGCTCCCGATCGTGGATGAAGCGGTGCACCAGATTGGTGATCTTACCCTGATATCGCCGCACGAGCTGGGCGAAGGCCGCCTCGCTGCCCGCGACGATCTGCTCCATCAGCTCCTCATCGCTGGCATCCGCCAGCGAAGGGGGCTGGTTCTGCTCGGCGGCCGTCATCAGGTACGTCCTGTCGCTGTTACCCTGTCCCCTGGCACCGGTTCCCGCATCGTCGACGGGCAGTCCTCACGGCTCCCGCGCGTCCTCCGCCTCCAGCTCCTCGCGCAGCGTCTGGAGGCCGGAATCGCGCGGATGGTGGCGCAGCCCCTCCTCGATCGTCTCGAGCGCCTCGGGCAATCGCCGACGGGCGGTCTGCACGCGCGCCAGATGGGCGATGATCTCCGGATGCTGCCCCCCCTGGCGCACGGCTCGTTTCAGCCATTTCTCGGCGCGACCCAGCTCGCCCTCCTTGTACCAGAGCCACCCGATGCTGTCGAGAATCGCGGGATTGCTCGGATCGATCTCCACCGCCCGCTCGAGGAGTTCCCGGGCCTCGGCCAGCTCGCCCCCATGCTCGAGCAGTAGGTAGCCGAGCGCGTTGAGGGCGATCGCATCCCGCGGATGATCCGCGATGAAGTCACGCAGGCGCTGTTCGGCCTCCTCCACCGCTCCACTGCGTCCCAGAAAGAGCGTCAGGTCGACGAGCAGCTGGCTGTCTTCCGGCGCCCGCTCGAAGGCCTGGCGCATCAGCGCCGCGCCCTCGTCCCACTCCTCGCGTCGACGCAGGAGGCTGGCGGCGAGCGCCAGCGGCTGCGGATCCTCGGCGTCCTGATCGGCCCAGGCATCGAGCGCGCGAAAGGCTTCGCTCTCGCGGCCGAGGTCGAGCAGGCAGATCGCCCGCACGCGCAACGCCTCGACCGCATGCGGACGGGCCTCCAGCAGGCGCTCGGCGGCCACCAGGGCCGAATCGGCCTGCCGCTCGGAGAAGTGCAGGCGCATCTTCCAGAGTTCGACGAGCGGCAGTTCGGGCGCGAGGCTGTCCGCCCGCCCGATCTCGCGAAAGGCCCGCGCGGTGCGACCCTGGCGGTAGGCGATCAGGGCGCGCTGCAGCATGGGCAACGGATTCGCCGGCTCGGCCGCTTCCAGGGCCGCCAGATGCATCTCGGCAGCGTCCCATCGCTCCCCCTGCATCAGATCCCGCACCAGCTTCCAACGGAAGTCGAGTACGCCCGGATGCTGCTCGACCAGTTCGCGATAGAAGGCGATGCGCGCCTCGAGCTTCTCCGGCAGCGGCAACAACGCCTCGACACGCTCGTGTATGCCGGGGTAGTCGGGCGTCGTGGCGAGGATGGCCTGAAGATCCTTGAGCGCCTCGGCCTCCCGCCCCAGCTCGATCAGCAACCGCGCGCGGCGCTCCCGCAGCCGAAGCATCGAGGGCGCGGCCTCGATCAGCGCGCCGAGTGGCTCGAGCAGCTCGGAGCGGCGGCCGAGCTGCTCGAGAATGTTGACCAGGGCGTGCAGCGCCCGCCGATCGTTGCCCAGCTCGGTGGCTCGGCGTAGCGGCCCGACCGCCGCCTCCAGGTTGCCGCGCGAGGCCAGGCTGATGCCACGCACCCAGTGCGCCTCGGCTTGCAGCGAGTCGAGGGCCAGAGCCCGTTCGGCCATCTCGCGCGCCGCGTCGAGCTCCCGCAACTCGAAGAGACAGCTGGCCTGGCGCGTGAGGATCTGCGCCGAAGGCGGAGAGAGCCGCGCGGCTTCCCGATACCCCTCGAGCGCCGCGCTGTACTCATCCTGGAACTCGGCCGCCACACCCCGGGCGAAGGCGCTCATGGCCGCCACGCGCCGCTGCAGCGTGTCGGGCGGCATCGTCTCTCCGGCCAGCAATAGCGGCTGGTGCCCGCCCGGCCGCGGCGTGTTGGGCGGCGGCTCGGACGGCATCCGGGCGGCTGACGCCCCTGCGCAGAAGCTCAGCGCCAGCATCGCAGAAGCGGCCAGCAGTCGAATCCACCGCGCGCGCGGCTCCGGCCCGCCTCGACGGCGGCGATGTCGACTCTGCCTCCTGCGATCCAAGGCCGCTCCTTTCGCTTGCCTGCGGCGCGCGAGACCGCGTGCGGCCCTCGCGCGCGGCGCGGGGCAAGGACCTTCGCTCGGGCGCCGATGTTAACAGAAGCACCTGGGAAGCGTAAGGGTTCCCGGAGGCAGGGCGCCGCCAATCGCACTCCCCCACCGCATCGCTTTGACACGGGTCCAGCGGCGATCCTATACTCCCTTGGGGAGGAGTCCGATGGCCGGAGAGAAAGGACAGCCTATGTCCAGAGCGCTGACAGCGGTCCTAGCGCTCGGGCTGGCGTGCGGACTGGTTGGATGCTACACGATGCTCCAGCATCCGCAGATCCAGAGCCAAGAGGTGCAGGCCCACGCGACGCCATCCGGCTCCTGCTTGCGGTGTCACACCGAGAGCAGCTTCGCCTCCGGCGCGGTGCCCTGGGTGGAGTACTACGGCGCTTCCACCTATCCTTGGATCAACTACTATGGCTCGCCCTGGTGGTACGACTCGGTCTGGCATTGGGTCGACGACGACTGCGTCGATTGCCCGCCCGCCGAAGAACGCTCGGAACTCAGCGGACGCATCGGTTGGGGACGCCGCCCGCGGGGTGGATGGAGCGCGGAGCGCGAGCGCGAGCGGGTCTCTTCGGGCCTAGCGCCGATTTCCGGCGCTCCCGCTCCGGCGCCGGTCGCGTCTCCGCCCGCGATCTCCAGTGGCGCCGGCGGGGGAGACGACTCGCAGGCGTCGGAGGAGCCGCCGGCCAAGAAGGAGCCGCGCAAGCGCAGCATTCGCCGCTAGATGCCACGCCTACGGTCGTGGTCGAGAGGCCCCATCCGGACTCCCGGTCCGGCCAACGATCCCTGAGAGGTGACGATGCACAGATCTGGCTTTCGGCTGCGGTGCGGCCGACGCGCGTCGCGGTGGCTGGCGCTGCTGGCTGGAATCCTGGCCCTCGGCTGTCTGCCGCGGGCTGTCGCGCAGGAGGACGTCTGGGCGCCGGAGATACCGCTGACCCACGAAGCCGGCACGCACGCGCGGCCGCTGGGCATGGGGGGCGCCTATCTGGCCGTTTCCGACGACGCCGCCGCGCTGCGCTACAACCCGGCGGGTCTGGCTCGGGTGCAGCGCATCGAGTTCACCGGCACCCTGCTCGAGCTCTCGCGGGAGTCCGAGAACGAGTTCCACGGCACGCGCGCGAAGGCCGATCTGGCGCGCACGCACGTCACCAGCCTCGGATTCGTCTATCCGTTTCCGACCTATCGCGGCAGCATGGTCATCGCCCTGGGCTACAACGTTCCCTACGTGATCGACCGCGACTACCGGCGTACGGGAACCTGGGAGCAGGAGAGCCTGGACGAGGCCCTCTTCGAGGAAGGCAGCGTCGGCGAATGGAGCTTCGGATACGCGGTCGACGTTGCGCCGCGTCTCTCGCTCGGGTTCCGCGCCTCCTGGATTCAGGGATCGCGGATGCAGGATTGGATCTTCGAACGGCGATCGGGAGGCAGCCAGATCGCCCGCTTCCATGACATCAACGACATCGACATCTCCGGCTACACCGGAAGCCTGGGCGCGCTGGCGCGTCTGGGCGCCTGGGGCCGCATGGGGCTGGTGCTCGATCTGCCGCGCTGGATCCATATGGATGGCACGCTCAGCGCGCTGGCCGAGGGCGAGGAGTACCTGATCGACGAGGCGATGACCCTGCCCTTCCGCGCCGGCGTGGGCTTCGCCCTGATGCCCGGCCGACTCCTTCTGGCGGCCGATGCGCGACTCACCGACTGGTCGCAGATCGACTACGAGGGACCGCTGCGCTACACGGATCAGACCGGTCGCCGCCGGCTGGCCTACGAGAGCACCTGGGAACTGCATCTCGGCGCCGAGTACCTCTTCGAACTCGGCGAGATGCTCGGCCTGCGCGTGCGCGCCGGATACGCCCGGCAGCCGGTGCCCTACCAGATTCTCCTCGAGGACATCGCCCTGCAGGACGAGGCGATCGCGCCGGTCTATCGGAAGGCCGCGTTCGACCCGAATCGCGACGCCCTGAGCTTCGGGCTCGGGTTGCTGATCGAGCAGTCGCTGACGCTGGACGCCGCTTTCGTGATGTCGGACTTCACCCGCTCGGGGACCGATCTGACAGAGGAGGAGACCGAGCAGCGCGTGCTGCTCACGGCCGCCTTCCGTCTCCAGTAGAGTCGGCCGCGTCAGGATCAGGTCGCTTCTCCGGAGTTCCCCATCTCCCGCAGCCAGATCTGCAGCTCGGCCGAGTCCAACGCCGCGCGCGCGGCCTGCTGCTCGGCCTCCTTCTTGTTGCTGCCCACCCCCGCGCCGAGCATGCGTCCGCCGACGACCACTTCGACGGTGAAGCGCTTGTCGTGATCGGGGCCCCGCTCGCTGACCACGCGATAGCGCGGGTGCGCGCGGAACTCGGCCTGGATCTGCTCCTGGAGCAGGCTCTTGAAGTTGCGCTTCTCGGTATCCTCCAGGACCCGGTCGGCGTCCTGCAGCAGCCAGCGTTCCACGAAGCGGCGCGCGACCTCGAAACCCTGGTCGCAGTAGATCGCGCCCAGCACGGCCTCGAACGCGTCGGCCAGGATCGAACGGCGCTCACCGCCGCCAGCGTCGCGTTCGGCGGCGCTGAGCAGGACGAAGTCCCCCAGTTCGCAGCGCTCCGCGCGATCCGCCAGCACCGTGCGGCTGACGAGCAGCGACTTCTTCTGGGTCAGCTCTCCCTCTCGATCGTCGGGGAAGCGGTGGTAGAGATACTCGATGACGGCCAGCTCGAGCACGGCATCGCCGAGGAACTCGAGCCGTTCGTTCGAGTCGGGCCCCGCGGCCTGCTCGCCGCCCAGGAAGGAGCGGTGGGTCAACGCCCGGCGCAGGAGCACCGGATCGCCGAAGGAGATGCCGATCTGGTCCTGAAACGCCTGAACGATCTGGTCGGTGTCGGGAGCGAGTGTCGCCGGATCCGGCACGACCCCGAGTCTCAGCCAGCGTCGCAGCGCCTGGCGAACTCCCGGCAGGAGTCCCATCAGACCGCGCGCACCACCAACGATACGTTGTGTCCGCCAAATCCCAACGAATTGGTCAATGCGATCTCGATCTTCTCCTGCCGCGCCTCATTGGGCACGTAGTCGAGATCGCAGTCGGGATCCGGGACCTCGTAGTTGATCGTCGGTGCGATGATGCCATGACGCAGGGTCATGACACAGACCAGCAGTTCCGCCGCGCCGGCCGCGCCCAACAAATGGCCGGTCATCGACTTCGTCGAACTGACCCGCACGCGATCGGCATGGGGGCCAAAGACCGTCCGAATGGCGGTCGTCTCCCCCTTGTCGTTGAGCGGCGTAGACGTACCATGCGCGTTGATGTAGTCGATCTGATCGGGCGCCACGCCGGCGTCGCGCATGGCCACCTGCATCGCGCGCGCCGCACCCTCGCCGTTCGGCTCGGGCGCGGTCACATGATACGCGTCCGCCGTGGAGCCGTAGCCGATCAGCTCGGCCAGGATTTCCGCGCCGCGGGCACGCGCGTGCTCCCATTCCTCGAGGATCACCGTGGCGGCGCCCTCCGACATCACGAAGCCATCGCGTTCCCGATCGAAGGGGCGCGAGGCATGCTCCGGATCGTCATTGCGGGTGCTCAGCGCCTTCATCGAGCAGAAGCCCGACAGCGCCAAAGGCGTCAGCGGCGCTTCGGCCCCACCCGCCATGGCCAGATCGGCGATGTCATCGACGATCAGCCGATACGACTCCCCGACCGCGTGCGCCCCCGAGGCGCAGGCCGAGACGGTGCAGAAGTTGGGCCCGCGCCCATTGAAGGCGATCGAGAGGCGCCCGCTGGCCATATCGGAAATCATCATCGGCACGAAGAAGGGGCTCACGCGCGAAGGGCCGCGATCGAGCAGCACACGATGCTGCGCCTCGAGCGTTTCGATGCCGCCGATCCCCGAGCCGATGATCACCGCGAAGCGGTTCGGATCGGTCTTCTCCGGCGTCAGGCCCGCCCGCGCATAGGCCTCATGACTGGCGACCCACGAATACTGGACGAATCGGTCGGTGTGTCGCCGCTCCTTGCGGTCGATGATCTCGCTGGGATCGAAGTCGCGCACCTCGCCCGCGACCTGACTGGAGAAGAGTTCGGGATCGAAGCGGGTCAGACGCCCGATCCCTCCCCGCCCTGCGATGAGGTTGTTCCAGCAGGTCTTCAGGTCGTTGCCGACGGGCAGGACCGCCCCCAGCCCCGTGATCGCAACACGCCGCTTCATATCAAGGCGTCCTTTCGATCGCGTGGCAGCGGAATCGCCGGTCGATCCGCTCGCCGCCCCCTAGCCGGTCGCTTGCTCTTTCTCGGCCAGCCGCTTCTTGAGATACTCGAGTGCGTCCCCGACGCGCTGCAGCTTCTCCGCATCCTCGTCCGGGATCTCGATGCCGAAGGCATCCTCGAACGCCATGACCAGCTCGACCGTATCGAGCGAGTCGGCACCCAGATCGTCGATGAACGAAGCCTCAGCGGTGATCTTCTCCGGCGTCACACCGAGTTGCTCGACGATGATGTCCTTGACCTTCTGTTCGTACTGTTCCATCGGATCTCTCCTCCTCCCGATGATGTGACCGATCTCGCACCGATCGATGATCGGCCCCTTGGCTAGCTGGCTTCGCGCAGCGCGGTGAGCTCCGCCGCCGTACCCAGAGTGCGGCAGCCCAGGCTGCGATCGGTTGCACGCAACAGGCCCCGCAGGACCTTCCCCGGACCGATCTCGAGGAATTCACGGGCGCCCCGCCGGGCGAGCGTCCTGACCGTAGGCTCCCAGAGGACCGGGCTCAAGAGCTGCTGAACGAGCGACGCGCGGATCGCGTCGGGCTCCACCACCGCCTCGGCCGAGGCGTTGGCGTAGACCGGGAAGGCGGCCGGCCGAATCTCGACCTCGGCCAGCGCGGCCGCCAGCCCATCGGCGGCCGAGGCCATCAGCGGCGAGTGAAACGCGCCGCTGACCTCCAGCGGCACGACCCGCTTCGCGCCCCGCTCCGAAAGGGTCGCCCCGGCATTCGCGACCGCCTCGCGCTCGCCCGAGATCACGACCTGCGAAGGGGAGTTGAAGTTGGCCGGTGCAACGAGACCTTCGGTGGCCGCACACACGTCCCGCACGACCTCCGGCGCACTGCCCAGCACGGCCGCCATCGCCCCAGGGCGCTCGAGCCCCGCCGCGTACATCAGCTCGCCGCGCCGGCGCACCAGGCGCAACGCGTCGGCGAACTGCAGCGACCCGGCGGCCACATAGGCCGAGTATTCACCGAGGCTGTGGCCGGCGGCCATGCCCTCGCTCTCGGCTGGCACGCCGCCCGCGTCGCGCAGCACCTCCCAGACGGCGACCGAGTGCAACAGAATTGCCGGCTGTGCGTTGCGCGTCTCACGCAGTGCTTCTTCCGGTCCTTCGAACATGATGCGCGTGAGCGGCAGGTCGAGGATCTGGTCAGCGGACTCGAGACAGCGCCGGGCCACGGGCAGCTCGTCGTAGAGGTCGCGCCCCATGCCGACGTATTGGGCCCCCTGTCCGGGGAAGAGGCATCCGATCATCGCGCCACCATCATCTCACAAGGCCAAGCGCATGGATTGTGGAACGAGGATCCGCGCTGGACGTCCGATATCGTATTCCCAAGATGGAAGATACAGCTGCTCTGGGCCTGTGTGCCGGAATCTGCGGCAGTCTCTCCCCAAGCTCTTCTGTGCCAATCGTTTGACCCAGGCCCAGCCCCGAATCCTTGGGTTGTGGGACGAAGATTGGTGAAGCGCCTCCTGCCATGCTTCGATGAGAGAGCCTCTTGTGGCCGCAGACGAGAGGTAGGTCGCGCTCCCGCGCCGGTGCGGCGCCAACATCCACTCAGACTCTGCCTTGGGCCCCCCGGCTTCACCAATCTTCGTCTCACAGCCGAATCCTTGCACCACGACCATCGCTACGGACACGTCCCTGGAGCCGGAGGCCACCCCAATCTGCTGCGACACCCCGAACCGCACCAGCGGCCTCGGGGTGCGCGATTCCGTAGGCGGGCTCTGTGTACATCGATTCCCAAGCCAATGCAAGCCATTTGGCGGCTCAGCCGCCGGTGGCCGCAGCCGCCTCTCCCGCGCCCATCGCCTCCAGAACGGCCGCCTCGAGCCCGCCGCGCACCGAGCGTGCCGCCACCAGGATGGCATTCCGGATGGCGCGCGAGGACGACTGGCCGTGGCCGATCACGCTCACGCCCCGCGTGCCCAGCAGCAGGGCGCCGCCATGCTCCTCGTAGTTCAGCCGGCTGGCGACCCCGGTGAAGGCTGGGCGCACCAGCAACGCGCCGAGACTGTAGAATGGGCTGCGGCGCACTTCCTCGCGGAAGACGCGACGCGCGACGCTGGCCAGGCTCTCGGCCAGCTTGAGGATCACATTCCCGGTGAATCCGTCGCAGACGACCACGTCCGCCCGCCCGGCGAAGATGTCTCGCCCCTCCACATTGCCGATGAAGCCCAGCGCCTCCCGATCGGCATCCAGCAAGCGGTAGGCGGCCTGGGTCACGGCATTGCCCTTCGTCGGCTCCTCGCCGATGTTCAGCAGGCCGACCCGGGGGGCCGAAATCCCGAGCGCCCGCTCGGCGTAGATCCGCCCGAGCTGGGCGAACTGGTAGAGGTGGATCGGCTTGCAGTCGGCGTTGGCACCCACGTCCAGGATCACGCACCGGCCGCGCGAGGTCGGAATCACGCTGGCGATCGCCGGACGCGCGATACCGCGCATGCGGCCCAGGCTGAGCAAGGCAGTCGTGACCACCGCGGCGGTGTTGCCGGCGCTCACGAGCGCATCGGCCGCACCCTCACGCACCAGCGCCGCACACACCGCGATCGAGGAATCGCGCTTGCGGCGAAAGGCACGCTGGGCCTTCTCCCCCATCTCGACCTGCTGGCGCGCATGCGAGACGAAGATCGGCAGATCCCGCGCGCGGGAGTCTGTGAGCGCCTGCCAGATGGCGCCTTCTTCGCCGACCAGCGTAACGCTGAGCTCATCCCCCGCCGCCTGGGCGGCGGAAATCGCGCCGCGCACGACCACCTCGGGCCCCGAATCGCTGCCCATGGCGTCGACGGCGATGCGCACTCGTCGGCCATCGCTGCCCATGATCGCCTTGCGGAATTCCGTGAGATTGCCCAGGTCTACGATTCCTTGACCAACAGGACCTCTTCGCCCTTGTAGTGGCCGCAATGGGGACAGACGCGGTGCGGCCGCTTGGGTTGGCCGCAGTGGCTGCAGGCGATCGTGCTCGGCCGCCGCAGCCGGTCATGGGTGCGGCGCTTGCTGCGCCTCGTCTTCGAATGCCGTCTCTTCGGTAGGGCCATCTTTCTCTCCCCACAGCAACGTGCCGCGACGCGCGCCGCCGAGCGGCGCCCGCGCACGGTGTCGGTCTACGATTCGGGCCGCCGATGCGGCTCCTCCGCATCGCGCTGCGCCTCCCGTGCCCGCAGCTGCGCCAGCGCGGCCCAGCGCGGATCGCTCGGCTCCCTCCCGGCGCAGTCGCACCTCTCCCGGTTCCGATCCCGACCGCATCGCGGGCAGAGCCCGCGGCACGCCTCGCTGCAGAGCGGATGCGTCGGGATCGCCAGCAGGGCCTCCTGCCGAATCTCCTCGGTCAGATCGAACGCCTCTCCATCATAGTACAAGATGCCGTTCGGCGCCTCTGGATTGCTCGGGTCCCGCTCCGCGGGACGCTCGGCGACCAGCTCGCACCGCGTGGCGATCTCCCGCTCGATCGGCTGCGTGCAGCGCACGCAGCGCAGCTCCGCCTGCAGCCGCACCGTCGCCCGCACGTGCACCTGATCGCCGGCCCGCCGCAGCGAGAGCCGCACGACGATCGGTCCTTCGACCGGCAGCTCCGCGGGCAGATCGAGGTCCGCGGCCGAGAGCGTCAGCTCGCGATGCTGTTCTCCCTCGGCCAGCTCGCGCAGCGAGAATCGTAGCGGACGGTGCATCAGCCACCTCGGGCGTCGCGCTCCTCGGTCAATCCGAAAAAGCCGATCTCGGCCGCCGCCGACTCCGGTCCGTCGGAGGCGTGCACCGCGTTGCGGCGCAGATCACATCCAAACGCTTCACGAAGGGTACCCGGCGCGGCCCGGGCCGGGTCCGTGGCGCCCACCAGCTCGCGGAGGCGGGCGATCGCATCCTCTCCGGAGAGAACCGCCGCCCAGACCGGCCCCGAGGCGATGTAGGCGACCAGAGCCTCGAGAAACGGCTTGCCGGCGTGCACGCGGTAGAATTCCCGTGCTTCCGCGTCACGGAGACGCACGAGCTTGAGACGCTCCACGCGCAGGCCGGCCTCTTCGACGCGGGCCAGGATGCGTCCGCCCAGAGCACGCTCGGTGGCGTCCGGCTTGATCATCAGCAGGGTCTTCTGCATGTTGTCGCCATCCCCCTCGTCGCGCTAGCGGCGCTGGGCCAGGAAATCGGCCACCAGCTCGTGGAGCGTCGGCGACCCGATCTCCTCGAGCTCGTAGCGCACCCGCAGCGACGGCTGGGGGATCTCCACGATCCGGCGCAGATCGATCGGCGTGGCCACCACCACGAGGTCGCAGGGCACCTTGGCGATCGTGGCCTGCAGGTCCTGCACCTGCTGTTCGCCGTAGCCCACCGCGGGCAGCAACGTCCCGATCCCGGGATACTCCTCGAAGGTCTGCCGCAGCTCGCCCACGAGATAGGGCCGCGGGTCGATCAGCTCCGCGGCCCCATACTGCTTGGCGGCCACCACCCCGGCGCCGTACTGCATCCCGCCGTGGGTCAGCGTGGGCCCATCCTCGACGACCAGGACACGCTTGCCGCGGATCTGCTCCCCCTTCTCGACCGTCAGCTTCGAGTTGGCTTCGATGACCCGGGCTTCGGGATTGTGCGCCCGGATGCTCTCGCGCAGCTGCGCCAGTCCTTCTGCTGGCGCGGAGTCGACCTTGTTGATCACCAGGATATCGGCCGTCAGGAAGCAGGTGCGACCGGGATAGTAGGTCAGCTCATGTCCGGCGCGATGGGGGTCGACGACGGTGATCGTCAGATCCGGCTTGTAGAAGGCCATGTCGTTGTTGCCGCCGTCCCAGATCACGACGTCGGCCTCCTTCTCCGCCTCGCGCAGGATCGCCGCGTAGTCGACCCCCGCGAAGCAGACCGTCCCGTTGATGATGTGCGGTTCGTACTCCTCCATCTCCTCGATAGTGCATTCGTGCTGGGCCAGATCCTCGAGCGTGGCGAAGCGCTGCACCCCCTGCCGCTGCAGATCGCCGTACGGCATCGGGTGACGTACCGCGACCGCCGCGCGATCGAGCGAGCGCAGGACCTCGGAGAGGCGCCGCGATGTGGGGCTCTTGCCGCATCCGGTGCGCACCGCCAGCACGGCGATCACCGGTTTGCGGCTGTGCACCTGGGTCGCCGCCGGACCGTGAAGCGTGAAGTGGGGTCCCAAGGCGTGCACCCAGGCCGCCTTCTCCATGACGGCCTGATTGGAGAGATCGGAATAGGCCAGCGTCACCTCGTCGATCTGATGCTCGGCGACGAGCTGGGGCAGATCCTCCTCGGGGACGATCGGAATGCCGTCGGGATAGTGCGGCCCCGCCAGAGAGGGGGGATAGGCGCGTTGCTCGATGCCCGGGATCTGCGTGGCGGTCATGGCCACGACCTCCACGCTCGGGTCCTCGCGGTAGACCATGTTGAAGTTGTGGAAGTCGCGCCCTCCGGCTCCCAGGATCACCACCCGCTTGCGCTTCTGCTCCGCCATAACACCCCCGAAGTTCGTCCGCCCGGCCGTTGGGACCGGCCGCAGCCTTCCCCCAAACCGATGCGCACGCCTGCCATCGGTCGCGCGCCAGCCACCGAAACCCCAGCTCCGACGTACCTTTCCCGAATCTGCGAGCCAAGCAGGGTAGCAGATCGCGCGCGGCCTGTCAAAAGCGGGGATCGGCGGCGCTCATGCCTCGCGGCCGGAGGGGTCGTGGGGATCCGCAGCGGACCGCTGGCCGCCCGTCTGCCGTAGTCGCTGGAGGAGGCGGCTGCTCGAGAGGCCGGGAACCAGCGGCAGGCGCACGACCCGCCCGCCCCCAGCTTCGACCACCTCGCGTCCCACGATCTCGCCGGCGCCGTAGTCGGCTCCCTTGACGAGGACGTCGGGACGCAGCGCCTCGATCAGCTGCAGTGGCGTGTCCTCCGCGAAGCAGACCACGTAGTCGACGGGTCGCAGGCTGGCCAGCAGCAGCGCGCGTTGGCCGGCACCTTGCAGCGGGCGGTCGGGGCCCTTGAGCCGCCGCACCGACGCATCGCTGTTCAGCCCCACGACCAGCAGATCGCCGAGCGCCCCCGCCTTCTCGAGCAGGGCGGCGTGTCCGGCATGCAGGAGGTCGAAGCAGCCGTTGGTGAAGACCACGCTCTGCCCGGCCGCGCGCCGCGGCGCCAGCGCCTGCAGCAATGCGGGGCGCTCGAGGATCCGTTCGGCGGCAGGCTGCGCCCTCATCGCCACGGCTCCCGATCTGCGGCGCGATCGCGGGCCGGCGCCGGATTCCGCGGGGGCTCGCCACGACGGAGGCTCGCGAGGATCTCGGCGCGATCGGTCGTGGCGGTGCCCAGCTCGCGGATCACCCGGCCGGCGGCGTGATTGGCCAGCTGCGTGGCGTCCTCCATCCCGCCGCCGGCCGCCAGGCTCAGCGCCAGGACGCTGACCACCGTATCCCCCGCGCCGGTGACATCGTAGACCTCCCGGGCCACCGAGGGGATATCGCGCCGCAGCCCATCGCGTCCGAACAGCGTCATGCCCGCCTCCCCGCGGGTGATCAGCAGGTAGTCGGCCTCCAGGCGCTCGAGCAGCGTCTGGCCCACGAGTTCGAGCGAGGCCGCATCCCGAATTGGGATCCCGGCGGCGAAGGAGGCCTCGCGCACGTTCGGCGTCAAGACGGTCACCTGCCGGTAGTTGTGGAACTGCGTCTCCTTCGGATCGACGCAGACCGGCAGCCCTTGCTGGCGGAAGCGCGGCAGCCAGGTCTCGATCAGCGCCCGCGAAACCACACCCTTGCCGTAGTCGGAGATGACCACGCCCTGGGCCTGCGGCAGCAGGTCGGCGATGCGTTCCGAAAGGGCCTCGAGCGTCGCGCCGGTCACCTCGGAGAGGTCTTCGCGATCGATGCGCACGATCTGCTGGCTGCGTGCGATCACGCGTGTCTTCTTGATCGTGGGGCGGTCCGCATCGAGCAGCAGGGGCTCCGTGGGGATCCCGCGGCGGGCCAGCTCGCGGCGCAGCGCCCGTCCGGCCTCATCGCGGCCGATGACCGAGACCAGCAGCGGTTCCCCCCCCAACTCGCGCACGTTGTGCGCCACGTTGGCGGCCCCGCCCAGACGCGAGCTCTCCCGGCGCACGCCGACGACCGGCACCGGCGCCTCGGGGGAGATGCGTCCCGCCTCGCCCCAGATGTAGTGATCGAGCATCGCGTCGCCGAGGACCAACAC
>WJJG01000312.1 GCA_014729815.1 Candidatus Eiseniibacteriota bacterium
ATCGAGCGGGAGGACTTCCGCGAAGACCCGCCCAAGAAGTTCTTCCGCCTGGCCCCCGGGCGGGAAGTGCGCTTGCGCTACGCCTACTTCCTCAAGTGCGAGGAATGCGTCAAGGATCCGCAGACCGGGGAGGTGGTCGAGCTGCGCTGCACCTACGACCCGGACACGCGCGGCGGAGACGCGCCCGACGGCCGCAAGGTCAAGGCGACGCTGCACTGGGTCTCTGCGCCGCATGCCGCCGAGGCCGAGATCCGACTCTACGAGCAGCTCTTCAACGAGGAGAATCCGCTCGAGGCCGCCGGCGCGGGGGACTACCGGCGCTTTCTGAATCCCGACTCACGACAGATCCTGACCGGGTGTCGTGTCGAACCCTCTCTCGGCGCGCCGGAGGCCGGCGCGCGCTATCAGTTCGAGCGCCAGGGCTACTTCTGCGCCGATCCCGACTCGCGCGAGGGGCGCGCGGTCTTCAACCGCACGGTCACCCTGCGCGATGCCTGGGCCAAGATTGCTCGCAAGCTCGAGGGCCCGCGGCCCGGATCGCGGACCTGATGGAGCCAGCCGCACCCGGCGGCTGTGGGACCACACGGGCTTGCGCACGATCTGCTATAATAGTGGCGGTGTGCGCGGCTCCCCTCACCCCGAGTGCTCCACCGCTGGAAAGGAGTATGCCTTGAGGATCACCCATCGGCTGGACTGCCTCCACTGGATCCTGCCCCTCCTGCTGCTGCTGCCCGGTCTCGCTCGCGGCGCCGATCTGATGGAGAACGGCGACTTCGAGCAACCGCTGGAGGGCGCCTGGGAAGAAACCTATCTGGGAGACGGCACGATCGAACGCGGGCTCGGCTTCCATCCGGACGGCGACTACGAGGTGCGCGTCTACAAGCCCGCCATCTCGGGCTACGTCGAGCTGTCACAGACCGTGCCGATCCTGGGGATCGATCTCGACTGCTCCGCCAGCCTGCGCCTCAACGCCAACGCCACCGGGGATGCCTGGACGGCGTGCGCCCTGGTGATCGGGTACCTGGATGCGCAGGGAGCGGTGCTCGGAGAAACGCGCATCTGTCGGATGACCTCCAACTGCCCCTGGCAGAGCTCCCCCACCCTGCACCTCATCGAGGCCGACCCGGGCGTGTGGAGCGACCATGCCTTCCACATTCCCGACGAGCTGGAGCACCTGGCCGGCGTGGATCCGCTGCGCGTCACCGCGCTGCGCATGAGCCTGCTCACCTACAACTACATATGCTGAGGGGCCACCGGTACGGCGGAGGTCTCCGCCGATGACATCGTGATCGACTTCGATCTGAATCGCCCCTTCCTGACCCTGGCCGATTTCGTTCTCGATGACGACCAGAGCGGTGACTCGCACGGCAACGGCGATGGAAGGGCCGACTATGGGGAGACGATCGAACTCTCCGTCTGGCTGGAGAACGTCGGCGAACTCGACGCGCTCGACGTCACTGCGCAGTTGCTGGCCGAGTCGCCCTATGTCGAGCTGCTCGTCGACGAAGCTGAGTTCGGAACGATCCCTGCCGGGGGGACGGCCACCAGCACCGCACCACTCCTGCTCTCGATCGCATCCGAGGTGCCCGACGACGAGCCCTTGCCGTTCACGCTCCTGGTGAGCGAGGATCCGGGCGCGCGTCCGCTCGATCTGGTGGCGCACGCCCCGGTCTATCTGGCAGGCCTGATCGCCCTCGATGACGCCACCGGCGACGGCGACGGCCTGGCGGATCCGGGCGAGCGCGTGGCGCTGCAGCTCCGGATCCAGAACGTCGGCGGCAGCACCACCCCCGATCTCACCGCCGCGCTGGGCAGCCACTCCCCCTACTTCTCGCCCGAAGCCGGCACGGCGCCGGTCGGCATCCTCCCGGTCGGAGGCGGCGCGGAGGTTGGCGAGTTGTGGGTCGAGCTGGAACCGGGCTGCCCGCCGTTCCACAGCGACTACCTCTCCCTCGAGCTCGGCGACGGAGCCGACTATCAGATGGAGTTCCCGCTCGTCTTCTGCGCCGGCCATCCCTTCGGCGACGATCTCGAGCGCGATGCGGTCTCCTGGACCCATGCCGCCGGGGAGACGGACTGGCTCGACCAGTGGCATCGGGAGGGGTATCGCAATCACACTCCGGGTGGCGCGGTGAGCTGGAAGTGCGGTGGTCCGGGCGATGCGCCTTACGAGAACCTGGTCTACGCCATCCTGGAGACGGCCGACTTCGTCGTGCCCCCCCATGCGCGGTTGGAGTTCTGGCACTGGATCGATGCGCAGGACGCCGATTCGCTGCCCGGATGGGCGCTGGACGGAGGACTGCTCGAGATCTCCACCGATGCCGGAGAGACCTGGACCCAGCTCACACCGGAGGGCGGCTACCCGTACCAGATTCGGCCCAGCACCCCCGCGGGCCCCTTCCCCCTGTTCACGCCGGTCTGGTCGGGCGAGCACGACTGGACGGAGGTGACGGTCGATCTATCCGACTTCACCGGCACCGCCCGCCTCCGCTGGGCCTTCGGCAGCAACGGCACCGGCACCGCCGAAGGCTGGTACATCGATGACCCACGCATCGGCGGCGGGTGGCCCTCGGAGGCCCCGGGCGCGCGCGCAGCCCTGGGCCGGGTCTTCCTCGCGCCGGCGGTACCCAATCCGCTCGCGCCTGCCGGTGGCGGCCGCGCGGCGGTCGAGGTGCGCTGGCATCTGCCCGCAGCTTCCACGGGGCAGCTGGGACTCTACGATCCGTCCGGCCGGCGCCTGGGCCTTCTGGCGCGCGGCCC
Source organism: Candidatus Eiseniibacteriota bacterium (assembly GCA_014729815.1). Taxonomy (GTDB): domain Bacteria; phylum Eisenbacteria; class RBG-16-71-46; order CAIMUX01; family WJJG01; genus WJJG01. The sequence continues at coordinate 2,761 of WJJG01000312.1, forward strand.
GTGGCGCGCGGGAGTGCACCGGCTGCTCTGGGATGGACAGGACGACCGCGGCCGTCCGCTCCCCTCGGGCACCTACTACCTGCGCCTCGAGGCGGGCGGTCTGGTTCGCAGCGACAGGCTGGTCCTCGTTCGGTAACGCGCGCGCCCGGCGCCGAGGCGGGTGCGGCGGGGGCGTCCTGCGGAAAAGGAGAAGAGGTGAGCATGAGAACCTGGTGTTGCACGCTGCTACTCGTACTGGCCCTGGTCCCGGCGGCCGGCGCCGACGAGCTGCTGATCAACGGCACCTTCGAGGAGGATCTCGAGGTTGGCTGGCAACAGATCCTCGATGGCGGCAATCTCTATCGGGCCACCAACTACGATGACGACGAGGACTACGAGGCGCGCGCCCACAAGGGCACCGGCACCGGCGGGGCGGAGCTGCGGCAGGAGGTCGCAATCCCCGGCCTGGATGCCACCTTCCACGCCGCCCTGCGCCCGTTGGCCAGTGCCACGAGCAGTGCCTGGGCGGGCAGCGGCATTCGCGTCGGCTACCTGGACGACGCCGGAACCCTGCTCGGCGAAACCCACCTGGGAGTGATCACGTCCTATTGCCCCTGGGAGAACAGCCCCACGTTCCATCTGATCGAGCTCGATCCCGGTGTGTGGCAGGAGCGCGGCTTCCGCATCGATGAGGAGCTCGCGAACCTGCCGGGGGTCGATCCTGCGGAGGTTCGCAGACTGCGCGTCTCCTTACTGGTCGACGTCTACGACTGCTGAGGCGCGACCGAGACGGCGGAGGTCTCCGCCGATGATGTTTCGATCGACTTCGACCTCGATCGCGTCTACCTGACCCTCGAAGCGCTGGAGATCGACGACGACGATCTGGGGGCATCCTCGGGCAACGGCGATGGGCGGCTCGACTTCGGCGAGACGATCGAGCTGACCCTCACGTTGCGCAACATCGGTCACATCGACGCCGCGGCCGTCAGCGGGGAACTGCAGTGCGGCTCCCCTTACGTGACCCTGCTCGATGGCCTGGCCGACTTCGGGTCCATCCCGGCGGGCGGCAGCGGCAGCAACGCGCAGCCGCTCCTCTTCGAGCTGGCGGGAGAGATTCCGGATGGCTCCACGTGCGACTTCCTGCTCCTTCTCAATGAGGAGCCGGGCGCCCGCGACTTCACGCTGATCGCGCACGCGCCGGCGTACTTCCTCTCGGTCGTCGAGATCGACGATGCAGCGTTCGGCAACGGAGACGGAGTGCCGGACCCGGGGGAGGCCGTCGATCTCCGCCTGGGAATCGAGAACGTCGGCAGCAGCGCGGCCCCGCCGGTCAACGCCACGCTGCTCACGCCCACCGACTACTACGTGCCCTCCTACACCGCCTACCCGCTACCGGAGATGCTGCCCGGCGATCGACTGGAGACCGAGCCGTTCGGCGTCGCGATCGGCGAGGATTGCCCACCGCACCATGCCGACTATCTGGAGCTGCGGCTGCGTGACGGGGAGGCCTTCGACGTGCATCCGCCGTTCGTCTTCTGCACCGGCCAGGCCTTCGCCGACGACTTCGAGACCGCCGCGGCTTCGTGGCGACATCGCGCGCTGCCGGGCGGCTGGCAGGACGAGTGGCACCGCGAGGCGCTGCGCAACCATACCCCCGGAGGCGAGACGAGTTGGAAATGCGGGGGCGCGGGCGATTGGAGCTACGGGAATCTGCTGCATGCCGCACTCGAGACCGGCGACTTTCCCCTGCCGGCCGATGCCTGGCTCGAGTTCTGGCAGTGGATCGATGCGGAGACGAGTGAAGCGTATCCGGAATACGCCTACGACGGTGGGCGAATCGAAATCAGCACGGACGGCGGTGAGAGCTGGACGGCTCTGACGCCCGAAGGGGGCTATCCCTATCTGATTCGCGAGGGCAGTGTTCCCGGTCCCTTCCCGGTGGAGACGCCGGTCTGGTCTGGCCAGCAGGATTGGCATCTGGTGCGCGTCGATCTGGGCGCCTACACCGGTGTGGTCCGGCTGCGCTGGCTCTTCGGCAGCGACGGCGCCGTCGTGCGCGAGGGCTGGTACATCGATGACCTGCGCGTCGGCGTGGGGTGGCCCTCGGCAGCGCCCGGGGGCTCGCTCGCCGTCGGCTCGGCGCTGCGTCTCCTCCCGGCGCGTCCCAATCCGCTCGCCGCCCAAGCCGCAGGCGTCACCGTCGAGTTCGCCCTGGCCCACGCCGGGCCGACCCGACTGGCGGTCTACGACGCCGCCGGACGATGCGTGCGCACTCTCTGCCACCGGACGCGGATCGCCGGTCGGCATCGCATCTCGTGGGACGGACGGGATGCCCGCGGACATCCGGCGCCCGCGGGACGCTACTACCTGCGCCTGGAAGCCGGCGGCGCCACCGCTGCGCGCAGCCTGCTGCTGGTGCAGTAGCGCGCGCCGCCCATCGCGGCCTCGCGCGGCTTCGCCGGGGACCCCGGGGCCGAGCGTGGCGGGGGACGTCCCGTCC
>WJJG01000313.1 GCA_014729815.1 Candidatus Eiseniibacteriota bacterium
GCGTCTCGATCATCATCGTCCACTACCGCACCACGGAGCTGCTCGCCACCTGCCTCGAGACCCTGGCCGCCCACCGGCCCTCGTCGGCGCACGAGATCCTGATCGTCGACAATGCCCCGGCCGATGAGGCGGCCGCGCAGCGCGTGGCCGCGCTGGCCGCCCGCCACGGCGCGCGGCATCTGCTCCAACAGCGCAATCTGGGGTACGCCGGCGGGGTCAACGTCGGCCTGCGCGTCGCGCGGGGGCGCTACTACCTGATCCTCAATCCGGACATCGAGGTGCGCCCCGGCGCGATCGACCGGTTGGCCGAGTTCCTCGACGCGCATCCCGCCGTCGGTCTCTGTGGCCCGAAGCTCTTCAGTCCCGACGGCAGCCTGCAGTACTCGGCGCGCACGAACTACACGCTCAAGGTGATCCTGCTGCGCCGCACGCCGCTGGGGAAGCTCTTCCCGCGCGCCCGGGCCCTGCGCGAGCATCTGATGATGGACTGGGACCACAACGATGCGCGCGATGTCGACTGGATGCTGGGTGGGGCGGTGATGGCGCGGCGCGCGGCGGTGGAGGAGGTCGGCGAGATGGACGCGCGCTACTTCCTCTACTTCGAGGATGTCGATTGGTGCGAGCGGATGCGCGGGCGTGGGTGGCGCGTGGTCTACGTGCCACAGGCCGAGATGGTGCACGCCCACCGGCGCCTCTCCGCGCGGGGCTTTCTCGGTCCCAGCCAGCGAATGCATATCGAGTCGGCCCTGCGCTTCTACGAGAAGTGGAGCCTGCTGCTCTACCTCGGCAAGCAACATGCCCGCGCGTTGCGGGCCTTGGCCACGCTGCTGCTCGACCTGGTGCTGCTCTCGGCGGCCTTCTTCGGGGCCTACTTCACTCGCTATCTGCTGGGCCTGCTGATCCCCGGCTGGGCCGAGGCCAAGCCGGTGCTCGCCCTGGGCGTCTACTCGCGTTTCGTGCTCTTCGCCGATCTGGTGGCGGTGGCCATGTTCTACTTCCTGCGGCTCTATCGCAGCGAGGTCTGGCACGATCGCTGGCGCGAGTTCCTGCAGCTGGTCAAGGGCATCGGCATCACCTCGCTGGTCGTACTGGCGACCACGTTTCTTTTCACACGCCGACCGCTCTCGCGCTTCACGATCGTGCTCTTCTTTCCCTATGCACTGCTGCTCGTCGAGCTGGGGCGCGCCCTGTTGCGCCGCCTCGTGGCCGGCGCCCGCGAGCGGAAGCTCTACCTGCGTCGCATCGCCATCTTCGGCCCTCCCGAGCGGCTGGCCGAGCTACGGGCGCGCTTCGCTCGGCACGGCACCTTCGGCTACGAGCCGGTCTATCTGGCCCACGACGACGAGCGCCGGCGCTCGCATCCCGGCGGGCACGATCCGATCCAGCGCCGGTTGCGACTGCTGGCGCACGAACGCATCGCCGAGGTGGTCGTCTTCGACGGCGAGGGCGAGGATGCCGAACTCATCGCGCGCCTGATGCCTCCGCTGCGCGCCACGCGGCTGCCGCTGCGCTTCGTGCCTCGGGCCGATGCGCAGCTGCGGGGTGGGCGAGGTCTGACCGACTTCATGGGCTTCGCGGCGGTGGCCCTCGGTGGGCGCGTCTCGCCGGTGGGCGGCTGGCTCAAACGGCTGGCGGATCTGGTGGGCGCCGGTCTGCTGCTGGGCGTCGGGTGGCCGCTGCATCTGGTGCAGCTGCTCGCCGCCGGACGGCCGCGGCTGCGCCGCGAGAACTGGATCGGACGCCACGGGGCGGCGATCTCGGTCCCGTTCTATGCACGCGATACGGTCTGGCTGCGTGCCCTGCCGCTGCTGCGCTGGTATCCTGCGCTGAGCCGCGTGGTCGCGGGAGAGCTGAGCTTCACCGGCCCCACGCCGCTGACCCCCGAGCAGTGGGCCGCGGCGGAGCCGGCCGAGCGGGCCGATCCGCCCCCTTGCGCGCCGGGGCTCCTGAGCCCGCTCACGGCCGCCGGGCTGGATCCCTCGGGAGTGCCGATCGAGGAGATCCTGACGCGCAATCGCGGGTATGTGGAGCAGTGGAGTCCGTCGGAGGATCTGCGCATTCTCCTCGAGACCGCCTTTCGCGCGATGACCCGCAAGCGCGGCGAGCCGAGGACCGGCGAACGAGGGGAGCCGATAACCAGGAAGCGAGAGGAGCAGATGTGAGAGCCAGTCGTCTCTGGATCGGTCTCGTCCTGCTGCTGGGCGGCGCGGCCGGCGCCGCGACATCCGGCTGGTGGGTGAGCTATCTCGACTGCAACGACATCCGTCAGATCGTCGCCACCGACGAGGGCATCTGGTGCGCCACGACCGGCGGCGCGCTCTTCTACGATCCGCGCAGCGGCGACTTCCGCACCTGGAACCGGAGCCGCGACGGCCTGGCGAGCGACTCGCTGACCTCGGTGGCCATCCTGCCCGACGGCAAGGTGGCCTTCGGCACGGCGGCCACCGGCATCTCGGCCTACGATCCGGAAAGCGGCCTCTGGTTCCACTACACCGAGCTGGTGCAGGAACTCGGCAGCGACGTCATCCGCTTCATCCGCGAGGCACCGCCGTGGCGGATCATCGGTTCGGATGGGGGCTTCGTGGCGCTGGAGGACGAGGTGGTCGCCACCCCCTGTCGCGAGGGGCTCGATCTATGTGGCCTGACCGGCTGGGATGTGCGCGCGGGCATCCAGTTCGACGGCGCACTCTTCCTGGCCTCCCAGCCCGACGGGGCCGAAGTGGGCGGCGTGGCGCGCTATCGCAGCGAGGTCGGCTGGGACACGGTCAGCACCGGTCTCCCGTCGCGGGAGGTCACCGACTTCGCCATCTGGGATGGAGAGCTCTACTGCGGGACCGTCGCGGGGATCGCCGTCTGGGATGGCCAGGCCTGGCAGCCGCGCAGCGACGGCATCCCGGACGACGCGCGCGTGATGGACCTCTACGCCGGCGCCGACCGGCTTCTCGCCGCGGCGACCTGGGAGGAGGGCGGAGTCTTCGCGTGGCAACCCGATGCATCGCGCTGGGCTCGGCTGGGCACGCAGCGGCTCTATGCCCGAACCGTGGCCGAGGACGGCGATGGGATCGTCTGGGTCGGGACGAGCGTGGATCGCAGCGGTCTGGCCTACTTGGGGTCGTCGCAGAGTGGTCTCTGGGAGTTCGTCGGCGGGCAATGGCTGCAGCATCGCCGGGACGCGCCCCATCCGGTGGCATCCTATCGCGCGCTGGCGGTCGATCCGGCAGGACGCGTCTGGGCGGCGGCACAGGGCAGCGGCGTGAGCTGGCGGGTGGTGCGCTTCGACGAGAACGGATGGTCGGTGCTCGGCTCCGGGAGCAGTGGGCTGGTCAACCAGTGGATCTTCGATATCCGCCCCGTGGGTGACCAGATCTGGTTCGGGCATTGCTGTTGTCCGACGCCCGCAGAGTGCCCGTTCGACATCCTCGAGCTCGGGCCGGGGGAGGTCCGCACGGTCGATGGGGTCCTCAACATCTGGGACTCGGCGTCGGCGGCGGATGGCGACGTCTGGGCGGCCTCCTTCTACGAGCAGGCCAACGAGGAGCGCGCCGCGGGGCTGTTCCACTGGGATCGCACGAGCGGAATCTGGACCCAGTACGACACCGAGACGACGGGGGGGCTGCTGCTCTCGAACCGCGTTCCCGCCGTCGCGTACCTGGAGGGCGAGCTCTGGATCGGCTCGGACGGGCTGGGACTGACGCGGGTGACGCTTGATGGACAGGGCGAGCTCCCCCTCAGCGCCGAGGCCTGGACCTATTTCAGCGCCGACTCGATCGATGGGCTGCCGAGCAACAGCATCACGGTGCTGGCCGCGGGCGACGGGGCGCTGTGGGTGGGGACCGACGCCGGAGCGACGCGCTGGTCGGACGGGAGCTGGCGCTCATTCCTGCCGAGCCCGTACGGGCTGCCCGGCAGCGATGTGAAGGACATCTGCCTGACCGAGGATGGGGCGGCCTGGATCGGGGTCTTCGGTCACGGCGTCACGCGCATCTCGCAGGATGCTGCCGGAACCTTCGTCTTCGATCGTTTCGGCCCGCCCGACCTGGTCAATCCGGATGTCTGGGCGCTGGCCACCGGTATCGAGGGACGCGACGTCTGGGTGGCGACCAACCGCGGGCTGTCGCACTTCATTCCCGGCGCCGCGGTCGCGGCGCCGGAGCGGGACGAGATCCTCGTCTTTCCGAATCCGTACAATCCGGCCTGCGGCGATCCGCTGCGCTTCGCCGCGCTCCCCGGACAGGCGCATAGCGGACTGGTGGTCGATGTCAGCGGCCGCGTGCTGGCGCGCTTCGGTGAGAAGTGGTCGGGCGATGCCTTCTGGGATGGCCGCGATCTGGGCGGTGAGCGGGTTGCACCCGGGCTCTACCTCGTGCGCGCGGCCACCCCGCGCGGCCGGTTGACCGGTCGCATCGCGGTCGTCGATCTGCCGTGTGAGGGCTGGTAGGCATCGTCGGGTTTCCCGGTGACCGTTGATGCTCGGACCCCCGCGCCCGGCACGGCGCGGCGTAGGGAGGAAGGCGACCGCGGATGCGGCGCAAGCGGATCCTGATCTTCGCCTACTTCTTCCCGCCGCTGGGCGGCGCGGGCGTGCAACGCATCGTCAAGTTCGCCAAGTACCTGCCCCAGCGCGGCTGGGATCCGACGATCGTCACCGTGCGCGCGCGCGACTACTGGATGCACGATGCGACCCTGGAGCGGGAGCTGGGGAGCGACGTGCGCGTGGTGCGCACCGCTTCGCTGACCGGGTTGGGAGTCCTGCGCCGCCTCGCGCCGGGCTCGGCCGGCGGCCCCGACGCGCCGCGCGCTTCCTCGGGCGGGATTCGTCGCCTGCGCCGTCTCGCCGGTTGGTTCTGGCTGCCCGACAGCTATCGTGGCTGGGTGCCGTTCGCGGTGCGCGCGGGCGCCGATCTGCTCGCGCGCGAATCGTTCGATGCGCTCCTAACCTCCTCGTCCCCCGATAGCAGCCACCTGATCGGGCTGGCCTTGGCGCGGCGCTTCCGCGTGCCCTGGGTGGCCGACTTCCGTGACCCCTGGACACGGCGCATCTCCTTCGATCCCCCCACCCGTTGGCATCACCGGTGGCATCGGTCCACCGAGCGGCGCGTCCTGCGCCGCGCCGATCTGGTCACCGTCACCGCGCCCGAGACGCGGGAGGACTACCTCGCCCGCGAGCCCGGTCTGGCGCCGGAGCGGATCCGCGTGATCACGAACGGTTTCGATGAAGCGGACTTCGCCGGCCTGGAGGGGGCGGCCCCCGATCCGGCCCGCCTGCGCATCCTCCACGCCGGACAGCTGAATACCGAGCGCCCGGCGCGCCCGTTCCTGGATGGCCTGGCGCGCTTCCTCGAGGAGACGCCGAGCGCGCGCGTCCGGCTACGGGCCGACTTCATCGGCGCCCACTATGCGGAAGACCGCGACGACGCTCGCAGGCTGGGACTCGAAGACGTCGTGCGCTTCGCACGGCCCCTGCCGCATCGCGAGCTGGTCGCCGAACTGCGCGCGAGCCATCTGCTGCTGTTGATGGAACAGGACAGCTCGCGCGGGGCGCTGATCCTGCCGGGCAAGATCTTCGAGTATCTCCGCGCCCGCCGGCCGATCCTGGGCTTGCTGCCCGAGGGCGCCGCCGCGCATCTGATCCGGCGTCTGGGTGCCGGCTGGTGCTGCCGTACCGGTGACGCGGCATGCGCGGCGCGCCTGCTCGCCGAGCGTTTCGCGGCCTTCTCCCGCGGCGCGCCATTCGAGACGGCCCTGGGCGAAGCCGATCTGGCCCCGTTCGAAAGACGGGCGCTCACGGCGGAGCTGGCCGAGGCGCTCGATGACCTCCCGACGCGCCGGCTCGGTTGACCCGCAGGTTGTGGGACGAAGATTGGTGAAGCGTCTCCTGCGATCCCTGCGCTGCGAGGACAGTTCTTGCGGCCGCAGACGACCCGCAGAGACGTAGCCTCGCTGTGCGGTGCCAAGATTCAGCCGGACTCCGGCTTGCACGGCCGGCTTCACCAATCTTCGTCCCACAACCCGGGTGCGTCTCGCTCCGGTGGGAGATGGCGATCGGACGGCCGTCGAGGCCCGAGCGGAACGCAGCCCGCCGGGGGGACGCAGAGGGAATCCTCCGAAACTCTAGTTACTTGTCCTGCAGCTAATTACAGGAATCCTTCCTGCTGCGTCAAAACCATCCTTGACCCCTGGCCTGCTCTTGGGCAGGATGCGCGTGGGGCTTAGTGGGGGGAAATGGAGATTCGTGGGGAATCGGGGCGATTCGTGGCGCAGGATGAGCGACCCGTGGGCGCTGCGGGGGGAGTAGGGATCGATGAGCCTGCCGCTGCTGGGAAGCGCGAGCTGTGTGCTCGATTCGAAGCGGCGTCTCACTCTGCCGGCCAAGCTCCGCGAGGAGCTCGGGCTCGCCGAGAGCGGCTCGCCGGTAGTCATCACGATCGGTCAAGGTGGCTGCCTCTACCTGTTCACGCCGGAGACCTGGAACCAGTTCTCGCCCCCGATCTTCAAGGCCGTCATCCAGGGCGATCCGAAGGCCATCCGCCTGCGGACGCTCCTGGCGAAGTACGGCAGTACGCCGCGCACCGATCGTAATGGAAGAGTCAGCTTGACGGAAGGACAGATGGGATTCGCCGGCATTCAGAAGCAGCTCGTCGTCTTCCCCAGCTGGAATCGCGTCGAGCTCTGGTCGCCGGAGCGCTTCGAGGCGACCTACCCGTCGGCCACCTCGCCGGCCGAAGTCGACGAGCTGATGGCGCACGTCGATGCCTCCGTTTCTCCGCGCAAGGAAGGGGATCCGCCAGCATGAGCCGCAGCCCTGCGACACAAGGCGCTCCGGCCGCGCATTGGGGCATGCTCTCGGGCGACTGGGGCGCCGAGGAGTGCCGCGAGCTGCTCGGGCTGCTCGAGCGCGTCTACCTGCGGCCCGACACCTGGCTGGTCCTGGATCTGAGTCACACCACGCACGTGCACTATCGTGCGGTTCCGATCCTGATGGAGATCGCCCGCCGCTGCGCCGCGCGCGCCGTTCGCGTGCGGCTGACGGGCGTTTCCTCCTATGTGCGTCGCATCGTGGAGTTCGCCTGCGCCCAGGCGGGGCGCGACTTCCTCGATGGGTACAGTGGGGTTTGTTCGCCACTGCTGGGGCATGCGGGTCTGACCGTCGCCGAGGACGGGCCAGGTCGTTGGGGGACGGATGACCCGCATGGCTTGGCAGTGCCGAGTCCGAACTAGTGCCTCCGAAAGGGGTGGCGGGAGGTAGCAGGGACTTTGGGCAAAAGGCAAAAAAAGAGCTCCCTGCCTCGTGTCCTCCTCGGGAAGGCCTCTGCCCTCCCGCCGTCCCGTGGGGCCCACTAGCTCCGTGGCGCACCTGCCGGTGTTGGTCTCCGAGGTGGTCGCCGCCCTGGTGACCGATCCCGGTGGCTCCTACGTCGACGCCACGGCCGGTGAGGCCGGCCACAGCCGCGCGATTCTTTCTGCGCTGGGCCCGCAGGGACGGTTGCTCTGCATCGATCGCGATCCCGATGCGGTGGCCGCGGCGCGCGCGGCCCTGCACGATCAGAGCGACCGCGTGGTCGTGCGTGAGGGCCCCTTCTCGGCGATCGCCGAGCTGATGGCCCAAGAGGGGTGGGAACGAGCCGACGGCATCCTCGTGGACCTCGGCCTTCGATCCACGGCGCTGGACGATCCGGCGCGGGGATTCTCGTTTCGCCAGGATGGACCGCTCGACATGCGCTTCGATCCGCGACGCGGCGTCAGCGCCGCCGAACTGCTGGCGCGGATCGATGAGGCGGAGCTGACGCGCATCCTGGCCGAGGGGACCAGTCGCGCCAGCCCGCGACGCCTGGCCCGCGCGATTCTCGCC
>WJJG01000314.1 GCA_014729815.1 Candidatus Eiseniibacteriota bacterium
GCCCCGACGACGACTCGGCGGTCCACGGCGCGCTCTTGATCTGGATCAAGGCGTCGCCCCCGCGTTTCGGGGAATCTGGGGGCGCAGCGGGTCGAACGTGCAACGGCACGACGGCTGCGCCCGACGGTCACCGAGATGCAGGAGGAACCATGTCGGCAAGCAGAGTACGCGAGATCATTCATATCGACGAGGAAAGGTGCGATGGCTGTGGCGCCTGCGTGCCGCAGTGTGCCGAAGGCGCCATCCAGGTCATCGAGGGCAAGGCGCGATTGATGCGCGAGAACCTCTGTGACGGCCTGGGCAACTGCCTGGGGAGTTGCCCGCGCGATGCGATCCGGATCGAACGCCGCGAGGCGGCGGCCTTCGACGAAGCAGCGGTCGCCGCGCACCTCGCCGCCCTGGGCGCCGACGGGAAGGCCGACCGTGCCGCTACAGCGGGCAGGACGCCCGATGACACGGCACCTGGCGCGCGGGCGCGCGGTGCCTCCCTTCCGTGCGGGTGTCCGGGGTCCGCTATGCGAGAACTCCGGCCGCCGCGCGACCCGAGCCGGGCCGCGGTCGGGCCAACCAAGGGAGACGCGGTGATCTCGGAGCCCGAGACGCAGATGGGCACCGCAGGGGCATCTGAACTGACCCACTGGCCCGTACAGCTCCAACTGTTGCCGGCCGAGGGGACGCTCTGGGAGGGGGCCGATCTCCTGATTGCGGCCGATTGCGTCGCCTTCGCCATGCCGGACTTTCACGCGCGGCTACTGCGCGGAAAGACCCTTGCCGTGGGCTGCCCGAAGCTCGACGACCTCGGAACCTACGTGCAGAAGCTGACCGAGGTCTTCCGCTCCCACGACATGCGCTCCGTGACGGTAGCCCACATGGAAGTGCCCTGTTGCAGCGGGATGGTTGGTGGAGTCGTCCGGGCGCTGCGCGCGGCCGCTTCCGAGAAGACCGCATTCAGCAGCATCCGCGTGGGCGTCAACGGCTGCATCCAGGAGATCGTCCAGAAGCCGAATGGAATTGGATCCAGTACGCCACTGTCCGCTTAGACACGTAGCGAGCTTGGAGGATCACGCTGTGCGATCAAGGAGGGAGACGAGGATGGAGATGTACTGCTACCAGTGTGAACAGGCCGCCCAGGGGGTGGGCTGCACCGTGCACGGAGCCTGCGGCAAGGATCCCGACGTCGCGGCGTTGCAGGACTTGCTCGTACACATCGCCAAGGGCACTGCCCAATACGCCGTGCGGGCCCGTCGCCTGGGAGCCCACGACCCGATGGTGGATCACGCGCTGATCGAAGCACTCTTCACAACAGTCACCAACGTGAGCTTCGAAGGCGAGCGCGTGGCGGCTCAGATTCGGGCCACGGCTCGGGCACGCCGCCGCGCCCGGACGCTCTATCTTCGCGCGGCCTTGGTGAACGATCTGCCACTCGACACGCCCGCCCGGACAGCGACTGACAGGCTGCTGGACGCGGCCGAGTGGGACGAGGAGTCGCCGGGCGACACCGAAGCCATGATCGCCGCGGGGCGCCGCCTGCAGCTCGCAAGCCGTCTCGCGGAACAGGGCGCAGCGGTCACCGGCCTGCAAGAGATGGTGCTGTATGGACTCAAGGGCTCGGCAGCCTACCTGGACCATGCGTGGATCCTCGGATATGAGGCGCCCGGGCTGCACGCCGACTTCCAGCGACTTCTGGCCGAGCTCGCCGACGAGCCCAGCGATGCCGACCGTCTGGTCGAGATGGCCTTGGAGGAGGGTGCTCTGAACCTGCGAGTCATGGAACTCCTCGATCGCGCGAATACCGAGAGCTTCGGACATCCCGAGCCCAGCCGGGTGCGCGTCTCCCCGCGGCGCGGCAAATGCATCCTCGTCTCCGGACACGATCTCAAGGACCTCGATGCTCTCCTGCAGCAGACCGCCGGCCAAGACATCGACGTCTATACGCACGGCGAGCTGCTGCCCGCGCTGGCCTACCCGGGTCTCAGGAAGTATCCGCACCTGGCAGGCAACTACGGCGGCGCCTGGCAGGATCAGCGACACGAGTTCGAGGCATTCCCGGGCGCGATCCTCATGACCACCAACTGCATCCAAGCGCCGCGGGACAGCTACCGCAGCCGCATCTTCACCACCGGCCTGGTCGCGTGGCCGGGCGTGACGCACATCGCAGATCGCGACTTCACACCGGTCATCGAGGCCGCGCGAGCGGCCGAAGGTTTCGCCGAGGATGCACCCGAGGCCTGGATCACCATTGGATTCGGACGCCAAGCGCTTCTGAGCGCAGTCGATCGAATCGTCGCAGCGATCCAGAACCGCAGCATACGGCACCTTTTCCTAGTGGGAGGGTGCGACGGCGCCAAGCCGGGACGCAACTACTACACTGAATTCGTTGAGGCCGTGCCGCACGACTGCGTTCTGCTCACACTGGCGTGCGGGAAATTCCGGTTCAACAAGCTCGCATTCGGTGAAATCGGCGGTCTGCCGCGTCTGCTCGACGCCGGGCAATGCAACGACGCCTACGCGGCCATACAGGTCGTCCTGGCGCTCGCCCGCGCCCTCGAGTGCGAGGTCGACGACCTGCCGCTGTCATTGGTTCTCAGCTGGTATGAACAGAAGGCGGTCTGCATCCTACTGACGCTGCTGCATCTGGGGATCAAGGACATCCGCATCGGCCCCACGCTGCCGGCTTTCCTGGGCCCCGGGGTGCGAGATGTCCTGCAGAAGCGCTTCGGCCTGCGTCCGACGTCGGATGCGCGAGAGGACTTGCACGACATCCTGGGCGGTGTGCCGTCCGGCGCATGACGCCGCCAGCGGCGCAGCAAGATCCGCAGCGCGTTTTGGGCTAGCATCCGCCATGCTCGCTGCGCAGAATCGCCCCATGCAGCGAATCAGCAAGGCCGACGCGTTGGCCGTGTTGCGGGGTGTCCCCCTCTTCTCGGCACTCTCGGAAGAAGATCGACGTGGGCTGCTCACCGACGGCCGCGCCCTGCGCGCCGAGGCCGGCGACGTACTGGTCTCTGCAGGGGAGCCTGCCGACCGCTTCTACGTGATCCTGCGCGGGCGCGTGAAGCTCTATCAGCTCTCGCCGAAAGGCGACGAGCAGATCCTGCATCTCTACGGTCCGGGCGACACGTTCGGCGAGGCCGCCGTGTGGATGGGACAAGGGTACCCCGCCCATGCCGAAGCGATCGAGGCATGCGCGCTACTTCTCGTCATGCGGGATGTGCTCGAGTCGGCAATCCGCCGGCGGCCCGAGATCGCACTCGGCATGCTCGCGGGGCTCTCACTGAAGCTGCGCGAATTCCACCGATTGATCGAACAGCTCGCCTTGCGCGATGTGCCCGCGCGTCTGGCCACTGCTCTGGTCGATCTGATTCCCAAGACTACTCCGGCAGAGGGGCGTCCCGTGGTCGTGCTGCCGCAGACCAAGCGCGAGCTCGCCGCGCAGATCGGCACGCTGCCCGAAACGCTCAGCCGGGCGCTGGCCAGACTCTCGCGCAGCGGACTGATCGCGGTCGAGGGCCGCCGCATCCGCATCCTGGACCCCGCGGGCTTGCGCAGGCTGGCGCAAGGCTGAAGCCGCCCTCCGGGCGGCGCCCATGATGACGGATCCCGCGGCCGCCTACCGGACCACGGTGAAGCGCCCGAGCTTGGTGCGCTCGCCGCACGTCGCGGCATACAGGTACACCCCGCTGCTGATCTCCTGCCCGTTGCGCGAGAGCATGTTCCAGCGCACCGTCCCCCGCCGGTAGGCGCCGGGGTCGTGACGCAGCGTGCGGACCAGATCGCCGCTGAGTGTGTAGATGCGGATCTCACAGTCGCGGTCCGGAAGGTTCGCGAAGTCGATGTGGCTGCCGGTCGGATCGGCGTCGCTGGGGATCAGGTCCCAGGCGGCGCCGCCGTTCCACGGATTGGGCACGACCATCACGGCATCCTCCCAGGCCTCTTCCGCGACGGCCGACCAGCGCGGCGTGATCCCCTCCGTCTCGACCGCCGCCGGGTGCCCGCCGACCTCGTGGTAGCGGCCCAGCGAGTCGACCCAGCAGTTGAAGGCGGTGACGTCGTAGAAGTAGAGCATCCCGTTCTTGAGGCCTTCGCGATCTTCATAGAAGTAGCGCCCCACCGCGTAGCGCAGCCGCGGGCGGCCGTCGGGCAGCGTGCCCAACGTATCGACGATCGCCGCGAAGTCGTTGGTGTGCGCATCCAGCGACAGCTGATACCCGCGCGGCTCGACCGCCAGCTCCACCAGCGGCTGCCACTCGTAGGGCGCCGGGCCGAAGGAGCCGATCGGGCGATCCCACCCCTCCACGCGCCAGACACGGTAGCCGCAGAAGCTCTCGCGCGCGGCCACCTCGCCGAGAATCTCCGAGGCGTTATCCCATTCGACGCGCACCATCCGATCGCCGGCCGCGGCGCTGCGCGTGAGGGGATCCTCGAGGCTCGTTCTCGGGGGCGGCGGCGCGACTTCCCCTACCCAGTGCACCAGCTCCTCCCATCCTTCACAGGTACGCGCATCGACTTGCAGCGGTGTGCAGCAGTCGCAATCGTTGTCGGCCCAGTACTCGGGGCGTTCACACGTGGTGTTCTTGACCTTGCGCGGCGGTGGTGGCGGAAAGGAGGGATCGCAGGGATCCTGCCAGAAGATCGTGGTGCCGGGCTCCTCGACATGCAGGCACAGCTCGCGCCCGCCGCATCCGGTGTGGTCCAGGCCATCCACGTCGGCCCATTTGCCATGATAGACGCGCTGGGCGGTCAGCACCCGTCGCCGCAGACCCGCGAAGCCGGGCCCGACCGCCAAGGCCAGTTGGAAGCGCACCTCCTCCCCGGGCCGCAGCTCGACGAAGGGCCCCGCGCTGAGGCAGTAGCGGTAGTCCGCGGCCAGCGCCGGGGGATGGGTCGTGCGCACGCCGCTCGATAGCAGGTCGTAGCGCTCGTAGTCGTTCTGCGGATCGCCGCTGGGATAGGTTCCGCGTCCGCTGAAGAACCAGCAGCTATGCAGTCGCACGCTGGCCGGCGCGCGGCCGGTCAGGGGATCGGTGGTGTGGCCCAGCAGAACCGTGGCGAAGTAGCCATTGGCGCCGGCGGGCAGGTCGTCGCCCGCTACGCCTCCGGGGAATCCGCCGCTGACATCATGGGTGTAGACGTAGCGGCTCGAGAGCGAACGCTGCGAGCAATTGCGCAGCGGGCTGTTGCCGCCGCCGCAGAGGTAGTCCGCTTGAGGATCGATGTAGGTCGTGTCGAGCTGCGCGTAGAAGCCCAGATCGTCGATGTGCAACGTGGCCGACTCCTTGCGGCCGACATCCGAGTCGACGAAGTAGCCGACGTAGACATCGCGCAAGGTCTCGAAGCCATCGTTGCGAATCGCATAGTCGAGCCCGACGAACTCGTTCTCCCCTTCGCTCGACCAGGCGAAGCTCTGTTGGCGCACGTGCAGGTAGAGCGGCTTGTGCAGCGGATACTCCCGCAATACCTCGGAGGTGTAGTCGGTGCACTCGCAGACGTACATCTGCTGCGAGATGGCCGCGTAGTCCTCGTCGATGGCGCCGTCGCCATCGTCGTCGTAGCCGTTCAATGGATCCTCATCCCGCAGTCCGTCGCCATCGTCATCGCCGCCGGATTCGCTGAATCCGGGACGATCGCCGCCCGGAGCCCCCTCGAAGCTGGCATAGATGCGATCACGCGGATCGAGGCTCGGCCGCAGCTCGAACTCCTCCTCCTCGGTCCAGGCGTAGCCGGTGGAGACGTAGCCAAGGCCGTCGGTAGCCACGGCCCCGACCCAGAGCGCGGCGCCCCAGAGGTACTCGCCCCCTTCCCAGGAAGCCCCGAACGCATCGGTGGCGTTCAGGCTTCCGACCAGGCCGAGGTTCATGACTGTGAGCCCCAGCAGGCCGACATTGTGGTGCCGCAGGTAGGGCCGGCGGGTCGCATAGAGCCCGAGGGCGGAGTCCTCGCGGGAGAAGCCGGCCTCGCGCGCGGGCGCGGCCGGCGCGGCCAGCAGGACGATCAGCAGCAGCCATGCGACGCCGACTGCCGGGCGCGCCGGCCCCGGCGCGGGTCTGGCGGGCGATCTGGAGGGCGCCGTCCGCATCTCTGCTCCTGCCGATCTGCAGATCCTCGTCCGCCGCGCCGCTCGGCGGCTGCAGGGAAGATGCGCCTGCCCGTCTCGCGGTCGCTCCTCTCCCTGGGAGCCTAGCCCCGCGCCCAGGAGACGACAACTGAGGGCCGGCACGATTTGAACCCTTTCGGCGCAACCATCGTCTATTCAGGACGAGGCCATCGCTGGCGACAGCACCCACGAGAGGGTCCGATCCGGAGCCCCAACGTGCGAGGTCGTAATGCGTTCCCTCCAGCTCTCGCGGCACAGGTCGCCGACCGTTCGCCGAGCGGTTCCACCCCTCGCCACGGCAGCCGCGCTCTTGCTACTGGGCGCGCTGCTGGGCGCGGCAACGACGCCGCGCGCCCAGGCCGGCAGCGGGGAGACACCCGGCCCGGACGGCACACAGGCCGCCCTGGAGCTGGCCACAACGGTCCTGGCCGTGCATCTCGGAGAGTCGATCGTGCTCGATGGCGAGCTGCGCGAAGCGGTCTGGCAGCGTCCTTCCGTCGCGCCGTTGATCCAGCGCGATCCCGACAATGGCGCTCCGCCGCGGCAGCCGACCGACTGGTGGGTGGCCTACGATCAGGAAGCCCTCTACGTCGCCGCCCGCCTGCACGACGCCGCGCCCGAGTCGATCGCCTGCAACCTGGGCCGGCGCGACACCTGGCCCAGCTCCGACTGGGTCTTCGTCAACCTCGACACCTTCAACGACGACCGCAACGGCTACTCCTTCTCGGTCAATCCCGCGGGCGTGATCGGCGACGCCACGATCTTCAACGACGGATGGACCGACGACTCCTGGGACCCGATCTGGGACTGCGCGACACGCATCGATGCGCAGGGCTGGGCGGTCGAGATGCGCATCCCGTTCTCGCAACTCGCCTTTCCCGACCGGGACGAGCAGGTCTGGGGCATCAACTTCAGTCGCCGCACGCTGCGCACGCAGGAGCGCGCGGATGTGATCCATATTCCGCGCGGCGAGTCCGGCTACTGCGGCCGCTTCCCCGATCTGGTCGGCATCCGCGGCATTTGCGGCGGACGGCGACTGGAACTGCTGACCTACGGCGTGGGCCGCGCCCGCTTCCGCCAGGTCGATCCGTTCGACCCGTACCATGAGGATCGCGAGACCGACTTCGACCTCGGGATGGACCTGAAATGGTGCCTCTCGAGCAATCTGATGCTCAATGCCACGATCAATCCCGACTTCGGACAGGTAGAGGTCGATCCGGCGGTCGTCAATCTTTCGGCCTACGAGACCTACTTCTCCGAACGCCGGCCCTTCTTCGTGCACGGCGCCAACGTCTTCCGCTTCGCCCAGGAGGGCACGAACAGCAACTGGAACTTCAACTGGATGGACCCGCTGCTCTTCTACAGCCGCCGCGTAGGCCGCGCGCCCTCGCTCTCGCTGCACGAGCACGACTACGCCGAGCTTGCCGAAGCCACGACCATCCTCGGAGCCGGAAAGCTCTCCGGAACACTCGGCAACAGCTCCGTCGGCTTCCTGACGGCGTTCACCGCCGAGGAGGAGGCCGAGCTGCAGCTGCGCGACCGACGTTGGGACCAGACGATCGAACCGCTAGCCAACTACTCGGTGCTGCGCCTGCAGCGGACTCGCCCCGATGGGCACCGGGGCATCGGACTGATGGCCACCAGCACGCTGCGCGATCTACCCGATGAGCGTAGCCGCGAGGAGTTGGTGCATAGCGCACTGGCGGGCGGCATCGACGGCTGGATGATGCTCGATGCGGATGGCGAGTGGGCGCTGAAGGGCTTCTGCGCCGGCAGCCACGTCCATGGCGATGCGGCTGCGATCGAGCGGCTGCAGTACGCCTCGCGGCGCTACTACCAGCGGCCCGATGTCGACCATGTCGCGGTCGATCCCTCGCGCACCTCGCTGGCCGGCTGGGTCGGGCGGGCGATGCTCAACAAGCAGTCGGGCAACGTGCGGCTCAACACCGCCCTGGGAGCCGTCTCGCCGGGCTTCGAGATCAACGATGCCGGGTTCCAGACGCGCGCCGACCAGATCAACTGGCATCTCTCGGCCGGCTACCACTGGCACGAGCCCAGGGGCTTCGTGCGCGAGCGGGGATTCGATCTGGCGACCTACCGCACCTGGGATCTCGCGGGCACACCCGACAACTATGGCTATGGCGGATTCTACTTCGTCAATCTGAGCAACTACTGGGGCGTCAACGGCAGTTTCTTCTACAACCCCGAACGCCAGAGCCATCGCTACACGCGCGGCGGGCCGGCAATGCGTCTCCCCCATCACGTCTCGGCCGATGTCAATCTGCAGACCGACTGCAGCAAGCCCCTGTGCATCGGAGTCGGCGCCGGTGGGTCGCGTGGCGACGAAGGCTCCCGCACCGCGCACGGGTATTGCAACGTGCACCTGCGTCCGGCCAGCGCTCTGCGCATCTCCTTCATGCCGAGCTACGAGTGGGGCGACGATCGAACCGCCTGGGTCGGCCGCAGCGAGGATGAGCGCATGACCGAAACCTACGGCGTGCGCTATCTCTACAGCGACATGGAGTATCGCGAGCTTTCGCTGACCACACGTATCGACTGGACGTTCACGCCCAAGCTGACGTTGCAGGCCTATCTGCAACCCCTCTTCGCCACCGGCGATTATCGCGACTTCAAGGAGTTCGCCCGGGCGGCCACCTTCCTGTTCAACGAATACGGTCAGGACAACGGCTCGACGATCACCTTCGATGCGGAGCGCGAGGCCTACGAAGTCGATCCCGACGGGACGGGCCCCGCAGAACCGTTCTCCTTCTCCAATCCCGATTTCAACTTCAAGTCGTTGCGGTTCAATGCGGTGTTGCGCTGGGAGTATCGCCCCGGCTCGACCCTGTATCTGGTCTGGACGCAGAGCCGCACCGATCTCTCCGATCCGGGGAGCTTCGACCTGCCGCGTGACTGGGGCTCGCTGGCCACGGCCGAGGCGGAGAATATCGTGCTGGCCAAGGTCACGCGCTGGTTCGATCTGTAGCAGCGCGGCGATCGGATCGGTCGCGCGAGTCCCTCGCCAGGCGCGCGTGGAGCGTCGATCCCCCCCGCGGGCCCGGCGCCGAACATGGTATACTCCCGGGGCGTTCCGCCCGTCCCCGTTTCCGTCCCGTGCGCGGCGCCTCGGCCACAGCCGCCGCGCCGGACCGTCCCCGCGAGAGAAGGAGTTGCCAGATGACGACGATCCACCGCGCTCCTGTTCCGACCGCTATCCTCCTGATCGGCCTGCTGGCGCTTGCGCCGCTGCTCTGCGGCTTGTCCGCCCGCGCCACGGCACCTGGCAGCGATGCGCATGCCGGCGGCGGTGTGCCCGGCAACGTGCCGTCCGTTGCGGGGCGCGTGGCCGGGGGCGCCGCCGTGCCCCCACCGATCCCGACCCTCGAGCAGCGGCAGCGCTTCATCGAGGCCGAGCAGGCGCGCTACGCGGCTTCCTGGGAGCAGGCCGCCGAGGGGCCGCGGGCACCGGCCTCGCATCCGGGCGGCCGCCCCGCCCACGACGAATACGACGTCATCGGCTACGAGATCGCTCTCGATCTCGACATCCCCAACATGGTCCTGATCGGCGCTGTCGATCTGGAGGCCCGCGCGGAGATTCCGGGGCTGGCCGAGGTCGAGCTGGACCTGCTCGATTGCATGGCCGTCGATCACGTCACCGTCAACGGAACCCCGGCGAGCTACACGCACGCCGCGGACATCCTGACCGTGACGCTGGATGGAACCTACGATCCCGGGGAGACCTTCGCGATCGGCTGCAGCTACCATGGCACGCCCGATCTGCCCGGGGGACCGCAACCGTTTCGCTGGCTCAACTTCTATGGCACGCCGATGATCCTTTCCTACTCCGAACCCTACGGGGCACCCGCCTGGTGGCTGTGCAAGGACGATCCGAAGGACAAGGCGACTTTCGGGATCCAGGTCACCTGTCCCGACAGCCTCTTCGTCGTCAGCAACGGCGTGCTCACGCAGGTGATCGACCAGGGCAACGGGCGGGCGACCTACGAGTGGCGGACGGAATACCCGATGTCGACCTACCTCTTCTCGATCGCGGTGACCGACTACGCGCACTGGTCGGAGGTCTACACCGGCCTCGACGGCACGACGACGATGGACGTCCACTACTGGACCTTCCCGGTCGACTCGGCCGACGCCCGAGTCGATTGGAGTCGCAACGTCGAGATGATGGAGTTCTATGCCGGGCTCTTCGGTGAGTACCCCTTCCTCGACGAGAAGTACGCCATCGCGGAGTTCATGCATCCGGGCGCCATGGAGCATCAGACCGCTACCAGCATGGGCTGGCAGTGGATCACCGGAACCCACGCCAACGACTGGGTCGTGGCTCACGAGCTCTCCCACTCCTGGGTGGGAGACATGATCACCATGACGACCTGGGAGCACGCCTGGTGCAAGGAAGGCTTCGCCACCTATTGCGAGGCGCTCTGGTTCGAGCCGCTCTACGGCGAGGACTACTATCACAACTACATGAACAACATGAATCCGCTGCACTACGGGCAGTTCCAGCTCTACGGGATCGATCCGCCGCTGCATGCGGCGATCTACTACAAGGGCGCTTGGGTTCTGCACATGCTGCGACACGTGATCGGCGATGATGCCTTCTTCGCCGGGATCTACGGCTACGCCAACGATCCTGACTTCCGCTACGGTGTGGCGGACACCGATGACCTGTGCGCGGCCTTCGAAGCCGCCTCGGGCGAGGAGCTCTCCTGGTTCTTCGAGCAGTGGATCTATCAGCCCGGCTACCCGACGTACCGACATCACTGGTGGACGGCGCCCGCGCGGGAGGGGCGCGACGGCTACGACGTGCATCTGCGCCTGCGTCAGGTGCAGCAGACCGGTCCGGTATTCAGGATGCCGATCGACATTCTGATCGAAACCAGTTCCGGCGAGGAGCGCTTCGTCGTCTGGGACTCGCTCGAGACGCAGGACTTCGTCCTGCATGTCGCCGGGGAGCCGCTCGGGCTGCAGATCGATCCGGATGTCTGGATCATCCGCTCGCTCGAGGAGATGAGCGACGTCACGGAGGAGGATCCAAGTGCCCGGGATGGCCGGGACGACGACGTCATCGCTGAAGATCCACCGCTCCTACGCGCCTTCGGCGTGCAGCCGAATCCTTCCATCGCCGGCTGCCGCCTCCGCTACGAACTCGCGGCCCCAGCGCAGGTGACCGTCGAGCTGTTCGATGCGACCGGACGCCGAGTGCGCCGCCTGCAGGATGCGCTGCAGCCGGCGGGCCGCTGTGAGATCCCCTGGGACGGCACCGATGCGGCGGGGCGTCGCGTCGCGGGGGGGCTGTACGGCTGCCGCGTCACGACGCCGGCGGGCGCGCGCCTCCAGCGGGTCCTGATCCTGCGGTAGGGATGGCTTCGAGGCCGCAACCGCCCTCCGGGCATCGGCTTACGATGCCGTCTCTTGCGGGATCAGTCCGCCTTGAAACCAGCAACCTCCAGGCTTATAATGCGGTTCGTGAGCTCGCGGCCGGTGTCCTGCCAGGCGACGTCGGCCCTCAGGCCTAGGCATCTGTGATTCGGGCGACTGTAGAGCCGGGCACTGCGGCGCCCGAGTCGAGCGCGTGCTTGAAAGGAGAATGTCACCATGAAACTTGCTTGGCTTCTGGCTTTGCTGGTCGCTTTCACCGGAACCGCCTTGGCGACGACGATCGATGGCGGTGGTGATGCGATCTTCGTAGAGCCGCACTCCTTCGACGGCGATACGCCGGAGAACGTGGCGATCTTCATGGATCAGTATCCGTGGGGTTCGGACGCGATTCTCCAGGTCCTGCAGGAGTATGGCGTGTCCTACACGGTGTACAACTCAGGCAGCATGGGCACTGTTGACCTGGATCCGTACGACAAGGTCATCATTCCCAACAACCAGGTCGACACGGACTACTACTACATCCTGGGCGACAACCAGGAGTGGTTCGAGGCCTACATGTCCGGCGGCGGTTGCATGCTGATGTGCTGCGCGGCCTACTTCGGCTATCCGAACGAGCAGATCACTTGGCCGGGTGGTTTTACGCACTACTCGATCGAGTGTATCAACAGCATGCTGATCACCGACAACTCGCATCCGGTCTTCAACGACCCGTTGCCGGTTAGCTCGAGTGATCTGCAGGGCTGGAACTGCTCGAGCCACGGCAGCTTCAACGATCTGCCGGACGGCGCGTTCGTGACGGTCGAGAACAACGAGTATGCTCCGGGCACCCCGGCGGCCTTCGACTTCTGCTGGGGCGCCGGCGGTGCGTATGTGATCGCTCAGCCGATCGACTGGGTTGGTTCGGGCAATCCGTACACCGTCAATACCGTGCTCTACATGTGCACGGAGAACCCCTCTCCGGTGGAGAGCGGGACCTGGGGTTCGATCAAGAGCCTCTACAAGTAAGCCAATCCTCCCGGCCGCGCCCGGTGGCTGGGGGTTTCGCTTCGCCGCCGGCCCTGCCACCCAGGTAGGGCCGGTGGCTTTTTTCGAGCGCGTCGGTTCTTGCCCGGCTCCGGGGGGCAGCGATCGTGTATGATTGAGGGTATGAAGTCGCACCGCTGCACCGACACCGGCCGGGCCAGCCGCGCCACGGCTCTTCTGTTCGCTCTGGCGATGATCCTGCTTCCCGGCGATTCCGGGCCACCCCCGGGCGGTGCAACGCTGTCTCTGCACGGCCGCTCCCCGGGCCGATCCCTGCCGCCCGGGCACAACTGCCGCTTCTGGGGCGCGATCGGTGCGAGCCTCTCCGACAGCCTGATCGACGACCATCTGCGCAGCGGCGAGTTCTCGCTCAAGGCCCTCGGCTCCTCCAACCCGAACGGCTGGGGACTGGGCATCTACGCTCCGGCGCTGGCCGCCGCCGGATGGGAGGGGCCGGCGATTCTGCGCGGCGGACCTCCTGCGGACCACCCGCACGATCTCCGCTACGACGCCGGGATCTCTCAGATGCAGGCGCTGGATCCGACCTGCGCCATCGCGCATGTGCGCTACTCCTCCGGCAGTCACTCGACCGTGCCCGATCCGCACCCCTTCCTGCGGGGCGGGATCACACTCTGTCACAATGGGCGCGTCTACGCCGAAGAGATGATTCCGCTGCTCGAGGCCGACGATCCGGACTTCCTGACGACCCATCCGCTCGACTACACCGATCCGGCCATCGACTCGGAGCTGCTCACCCTCTACATCGTCAAGCTGCTCGAGTCCGGCGTGCCCGATGGCGACGGTGGCACGACCTTCGCGCTGGGCGAGGTCGTGCGCGAGGCGATCTTTCGCATCTACGACAACGGCGCGCTCTGGACCGGTGCCAACTGCCTGGTCTCCAACGGCGACACCCTGGTCGGCGTGCGCTTCGATCATGACGAGATCGAGATGTTTCGACTGCGCTACGCCCAGATCGCCGGAAGCTGGGTGGTGGCCTCCGAGGCGGTGGGCAGCGATACGACCGGATGGGAGACCGTCCCGCCAAAGCACCTGGGGCTCTTCACCCCGCAAGCCCCCCCCGAGCTGGTGCGCATCTATCCCCCCAGCGGCGCCTATCTGGTGGTCTCCGACTCGGCGATCGACGACGACGGCGACGGAGGGAGCGACGGCAACAGCGACGGCGATGCCGACGCCGGCGAGACGATCGAGCTGTCGGTCACCCTGCGGAACGACGGCTTCGAGGATGCCGTCGCCGTGCACGCCACGCTGCAGACCGCCGACTCGCTCTGCCAGATCATCGACGACTACGAGGAGTTCGGCGACATCCCCGTCGGCGAGACCCGCGAGTGCCTGGAGGACTTCGATCTGTGGATCGATCCGCGCGCGGCGGATGGTCATCTATTGGAGCTGACCCTGCACATCGAGTGCAATGGGGGGGAGGAGTGGAACCGCGATCTCCCGCTCGAGATTTGCGCGCCCCGGCTCAGCGCCGATGGCTACGAGATCGATGACAGCGCCGGCGGGAACGGCAACGGCCGGATCGACCCCGGCGAGCAGATCGCTGTCACGGTGACGCTCCGCAACGATGGGCACGAGCACGCCAGCGGGATCGAGGTCACGCTCGACGTGTCTCATCCGGAGGTCGAGGTGCTCGAGGGATTCGCCACGCTCGATTCGCTGCGCACCGGAGAGAGCCTGCCGCTGGCACCCCCCTTCCTGCTGCAGGTCTCTCCTGACTGCCCCGATCCGGACGTCATCACGGCCGAGCTGGAGGTTGCCGCGGACTGGGGCATCGGCGTCCAGCTCGCCATCCCGATGCCGGTGGGCGGCATCTACGATGACATGGAGTCGGGGCCCGGCGGCTGGAGCCACTACGTGGTCACCGGCGGCTATCAGGACCAGTGGCACCGCTCCGACCAGCGCAATTACACCCCCGGCGGCGCCTGGAGCTGGAAGTTCGGCGCCACCGGCGGCGGAGACTACGCGCACCTCTCCGACGGGGCCCTCGAGTCGCAGACGGTCACGCTGCGACGCAGCTCCTACCTGCGCTTCCGGCACTGGATGGAGGCCGAGGAGAGCGGCAGCTATCCGGGCTACTGCTATGATGGTGGGATCGTCGAGATGAACCTCGACGATGGCGGCTGGGAACAGATCTTCCCCGTCGGCGGCTACACCCACCTGATCCGCAACACGGATGAAACCGGACCCTTCCCGCCCGAGACCCCGGCCTACTCGGGCAACCTCGCCTGGGAGGAGGCGGTCTTCGAGCTGCTCGGCCAGACCGGGCAGGTGCGCTTCCGCTTGCGCTTCGGGTCCGACGACGCGATCGCCGAAGAGGGGTGGTACATCGACGAAGTCGAGTTCTTCGGCACCGACTCCCTCTGGGCGGGGGCCGAGGAGGGCGCTGCTCTGGAGCTGCATCCGGCGCTCGGGCAGAGTCGTCCCAATCCCGGGGGCCCGGGACTGCGGATCGCTTTTCGCGTGCCCGCGCGCCAGACCGTGCAGCTGCGCATCTTCGATGTCAACGGCCGAGCGGTGCGCGAGCTTCTCGACGGAACCGTTCCCCCGGGACCGCAGTCGATCGCCTGGAACGGACGCGACGATGCCGGGCGCACGCTGCCCGCCGGCGCCTACTTCTATCGTCTCGAGACCCCCGGCCTGCGCGAGACGCGCCGGCTGGTCCTGCTTCGCTGAATGCTCCCGCGCGGATATCGCTCCAGTTCGTGGGACACGATCCTCCGCCTCGTGGGACACGATCCTCCACCTCGCGCGACACGTTCCTCCGCCTCCGCGGGACACGTTCCTCCGCCTCGCCCGACACGATCCGGCGACTTGCACGTTCGCGGCACATGATCCGACGACTTGCAATCGCCATGCGCAGCGCGCACTCTCCCAGTGGCAACCATGGGAGAGACGATGGACCACACTGGCGTTCGCGCCGCCCGCATCGCCCTCGATCCTGCACGCGCGCCGGAGCTACTGCGTGCGACCTTGGCGCGCTCCCACTTCGCGCTCGGAGGCGTGCAACACATCGAGGCGCTGCGCTACGTGGCCGGGGAACGGCTGGCCGCCGGCTATGTCGCCGATCTGATCGATGGCGCTGGTGTCGCACGCGAGCGACTGCTGATCGGCGTGGCCTTCGCGGATACCGCGGGACAGGACCTCGCCCGCCTGCTGCGCTGGGTGGTGGGACGCCACACGGGCGCCCTCCGCGTTCCGCGTGTGCTGGGCTACGACGCCCGTCAGCGCTTCCTGCTTCTCGAGCCGCGGGTCGGCGCATCGCTTGCGGCGTTTCTGATGACACCCGACGGACACCACCATTTGGCCGGCCTGGGCGCTGCGCTGGCCCGATTCCATCGGCTCTTGGATTGGGCCACGCAGGCCACCGCGGCCGCGGAGGCGACCGCGACCGCAGAGGCCGCGGCCGCGCCTCCGACGCCGCGACCGGAGTCA
>WJJG01000315.1 GCA_014729815.1 Candidatus Eiseniibacteriota bacterium
AGCCGCTCAGACCGGCCCGGTGAGGCCGAGATCCCCAGATCCGCACGCACTCGCGAGCCCGTGGAAAACGAGCACCGGCGCGACGGACTCTATCTCCCGTCGCGCCGGCGCTGCCAGGTCCAATCTTCGTGCCACAACCTATCTCGTCTGCGAGATGATGCCCTTGCTGACGATGATGCGTTGGATCTGGCTGGTACCCTCGTAGATCTGGAAGATCTTGGCATCCCGCATCAGCTTCTCGACCGGATACTCCTTGTTGAAGCCGTAGCCGCCGTAGATCTGCACGGCGTCGGTGCAGACGCGCATCCCGGTGTCCGCGGCAAAGGCCTTCGCGCTCGCCGCCTCGTAGGAGTTCTTTTTGCCTTGGTCATAGGTCCAGGCCGCTCGCCAGACGAGCAGGCGGGCCGCGTCGAGTCCCATGGCCATGTCGGCGATCATGAACGCCACGGCCTGGTGGCGATGGATCGCCACGCCGAATGCACGCCGCTCTTTCGAGTAGCGGATGGCGTGTTCCATGGCGGCGCGGCCAACCCCCACCGCGGCCGCCGCCACGGGCGGGCGTGTGTGATCGAAGGCGGCCATGGCCAGCATCCAACCCTTTCCTTCGGCGCCGATCCGGTTCTCCACGGGGACCTTCACCTCGGAGAAGGTGATCCCCCGGGTGTCGGAGGCGCGCTGGCCCATGTTGTCCTCTTTCTTGCCGATCGAGACGCCCTCGGCATCGGCCGGGACGACGAAGGCGCTCATCCCCCGGATGCCGGCCTCCTTCTTCGTGTAGGCCAGAACGAAGAACCAGTCGGCCACCCCCGCGCCGCTGATCCACATCTTCTGGCCGTTGATGACGTACTCTTCGCCGACCTTCCGCGCGGTTGTCTTGATGCCCATCACATCGCTGCCGGCATCCGGCTCGGTCACCGCATAGGCGGCGAACTGCAGCTTCTCGGTCATCGGGGCGAGCCATTTGCGCTTCTGCTCGTCGCTGGCACCCACGAGCAGTGGCGCGGTGGCGAGCGTGTTGACCATCATCGCCGTGCCGATGCCGCTGCAGGCCACGGCCAGCTCCTCGGCGATCAGACACTCCTCGAAGCAGCTCATCCCGGCGCCACCCAGATCCTCGGGCAGTCCGGGATTCAGTAGACCGGTCCGGAAGGCCTTCTCACAAATCTCGCGCGGAAACTCGCCCGTCTGATCGTGGTACGCCGCCCGTGGGGCGATCTCGTTCTGGGCGAAATCGCGCGCCAGATCACGAACCATGCGTTGCTCCTCGGTCAGCACGAAATCGGGCATCGGCTCCTCCTCGGCTCGAAGGTCTCGGACTCGGCGTTCCCTCGCTGCCCATTCCATTCGGGCGAGAGGCGCAGTATAGGGAGCCGCCCCCCCGCTCTCAAGCATCAGGAACCGCCTGGCCGCCGCCTCCCATCGCGGCTAGGCTCTGCGGCATGGAGGCGTGGAGAGAACACCGGATCCTGATCACCGGCGCCGCCCGCCGTCTCGGTGCCCACCTCGCCGAGACGCTGGTGCGCGAGGGCGCCGAGGTCGCGCTGCATTTCCACACCTCCCAGGCGGAGGCCGAGGCGCTGGCCACCCGCCTCCGCCGAACCGAAGGACGCCTGCATCTCTTCGCGGCGGATCTGGGGGACGAGACGCAGCTCGAACGCCTCGCCGACGAGGTCACGGCCACCTGTGGCCCCCTCACCGGACTGGTCAACAACGCCTCGGTCTACACACGCACGCCGCTCGACAGAGTCTCGCGCGCGCAGTGGCGCACGATGCAACAGGTCAACAGCGAGGCGCCGATCTGGCTGGCGACCCGCTTGGGGCGCGCCATGCAGCAGGCCGGCCGGGGAAGCATCGTCAATGTTGGCGACTGGTCGATCATCAAGCCGTATCGAGGCTACTTGCCCTATACGGCCAGCAAGGGATCTCTGACGGTCGCCTCGCGAGCCCTGGCGCGCGAGCTGGCCCCGCAGGTGCGCGTCAACGTCATCGCACCGGGTCCGATGCTGTTGCGGCCCGAAGACCCCGAATCGCTGGAGGCGCGGATCCGGCGCGCCGTGCCGCTGGGCCGCCTGGGCGGGCCCGAGGCGTTCACGCAGGCGGCACTCTTCTTCCTCGGTCACGCCTCGGCCTACTGCACCGGGACGGTTCTCCACGTCGATGGCGGTCGCAACCTGGCTTGAGCGGCTGACCCATTCTCCTCGGATTGTGGTACGAAGATTGGATCTGGCATGATGCCAAGGCTCGAGCGGGCAACCTGACGCGCCCCGCCTGTCCCGTGCATCGCTGCATCCTCCGAGCAATCCCGCAGTCGACAGGAGGCTGCTGGAGCATCACGTCCAATCCTCGTTCCACCATCTTCTCCTCGGATTGTGGTACGAAGATTGGATCTGGCATGACGCCAAGGCCCGAGCGGGCAACCTGACGCGCCCCGCCTGTCCCGTGCATCGCTGCATCCTCCGAGCAATCCCGCAGTCGACAGGAGGCTGCTGGAGCATCACGTCCAATCCTCGTTCCACCATCGAAGACTCAAGAACGCTTCCTATCTGTCCGAATAGTAAAGAGTTAGAAACCAAGACCGAACGGGGAGAGCGCGGTCCGCATGCCACCCGAGACAGACCCACAGCGTCGCCGCCTGGCGAAGGATCCGAGGACGCCCCCCCCGCAGCCGCGGGCGGGAGAGGACCGCGGCCACCTTCGCTTTCGCGGACCGTTCCCCAGCCGTCTCGATTCTCACGCCCTGGGCAGGTTGATCCCGGTGCTGATCGCCGGCCTGCTCCTGATCCTCACCGCCGTCCCCTGGCCCGTGCGGCCGCCGCGAGACGGGACCCCAGCGGTGCGACCCACCGACGCGGCCGCGGTAGCGGCGCTGCATACTCGCATCGCGGAAATCAACCGCAGGCTCGAAGCGGGCGGCTTCCACTGGGTGGCGGGCGTGACCGGGATCTCGCACCTCGATCGCCAGCAGTTCCGCCGGCTCCTTGGCGCTCGCGTGCCCCCCGGCGAGCTGGCGCGGTTCGCCCGATTGACCGCCGACGCGACCCCGCTCCCCGATCTACCGTCATGCTGGGACTGGCGGGAGCAGATCCGCGCGCTCCAGGGCGCACCGGATCAGGGAAGCTGTGGTTCCTGCTGGGCCTTCAGTGCGGCCGGCGCCATGGAGGGCCTGGCGGGCATCTACACCGGCCAGATCCTGGATCTCTCCGAACAGCATGTGCTCGACTGCAACGAAGAGGCCTACGACTGCGCGGGCGGGTGGATGACGGCCGCCTACCGGCTCTGGCGCGACTGGGGCGCCGTGCGCGAAGCCGAGCTCCCCTATGCCGCCGAGGATGGCCGCGAATGCCAAACGCAGGGATTGACACCGGTGGTGTCGCTGGCGGATTGGGAGGCGGTCTCGGCCCATCGCACGGCGCTGCAACAGGCGCTGCTCGGCGGCCCGATCGCCGTCGCGATGCACGCGTACGACGACTTCCAGCACTACGAGCGCGGGATCTACTGGCACGCCGGCAGCGATGCGATCAACCACGCGGTCTTGCTGGTGGGCTGGGACGATCATCGGCAGGCCTGGATCATTCGCAATAGTTGGGGCACCGACTGGGGCGACGCCGGCTACGCCTACGTCGGGTACGACTGCTGCCGACTGGGCACCTACGCGCATCGCATCGTTTGGAACGAAGCGCATCCGCTGCGCCTCGTCCACGAGCCGCTTCCTCCCCTGAGCGACGTCGATGCGCCGATCGAGATCCGTATTCTGGCCACCACGCCCGGCGGCGCGCTGTCCGAGGCCGAGCTGGTGCTCCATTTCGAGGCCGGGGAAGAGGTCGGCTCGGTTCCGATGGCGCCAGAGGAAGGCGACCGCTTCGCGGCGCGCTTCTCCGCCGCGCTGCCTGCGCTGCCGCTCGGATCTGCGCTCCGCTACGAGATCGAAGCCCGTTCGGCCGCCGGTGTGGCAAGCGCGCTGCCCGCGGGCGATGATTCCGTCTTCCAGTCTCGCATGTTGCGTCTCGTCTACACCACCGATTTCGCCGCGCCTGGCGGCTGGACGGCGGAGCCGCCGGGCGGCGGGGCGGCCGGCGGCTGGGCGTGGGG
>WJJG01000316.1 GCA_014729815.1 Candidatus Eiseniibacteriota bacterium
GCATCATCGGCACCCTCGATGAAGCCAGCGCCTACAGCCAGCTCCATCCCCAGGCGATCTACATGCACGAAGGGGAGACCTACTTCGTCGACCAGCTCGATCTGGTCGAGCGCGTGGCCTACGTGCACCCCGTGCAGCTCGACTACTACACCCAGTCGATCTCGGACAGCCGCATCCGCATCCTGGAGACCGAGGCGGAGCGCGCCTGGCGGCAGGCGGAGACCGGCTTCGGCGCCCTGGCCGTCAGCGAAAAGGTCTTCCTGTTCAAGAAGATCCGCTTCGGCTCTCGAGAGTCGGTGGGCTTCGGTCCGGTCGACCTGCCGGTGCAAACGCTGGAGACGGATGGGTGCTGGATCTCTCCGCCGGCGTCCGCGCTGGCCGAGGTTGCCCGCCACGGACGCGTTCCGGCCGAAGGGCTGTGGGGAATCGCCAACGTGCTGGGCGATGTGATCACGCTGCGTGCGATGTGCGACGTGATGGACATCGGCAGCACGGTCGATTCCCGCGGCGTGGGGGTGCCTTCGATCTTTGTCTACGACCGCTATCCGGGGGGGCTGGGGTTTTCCCAGAAGGCGTTCGGCATGATCGAGGAGCTGATGCAGGCCGCCTGTGATCTGATCACCAACTGCCCCTGCGAGGATGGCTGTCCCTCATGCGTGGGGGCGCCGGTCTTGCCAACCGTGGCGTCCGGGGATCCGGAGCAGTCGGGCCGGGGGCGGATCCCGGACAAGGAGGGGGCACTGGTGCTGCTCCATCGAATGCTGGAGAAGGAGCCCTACATTCCGAAGGGCTCTGGGCGAGCCTGGGGCGGCCTGGGGTGGGACGCCCTGGCGGCGCGCTCGGCGACGGACGAGGAGGAGGCGCCGGTGGCGCCCCGGGAGATCAAGCCGCTGCCGGCGGAGATCGAGCGGCGACTGCGGCGCATCGTCGGGAATCTGCCTGATCCGCCGCGCGGGGGAGGCGCCCCGCGGCGCTAGACGAGTCCGTCGGTGGCACGGGGATTCGCCGCACGCGGCGTCCGTGCGGCGGGGATCGAGAGGGTCACGCCCGCGCCGGGAGATCCAACCTCCGCGGCGGAACCGGGTCATCCGGAGGCCTGCATCTCGCGCGCCGCCGCGAGCAGGGCCTCCCGCGTGTTCATTTCCGGATCGTCAAGGACCCGCTCGAGCAGAGCGCGCAGGATCTCCCCGATCCGCGGTCCCTCGGGGACCCCCAGGGCCATCAGGTCGTGCCCCCCGATCGCCAGATCCCGGACACTGAGGGCGGTGTCCTTGGCGATGACTTCGTCGATGCGCTGCTGCAGCTCATCGAGCGGCGTGCGATCGCCCCGCTTGCGCTGATTGCCGGCCATATCGGCGATGCGTACGGCGATTAGATCGGGGATGTGCTCGCTGCCCACGGTGCGCACGAAGCGCCGCACCGCACTGTCGGTCCACTCCGTCTCGTAGTAGAACATGTGATGCCGGATCAGGTGCGTGACTCGCTGGATCAGCTCGTTGGGGTAGCGCAGGCGCTGCAGGATGCGCCGTGCCTTGCGAGCCCCTACGATCTGATGTGCGTAGAACGTGTAGTCGTCGCCGCGCGCCTCGCGCGTCTCGACCTTGCCGATGTCGTGCAGCAGGATCGCCAGGCGCAGCCCGAGATCTCCCGGAGGCGCGGCATCCAGTGCGCGCAGGCTGTGGTCGAACAGGTCGTGCGAGTGGAAGCGGTTCTGCGCGAATCCTCGCGTGGCCGCCAGCTCGGGCAGGACGATTCGCAGCAGATCCGCCTCCTCGAGGAGGCGGAGCCCACGGGAGGGTTCCGGCGCCAGCAGGAGACCGGTCAGTTCGTCGCGGATCCGTTCGGCGGAGATGGCCGCCAGGCCGTCGGCCGTCGCCTGCAAGGCGGCGAAGGTCGCTGGGGCGATGCGAAAGCGCAGCTGGGTGGCCTGGCGTATGGCGCGCATCAGGCGCAGCGCATCCTCTCGAAAGCGCGCCCGCGGATCGCCGACGGCCCGAATCCGGCCGGCGGCGAGATCGGCGAGACCTTCGAACGGATCGACCAGAGTGTCGCTGGCCACGTCCCAGGCCATGGCGTTGATGGTGAAGTCGCGTCGCTCGAGATCCTTCCGCAGGTCGCGTGTATAGGCCACTTCGTCGGGGTGGCGCCCGTCGCGATATGCGCCCTCGGTGCGGAAGGTCGTCACCTCGTAGGCGGCGTCGCGTCGAGGGATGATCAGCGTGCCGAAGCGGATCCCGACCGACACCACGCGCCGGAAGAGGGGGTGCAACTGATCGGGGGTCAAGCTGGTGGCGATGTCCCAGTCGGTGACCGGTCGACCGAGCAACAGATCTCGCAGGCAGCCGCCGACCAGGTAGGCCTCGCCGCCGGCCTCGCGGATGCGGCGCATGATCTCGACCGCTCCGCGCGGCAGCTGGGCGCGGAAGCGCGCGAAATCGGCTGGCGAGACGTCCATCGGCAACACGCTCCTTCGGGCGAACGAACCGCCCCGCGAGAATAGCACCCCGCTGCGCGACGGTCACCCGCGCGCGACAGATGCTGCTTGGGTCCCTCCGCGCCGGGGCGCTAGGCTTCCGGCGCGCAGGCGTGATCGATCGCCCGGCTTCCACCGGAGGCGCGATGCGACAGCTCCACATCGATCTGGGGGCCACGTGGCGTGGCGGGCAAAGGCAGTGCGCGCTGCTCTGCCGGCGCCTGGCGGCCGCGGGGGTCGAGCTGGACCTGGTGGGCCGACGCGGCGGCGTGCTGCTGGAGGAGATGGCCGCCGACCGGGTGGGGCTCTGGGGCCTGGGCACGCCCGCCGAGGGC
>WJJG01000038.1 GCA_014729815.1 Candidatus Eiseniibacteriota bacterium
GGGCTACCCCTCCAGCTCGCAGTAGCGATCGACCTGCTCGGCCACGATCCCCAAGCTCGACTTCCAGAAGTCGGTCGAGCGAACGTCGATGCCGAAGCTCCCGGCCAAATCGGCGACCTTCCCCGCGCCGGTGCTGCGCAGCAGCTCCTTGTAGCGCGGGATGAAGGCCTCGCCCTCCTTGCGGTAGATCGCATAGATCCCCAGGCCGAAGAGCAGGCCGAAGGCGTAGGGGAAGTTGTAGAAGTGCAGCCCGCCCGAGTAGTAGTGCGGCTTGAGCAGCCAGAGATAGGGGTGCAGATGATCGGGATCGAGCCCATCCCCATAGGTCTTCTTCTGCGATTCGATCATCAGTTCGCAGAAATCGTCGGCGCTCATCTCGGCATTCACCCGCCGGCGGCAGACCTCCGACTCGAAGAGGAAGCGCGAGTAGATATCGACGATCACCTGCGTGGCACCGATCAATTGATTCTCGAGGATTCCCACCTGCGCCTCGGGCTCGGCCGCATCCAGCGCGGCGTTGAGCACCAGCGTCTCGCAGAAGATCGAAGCCGTCTCGGCGAGCGTCATCGGCGCCCCACGCTTGAGCACGGGCAGTCCCTTCTGGCAGTAGTTGTGGAAGCCGTGACCCAGCTCGTGGGAGACGGTCAGGAGCTGATCGAAGCTGCCGTCGAAGTTGCACAGGATGCGCGACTCCTCGACACCCGGAACGCGCATGCAGAAGGCGCCGCCCCGCTTGCCATCGCGCGGCTCGGCATCGATCCATTTCTTCTCGAAGGCGTTGTGCGCGAAATCGGCCAGTTCGTCACTGAAGGCGCCGAACTGGGTGACCACGTAGTTGCTCAGCTCCTTCCACGTATAGGTCGGGTTGACCTTGCCGACCGGGGCGAAGAGGTCCCACCAGGGCAGCTTCTCCTTGCCCAGCTTCTGCGCCTTGCTCTGGAGGTAGCGCCGAAAGGTGGGGAAGGATCCCTTCATGGCGTCCATCAGCGCCCGCAGGGTTTCGCGGTCGATTCGATTCTGGTCGAGGGACTGATGCAGGACATCCTCGCGACCCCGCCACTTGGCCAGGGTGACCGCCGAGCCCTTGACGCTGTTCATGGCGAAGGCGACCGATTCGCGAATCGACTCCCAGCCGCGGATCTCGGTTTCGAAGGCCCGCCGGCGCACCGCCTCGTCCGGGTCGTAGGCCAGGTTGCGAATCTTGGTCATGGGCAACGTCTCGGTCTGGCCGTCACGCTCGAACGGCATCTTGAGCTGGCTGGTGACCGTGCCCTGCAGCTTCCACATCGCGCCACCGCCCGAGAGCATGAGCTCACTGGCCAAATCCTCCAGCCGACTGTCCATCAGGTAGCGGCTCTGCTCGACCATCTCGTCGAGGACCAGGCGATGCTCGGCGGCGATCGGCGTCTCGGAGCAGATCGAGTCGAGCTGGGTGTCGAGTGATCCGACCCAGGCCTCGAAGCGCACCATGATGCGATCGATGCGCACCCCGAGTTGCTCGAGCTCGCTGATCGTGCGGGCGGCGACCTTGTTGTAGGAGTCGGTGGTGTAGAATCCCGAGACGTAGGCCGACAGCGTGCTGCGAAGCATCAGCAACTCGTTGAGTCGCTCGAGCAGCTCGCCCAGGGTGCGCGCCGCCGCGGCGATGTCGCGCGGCGGTGCATCCAGCCGCCCGATGCCATGCTGTTCGATCGCCGTGTCCAGCGCATCGAGCATCTGCTGCAGCTTCTTGAGGTCCCCGCGGAAGTCCTCGGCCTCGAGTCCCGAGTAGATGTTCGAGAGGTCCCAGTGGGGCAGGCTTTCCTTCGTCTGCGGCATGTCTCCTCCTCGTGGCTGGCCATTCCGAAACGCAAGGGCCGGAGGATAGCACTGCGGGCCCCGGCAGCGAAAGGTGGCCGTCCCTGTCGACGGTCCTCGCGCTCGCCACCCGAGGTTGATCCTTCGCGAAATCACGCGGAGCCGTCTAGCGCGACCAGGTGATTGTCAGGTCCTCCGGCGGCATGAAATCGCGGGTCTCGAAGACGTAGTGCGGCTCCTCCGCGGATGCTGCCGCCATGCGGGAGAGCGGGTAGCTGCTTGCATCCAGCCGCGCTCCGCGAGGCAGTGTCAGCTCGAAGCGCGCATGGCGCAGGGGCTGGCCCCAGGCCTGCGTCGAGGTCAGGATGTAGCGCGCGTATGACCCATGGAGTCGCTGGCGATAGCGCGCCAGGACGACCAGGCTGTCGCTGCGATCGAGCGGGACGACCCAGCGCGCACCGGGGCGGTGAGGGGTGGACTCGAAGGGCACCGGCTCCCACGCGTCGGTGCCGCCCGCAAAGGGACGGCAGTCGAGCGCCAGCATCTGGGCCTCTCCGAGCAGGCTGTCCTCGGGCAGCGGGTAGAAGAGCGTGGCCGTGCGTTGCCGACCGGGGTGACAGAGGAACAGGTAGACACCCTCGACCGTCAGCTGCCCCGCTTCGACGGATAGCCGCACGATCTCCGAATCGAAGCGGATCGGCGGCTCCCCCCCAGCCTCCGGGAGACCGGGCGCGGAGGCGGTCGCGAGGACGAAAAGGATCGCTGGCAGCGCCGCGAGCGGAGCGGTCCTCGACCGGCGCGCGTGGATGGGCGTGCGGCAGTCCATCCCCCTAGCGATAGATCTGCTTGAGTCGTCCCCAGCTCGAGAGAGCCGCGGGCGGCTCGAACGGGTCGAGATCCTCGGGCACCGACTGCGGATCGCGTACATGCAAGATCACGCGCGTGCAACCGGCACAGTCGGCGATCACACGCAGCCAGGTCTCATGGGAGCCCGGCGCCAGGCCTTGGGCATCCGCGTCCACGTACACCTCGAAGATGCCGTCCCAGGGAGCGTGCCAGTAGTCGAAGTCGAGCCACTCGGCATCGGTGGTCACATAGATCTCCTCGCAGGGATCGAATTCGTGGTTCCCCTCGATGATCCCCGTGATGGTCCCGCTGTCACTCCCGCCCGGCGCACACTCCAGCTCCAGCACGCCCGGTTCGGGGCGGGGATTGCAGAACGTTGTCAGATCGCAGGGCGTCGTGCAGTACTCGCAGACGACGCCGGCCTCGGCCGAGCAGGAGATCTGCACCCAGAGCTGCTCGGTGTTCGGCGGACAGCCGATGGTCGTGACCCCCTCGGTCGCCAGCCCCGGGAAGGTGAACGGACCGTGGCTGGTGACATCGAGCAGGAAACGCGCGGCCAGGAAGACCATGCCGTTCATCTGGGGACAATCGGGCCAGGAGAGGTCGAGATAGGCTCCCCGTCCGATGGGATCGATCAGGCCCTCGCCGCCATGGCAGATCTCATAGTCGACGAGCTGCCAGTCGGCGGGCCAC
>WJJG01000317.1 GCA_014729815.1 Candidatus Eiseniibacteriota bacterium
CGGACGGACGGCTGCTGCTTCTGCTGGGTTCTTCCCGCATGCCGGCGGAGATCTTCCTGTGCGATCCGGATGCGCTGGCGCGTTCGCCGCAGCGCTGGACCGCGGACCTGGCGCCCGCGGCCGATGGGCGCTTGGGCATGCCGCTGCCGGGCGCGCTGCATGCGCCCGAGGCCGGCGACGCACTGCAGCAGCTTACCTTTCACAACCGAGCGAGGCTCGAGGAACTGAAGATGCACCGCCCCGAGCATTTCTGGTTCACGGGCGCCCTGGGCGACAGCGTGCATGGCTTCCTGCTGCGCCCGCCGCAGATGGACGCCGCCGGCGAGACGCGCGGGGCGGAGGCGGCACGGGTGCCACTGGTGGTCGTCCTGCATGGCGGTCCGCAATGGGCCTACCACGACTTCTGGCTTGGCAGCTACAACTTCCAGATGATCGCGGCACGGGGCTATGCGGTGGCGACGATCAACTTCCATGGCAGCGCCGGCTTCGGGATCGCCTTCCAGGATGCGATTCGCGGGAACTGGGGAGAGATCCCGGGGGAGGATGTGCGGCGCGGACTCGAGCAGATCCTCGCTCGCTTCCCGTTCGTCGACGAGGAGCGCGTCGCGGCGATCGGACGCTCCTACGGCGGCTATCTGGTCAACTGGCTCAACGGTCATAGCGATCGCTTTCAGTGCCTGGTGACCCATTCGGGCGGATTCGACGAGGCCGCGGGATGGGGAACGACCGAGGAGCTCTGGTTCCCCGAATGGGAATTCCTCGGACCGCCCTGGGCGCAGTGGGAGATCTACCGCCGGAATTCGCCGGCCACCTACGCCGAGCGGATGCGCACCCCGACACTGGTCATCCATGGCCAGCGTGACTACCGGGTCGATCTGAGTGACGGCCTGCAGACCTATGCCACGTTGAAGCGCCAGCAGGTGCCGGCGCGCTTCCTCACCTTCGCCGAGGAGGGGCACCACATCCACGACCCCGAATCGTGGTTGCTTATGTGGCAGGAGATCTTCGGATGGCTACACCGGCACCTCGACTAGTGCCATCCAGCGGGGCAGCGGAACGGAAGCGCGGCAGCCCTCTTGATGCGAATGGGCGAGCATTGCAACTCCTTCTGTTGCGGCTTTATAGGGGGGGGACACTCCTCCGTCTGACGGCAGAGGAGTCTGTGACCTCCGTGGCGGTTCTCCCGGAGGCGACTTGCGATTCCAGGTGAAACGGCCCACCAGTTCTGCTAATATCCGAATCGGCAGACAGACGCTCGTGCCATTGTGTAGGATCAGTGCAACTGCTGTATTGGGAGGCAACCATGAGACTACTGGCCATTCTGGGACTGTGCTTCACTTTCGGGGCGGTCGCTCTGGCCGGTGACGGGGATCGAATCTGTGATCCCTGCACCATGATCGACGACGTGGTGCTGTGCCCGATGGAAGACTACCAGATCATCGAAGGCTCGATCGCCCCCGATCAGGGCCACGGCTACTACTTCCACGGGATCGCGGGCGGCTTCTACCGCTTCACGTTCTGTGAGGGCGGGGGCTGGGCCGACTTCGATACCGGTCTGTCGATCCAGGGCCCGGGAACCTGCGGGAACTACCTGGCGTGCAACGACGACTACTGTGGTCTCCAGTCGCAGCTCGACTGGACCTGTCCGTACGACAGCGAGGAGTGGATCGTCTCCGTCGACGGGTACGCGTCCGCAGCCGGTGACTACGGGCTCGCCTATCGTGGCCCCGACAGCCCTTCGCCTGCCGAAGGGACGGCCTGGGGTTCGATCAAGGCGCTGTTCCGCTAGTCGAAGCGAACCCACCGGGATCCGCATCGTTGTCGGATGCGGAGTCCGGGCATGAGCGTCACAGGGCGGGCCGCTAGGCCCGCCCTGTTGCTGTGGTCGCCTGGATCGTCGCCCCGTTGATGCGGGGTTGATCCGATCGAAGACGTGCATCCGCCCCTTCGGATGCCGCTGGTCGGCCGCCTGAGCGCACCGGCCCAATCGCCCTCGCGGCCCCCCTCCCGATCAGGCGCCGGCGGCCCGTCGTCCCGCAGCGATATCGACGCGCAGCAGCAGCGCGCCCCCGAGCAGAAAGAAGGCCACCACGGCCAGGATGCCCAGGCGGCTACTCCCGGCGAGCTGCCCGATCAACGCGAAGAGCAGCGGTCCCGCGATGCCCGCGAAGCGGCCGCTGAGAGTGTAGAAGCCGAAGAACTCCGCGCTCTTGCCCTTGGGCACCATGCTGGCGAAGAGGGAACGGCTGAGCGCTTGGGTGCCGCCCTGCACCAGGCCCACGCCGAAGGCCAACAGATAGAAGTGGAGGGCGGTTTGCATCAGAAAGCCGCCGATGCTGATCAGCACGTAGACGCCCAATCCGCCCAGGATCGCCTGACGGCTGCCTATGCGCTGCGCCCAGCGACCGAAGAGCAGCGAGCAGGGAATACCGACGAACTGGGTGATCACCAGCGCGCCGACCATCTCCGCCAGTCCGATGCCGATCTCATCGCCGTAGGCGGTGGCCATCTTGACGATCGTGGCGATGCCGTCGGCATAGATCCAGTAGGCCACCAGAAAGAGGGCCAGCGGCCGGTAGCGCCGCAGATCGCGATAGGTCGCCGCCAGTCGATTCAGGCTCGCGCGCAACGAGCCGGTCTCGAGGGGGAGGAGGGCGGCCACGCGCGGAGGTTCGGGCACGTGGCGCATCAGCGGAATCGAGAAGAGGGCCCACCAGAGCGCCACACTGAGAAAGGCGAGCCGCACGGCGCTTTCGGCGCCGGACAGACCGAACCAGTGAGGACGCATGACCCCGAGCAGATTCAGGGTCAGGAGGAGACCACCCCCCAGATAGCCGATCGCGTAGCCGCGAGTCGAGACGCGATCGATCTCCTCGCGCCGGGCGATGTGCGGCAGCAAGGATTCATAGAAGACATTGGCCCCCGAGAAACCGACGCTGGCCAGGATGAAGAGCGCCGCGGCGAGCCGCCAGTCGCCCCGGACGATCAGGGCAAACGCGGCCGTGGAGACAACGCCCAAGGCGGCGAAGCTGGAGAGGAAGCGCTTGGGGCGAGAGCGGTGATCGGCGGCCGCGCCGAGCAGCGGCGCGAGCAGGGCCACCAGCAGGAGCGCGAATGCCGTCACGTAGCCCCAGTAGGCCGTGGCCTGTACCTCGGACAATCCAGCCTCGATCGCCAGAGAGCGGAAGAAGGGCGGAAAGAGGGCGGCCATCACCGTGGTGGCAAAGGCGGAGCTGGCCCAATCGTAGAGACACCAGGCTCGAATGACGCGTCGGTGCTGGGTCTGCTGCACGGGTGACGGCGCTCCTCCTCAAGTACGATGCTGCGCGATGGACAGATCCTCGCGCGCAGCCTACCCTCGGGCGAGGCGGCAATCCATGCACGGTTTCGCAGACAAGGAGACAGCGATGATCCGCATTGGAGGGGGCGGTGCGCGGCGGAGTCCGGGCCGCGGCGGTCGCGGAGATGCGTGGGGCTGGTGGATTCCCGTGAGCCTGGGTTTGCTCCTGCTGCTACCGGGATGCGGGCAGGATCCGCTCGATCAGATCCCGCCGCCCGATGGCCAAGCCGAGGCTTGGGGGGACGGCATCCCCTCCGCACCGCAATGGAACGTCCTGCTGCTGACGCTGGACACCGCGCGGCGCGACCGCCTCGGTTGCTACGGGCATCTCGCCGAGACCACGCCCCATCTCGATCGTTTGGCCGAGGAGGGCATCCTCTTCGAGAATGCGATCGCCTCCTGTCCGATCACGCTGCCCTCGCACGCCACGATTCTCACCGGGCTGGATCCTCCCGAGCATGGCGTGCGCAACAACGGCACCTTCGTGCTCGACGATGCGATCCAGACGCTGCCGGAGGTCCTCCACGCCAGGGGATATCAGACCTACGCTACGATCGGGGCGTTTCCCGTGGCGGCGCGATTCGGACTCGATCAGGGATTCGATCTCTACGATGACGACTTTCCCGCCGAGAGCCGCACGCGCGACTACCAGACCCTGCAGCGCACCGCCGCGCAGGTCACGGATGTTGCGCTCGAGCAGATCGCCGCGCATCGGGACAGCCTGCCTGGAGCGCCGTTCTTCCAGTGGGTGCACTACTTCGATCCGCACTTTCCTTACGATCCCCCCGAGGCGTATCGCGCACGCTTCGGCGACTACGACGGCGAGGTCGCATACATGGACGCGCAGATCGGGCGCCTGCTGGAGGGGTTGGAGCATGCAGGTCTGCGCGAGAACAGTTGGATCCTCTGCGTGGCCGATCATGGTGAGGCGCTGGGAGAACACCAGGAAGAGACGCATGGGATGTTGCTCTATGGCGCTACGACCTACGTGCCATGCATCCTGGTCCCGCCTCGGGACTGGGAGGGCTACGGCGCCGCGCGGGTGCGGGGACGCCGCGTGCCGGAGGCCGTGGGCCTGCGCGACCTCGCGCCGACGATCTGCAACCTGCTCGGGCTTCCCGCGGGGGAGCTGCCCGCGAGCGGTATCAGCCTAGTGCCGCTCATCGCAGGCGCGCATCCCGGCCCGCGGGTCTGCTACATGGAGACCCTGATGCCGTTTCTGGACTACGGCTGGTGCGAGCTGCGCGGAGTGCGCACTCGGCGATGGTGCTACGTGCGTGCGCCGCAGGTCGAGCTCTACGACCTGCACGTGGATCCGGAGGAGAGCGTCAACGTCGCATCGGACCATCCGGACATCACGCGGCGCCTCGAAGCCTGGTGCGAGGTTCTCGGGCCGGATGCCGGCGCCGTCGATGTGGCCCCCCCCGATCCGGAGACGATCGCCAAGCTGCGTAGCCTGGGCTACGTCGCCGCCGGTGGCTCGCGCGGGGAAGCGGTCAACCAGCGGGATCCGAAGAAGCTGATGCACGTCTTCGATCGGATCAACGATGCCCTTGCGCTTCTGGGTTTGCAGCAGACGCGGGAGGCGCGCCGCCTGCTCGACGAAGCCCTGGAGGCGGATCCCGGAAACCCGGAGGCGCTGCGTGTTCTGGGCGTGGCCCTGCTGCGGCTGGGAGCCTCTGACGAAGCGGTGGAGCTCTACACGGGACTGCTCGAGCGCTTTCCCGGGGACGTCGAGCTGCAGCTCAATCTGGGACGCGCCCTGCTGCAGTCCGAAGATGCCGACCGTGCAGCCGAGCTCTTCGCTGCTCTCCTCGAGACCGACCCGGACAACGAGGCCGCGCGTAATCTCTACCCGCGCGCGCTGCGCCGGGCAGGCCGAGTGGCGGAGGCGCGCCGCTTTCTGGAACGGGAGGCCGAGCGCGCGGACGAGGAGGGCCCGGCGTTAGCGATGCGCGCGATGTACGAATGGGAGCAAGGGGATCTCGAGGAGGCGCACCGCCTGGCGGCCGAAGCGCTGGCGCTCGATCCGGCGTTGCCGGATGCGCTGGCGCTGGTGGGCGAGTGGAACTGGCGGCGGGCGCACGCGGAAGCCGAGGCGGGGCACCACGCAAGCGCCGACTCGCTGCTACGCCTCGCGCGCGGGCAGATGAGCCGGGCCCTCGAGCTGGATCCGCTGACCTCCCTGGCGGCCTTCCGCATGGCGTGGGCCATGGGCCGTGACGGCGATCTGGAGAAGGCCGAGGAGCTCTATCGGCGCGCGTTGGCCGAGAATCCGTCGATGATCGAAGCGCGCGTGAACCTGGCCAATCTGCTCAATCAGACGCGGCGCCCGGGAGAAGCGCTGCGCCACTACGAGATGGTGCTCGAGCGGGGCGCCGAGTCCCCGGACATCCTGGTCAACTACGGCGTCGCGCTGATCAACCTCGGTCGGACGCGCGAGGCGGGCGAGGCGTGGGAGCGGGCGCTGGCGCTCGACCCCGAGCCCGAGGTCGCGGAGGGCATCCGCGCCAATCTTCGCCGACTGCGGGGCGAACGGTAGCGGGGCGAACGGTAGCGAGGCGAACGGCAGCGGGGCGAGCATAGCATGGCGGAGGTCGCGATGGCTGCGGAGGACCGGGCGGGATGGCGCCGGCTGCTGCGTCCGCTGCGCGGGCTGCGCCGGGTGTACGTCGCGCATCCCTGGCTGGTGATCGCGCTGCTTTGGGGAGGCAGCTTCGCTCTCGGCCTCTGGGGCATGCATCGCCATCTCGCGGTGCGCAGCGGCGCCAACTTCTGGCTCGAGGCGGCCTATCGCACGCTGCAGCTCTTCCTGCTCGAAGATGGCATGCTGGCCGGCGCCCGTGGTGCCTACCCGTGGCAGTTGGAGGTGGCGCGCTTCGCAGCGCCGCTGGTTACCGCCTTGACCGGCGTGACCGCGCTGCTGACCGTCCTGCGGGACGAGTTCTCGCGCCTGCGACTGCGGCAGATGCACGGCCATACGATCATCTGCGGGTTGGGAGAGAAGGGGATCTTGCTACTGGAACGCTTCCGCGATCGCGGGGAGCCGGTAGTGGGGATCGAGCGGGACCTCGATTCCGATGCGCTGCGACGTGCCCGTCGGCGAGGTGCGATCTGCCTGGCCGGGGATGCCCGCGAGCCGGATCTGCTCGCGCGCGCGCGTGCCGCTCGGGCTAGGCGCGTGATCGCGGTCTGCGGCGAGGATGGGACCAACACCGAGATCGCCGCGAACTGCGGGGCGCTGGTGCGAGGCATGGCCGGGCGCAGCCTGACCTGCCTGGCGCATGTCACCGATCCCCGGCTCTGCGGCCTGCTGCGCCAGCGCGAGATCATGGGCCCGCTGGGGGGATCCTTCTGGCTGGAGCTCTTCTCGATCTACGACATCGGCGCCCGGGCGATGTTGCGCGATCATCCGCCGTTCGATCCCGCATCGGCTGCGTTGCCGCGCGTGCTCCTGGCGGGCCTGGGCCGCATGGGCGAGCGTCTGCTCGTGCACTTGATGCACGCCTGGGAGCCGCACTGCGAGCGCGGCGATCGTCCGATGCGTGTAACGGTTGTCGATCAGGAGGCCGGGCGGAAGCTCGCGGAGCTGCAGCGACGCCTGCCCAAGCTCGCGCAGATCCTGCATCTGGATGCGCGAGACGGTGAGGCGGCGTCGGCTGCGCAGCGGCTCGCAGCGCCGCGGGGCGATGCCGCCGGCGCCCGGACCCCGACCCTCGTCTACATCTGTCTTGGGAATGAGACCGAAGCGCTGCTCGCGGCGCTGGCCTGGCGCGGCGTCCTGGCGCCGGAGATCCCGATCGTGGTGCGCATGCGCCATGTGCGCGGACTCACCGCGTTGCTGCGCGGTCCGGACGCCC
>WJJG01000318.1 GCA_014729815.1 Candidatus Eiseniibacteriota bacterium
GATGTGCGTGCCGATCCAGGTGCAGGGCCGCCTGACCGGCGTGCTGCAGGCCCATACGATCCAGCCCCAACACACCTTCACGGTCGACGACCTCAAGCTGCTCACCGCCTTCGGCATGACGGCGGGCGTGGCCATCCAGAACGCGATGCTCTACGAGCAGCTCGAGGCCGAGAAGGCCATGGAGGCCGAGCGCGCCCGCACCATGCAGATCATGGT
This sequence comes from Candidatus Eiseniibacteriota bacterium, assembly GCA_014729815.1. Lineage (GTDB taxonomy): Bacteria > Eisenbacteria > RBG-16-71-46 > CAIMUX01 > WJJG01 > WJJG01. The sequence goes on from WJJG01000318.1 coordinate 217, forward strand.
CCACGAACTCAAGTCGCCGCTCTCGGGCGCGCGCACGATGGCCGAGACGCTGCGCATGCAGCTCATCCCGGCCGAGCAGCAGCCCCGCTTTCTGGAGCGCATCGTAGTGCGGCTCGACAATATGCTGGAGTGGATCCGCGACACCCTGGCGCTCTCGAAGCTCAAGGCGGGGCAGGCGGCCGGCGAGCCCGAACGGCTCGATCTGCGGGCGCGCGTGCGTGAGACCTGCGCGGAGTACGAGGAGCAGGCCGAAAGCAAGCAGCTCCGCTTCGCCGTGACCACGCCGGAGCGGCCGGTTGTGGTGCTCGTCGAGCCGAACGGCGTTCGCCTGGTGGTCTCGAATCTCGTCTCCAACGCCGTCAAGTACACGGCCGCGGGAGAGGTCGCCGTCACGCTCGCCGAAGAGGAGGACCAGGCCGTCCTGCGCGTGCGTGATTCCGGCATGGGCATTCCGGAAGCGGACCTGCCGCGGCTCTTCGGCGAGTTCTTCCGGGCCTCCAACGCGCGGAAGTCGGACATCGAAGGGTCGGGCGTGGGACTGGCGAGCGTCAAGCATATCGTCGAGCGCGCGGGCGGCAGCATCGCCGTCGCCAGCGAGGAGAATCAGGGCACAACCTTCACCGTGCGTCTGCCGGTGGTCACGGAGGAGCAGGGGAGATGAGCGCAATGGGCGAGAAGCAGAAGGTGATGATCGTCGATGACGATCGCGATCTGATCGACACCACCAAGGCGATCCTCGAGGCCAGCGGATACGAGGTCGCGGTGGCCTACGACGGCCCCGAGTGCCTCGAGAAGGTCGCGGGCGTATCGCCCGATCTGATCATCATGGATCTGATGATGGGCTCGTACACCGAGGGGCTCGATACGATCAAGAAGCTCCAGGAAGACCCGACCGTCGGCAAGACGCCGATGATCCTGATGACCTCGGTCGATATGCGCAGCCCCATCGGGGGCGGCATGGAAGAGACGCTGCCGGTGGAGCACTACCTGGTCAAGCCGGTCGACCCGGCCGAGCTGATCAAGACCGTCCAGAAGTGCCTCGAGCGGTAGGCGGGATCGCGCGACCCCCGTCCCGTCTTGGGAATCCCGGCCTGGCTTCTATCGATCGCTCTTGAATGGAGGGGACGGCATGCAGCGGCAGGTTGCATTCTGGTGCGTTCCCGCGCTGTTGCTCGCGGTCCTGCTCGGCGGTGGCTGCGACAGCGGAGGCGGAGAGGCGGCGGCGGGGGTCACGAACGATCCGCCGCAGGCCGATGCGGGGCCGGATCAGGACGTGGCGGTGGGCGCGACGGTCTCGCTCGACGGGAGTCAGTCCTCCGATCCGGATCCCGAGGACACCCTTGCCTTCGCCTGAGAGCTCACCCAGATCCCACCCGGAAGCTCGGCCACGCTCGCGGACGCCGACTCGAGCATCGCCAGCTTCATCGCCGATGCGGCGGGCAGCTACGTCGCCGCGCTGACCGTCGATGACGGCCAGGACGAGGACAGCGACGCGTGCACGGTGACGGCCGCGGTTCAGGATCCGCTGGTCTGGGAGGGCGACATCGACGCCGACTCCACATTGGCCGACGTCTTCACCGACCCCCGACGCGATCGACTACATCGTCCCCGACGACATCGATGTCAACGCCCAGCTCACCGTCGCGCCCGGCGTGCGGGTGCAGTTCGAAGGAGGCGTGAAGCTGGCGATCGAGATGGAAGGCGCCCTCATCGTGGCGGGCAACGACTCGGCCGCGATCGTCTTCGAGGGCAGCGTCCCTGCCGCGGGACACTGGGACAAGATCGACATCGAATCGGCCAGCGACAGCAATGTCCTCTCCTACGTGCGCGTGTCCCACGGCGGCTCGGACGCCGGCGTCGTGCGGGCCAACGTGCGCATCCACAGTGGCGCGCGCCTGAAGCTGGCCGAATCCACACTGACCCAGAGCGCGGGAGAGGGACTGCGCGTCGAGACCGACGGCACGTGGCCGGCGACCGACGCGCCCTATCGGGTGACCGGCGACGTCGTCCTCAACGCCGACGTCACGGTCTCCCCCGGGGCCGGCTTCGTCGTCGAGAGCAGCGATGCGACCGTCATCGAGACCGAGAACGCTCTGATCGCCATCGGGACGGCGGGCGAGAGGAGCACCTTCCTGGGCGAGATCGCCAGCGCCGGACATTGGGACGGGCTGGACTTCCGCTCGGCGGATCCGAGCAACCAGCTCTCCTGCGTCGAGGTGGCGTAGGGCGGCGCGAGCGGCGCGGGCAACGTGATCGTCCGCAACAGCGGCTACGTGGATGTGAACAACTTTTCGATCCACGACCGCAGCGCCTGCGGGATCAAGGTCTACGCGGGAGGGACGCTCGACTCGGCCAACAACAGCTACGCAGACAATGCCGGCGGGGATGAGTGCTTGTAGGCGCGCAGTTCCATGTCTGTGCAAGGTCATCCGCGAGGGAGCCCTCGAGATGGCTCGCAGGAGATGGTCGTACGCGCCGCCGGCGTGCAGCTACTCCAGCTCGTAGTTGAGCACGCGCCTCCGGTACGGATGCAGGACGCGGTGGATGACGGCCAACAGCTCCGTGTCGTCCTCGTAGTGAAAGACCTGCAGGTCGCGAAACATGAACGGGGGCCTGTGCCTGGGCTCCTGGGCGACGAGATGGAGCCGCGTGCCGGTGCCCCGGGCGATGCCGGCCTCGATGCAGGTATTGAGGTTGTCGCGGGAGATGTCGGCGACCATGATGAAGGCCCCGGCGATCCTGTCGCGGATCTCCTTCTGCAAGTGCTCGGCGCGTACGTCCTCCCCCAGGATGCACGGCATTGCGGTGACGCACTGCACGAGCTGCTGCACCGCACGGTTGCGCATCAAGTTCGAGCTGCCGAGATCCGTGGCGAAGAAGGCGTAGTGCGGAGACGCCGGCTTCCGCCAGTGCTCACCGAGCTCCTGGATCGCACGGGCGAAGTCTGGCCTCCGTTGCAGCTCCGTCTGATCCGCCGTGCGAAGCAGGGTGAGACCCGTTGCGTCCGGGAGTCGCACATCGGGATGGGCGACGACGACTCCCGGGAGATCCTGGCTGCGGGCGAGCCCGATCTCGTCAAGGATGTGCCTGGAAGTCTGCCCCTCCCCGCGATGCGGAACGATCGCCAGGAAGCCCCCACAACTGGACATGATCGTAGCAACGCGATCTCCCTCCCCGAATCCGGCCTGATCCTGCGAATCGCCGATCAGGCGGAATCCCGCCTCCACGAATGCCCGGCAGATCTGGTCGGGGAGGCGCGCCTCGCTTTCGCGCCACGAGCGGCTCACATATACATCCCGCGTCGTCTGTAGATCGAGCGCGACGTCGAAGTTGTAGAAGCTGTGCAGGATCTCGGAGAATGTCGAGGGGGCGAGCTCTCCGCTGGGAAGATCGATCCACTTCGTCGTCTCGAGGAATCCGGGAACCGGGCAGTCCTCGATGCGCACGGGGATGATCTGGAACTGGGCATGCTGGGTCCGTTGTCCGACCGCGTAGTTGTACTCCTCCCTCACCCAGCCGGAGCTCACCGACGCTCGAGATCGCACCAGGAGGATCGACCGGCACTGCGCGATACAGTCCGGCAGCTCGCTGGCGATCGCCTTGCTGGCCTGCAGAGATGTGCTGTCGTACTAGATGAGCAGTCCGGCGGACCGGGCCAAAAGTCCGTAGAGGCGGTCGACAAACGTCTTGTCGACGTGCGCACGATTGTAGGAGATGGGCGGCGCGGGATCCAGACCTTCGGGGCCGACCCACTGTAGCGGCGGGCTGGAGTCGCACAAGCCGTTCGCACGAGCGCCGGCAACGCCGATGCACGGACTGGCCCGGAAGTCTTGGGAAGCGGGTTTCTCGAATAACTACGATCTGTAGTCAACCGACTACAGCTCGTCAGGACTTGCTCGCGGGGCCGGACATGCGCGATTGGGCGGGCAGGCACAAGGCGCACGCTGCACGCCATCCGCTCCGACCCGCGACATGTTGGAAGCCCATGCGCTCGCAGAAGCCCCCGACGCCGAGCGACCCGACGTTGACGGTGAGCGCCTCGAATTCGTGAGCGCCGGCCAGAATCGCCTCGAGCAGGCTGCGCCCGAGACCCGCGCCGCGGAGGCCGGGCGTCACGTAGAGTCGGCGAATGCGCCCGGCTCGGGGAAGCCTTCGATCGGGCTCTCTGTTCAGGCCCCCGACGGCTGCGACGCTGTTCGCGGTCAGGTGGATGTACAGGGCTTCTCCCGGCCCGTCAAAGCGGTTGGCGCCCGCACGGAAATCGTGCAGCAGCCGGCGCACCATGTCGTGGCCCTCGCCCTCGCCGGCGTCATGAGAGCATCCCAAGCGAAGGGGTCGATCGCGTGGATTCTTGGGGGAATCATGCTCCTGCTCGGAGCGTTCTCAGCCCGCTATCGATAGATCGCCTTGCCTGCCATCTCCAGAGCCTTGGGAATGCCGCCGACCAGCCCCATATCGATGCGCTGCTCGTGGCTGGAGAGGCGATCCCACGGCACCAGGTCGGGATGCAGCTTCTGCTCATCGTCCCGCGCGTCCGCGTACTCCCATCCATCCAGCCACCGTTCGGCGCACCAGCGAGCATGCTCCATCTTGGCCAGGATCTCACGCTGAGGGCGCGTGAAGTTCGTGACGGGGCGTTTCTCTTCCTGCGCGGGGCCGATGTGAAGGCCGAGCGCGCGCAACTTGACGGGCATGTGATCGGCGGCCTGGCGGTTGGAGTCTCTGAACGCCTCGCTGAGCTCCTCCCAAGGCCGGTGCGCCGGCTTGGAGGGGAACGGCCGATTCTCCCGTTTGGCTGCACCCCGCTCCCCCTCGTAGTAGATCGCGTGCAGGGCTCGGGCGAGCCGATCTTGTTCTTCGCGCAGCAGAATCGACTCGTTGCAGATGTCGTCCAGCATCCCGAACGGATGCAGGTTCGCGCAGTCGGCGTGCCGGCGATCGTCGCGCGGCAGGAGCAGCGCTGAGCCTTGCTGCTCGCTGAGAAAAACGAGCACCTGCGCGGACTGCTGCACGGCGGCCTTCGCCAGACGCAGCGCGACGGCCAGATTCAAGGCGTCGTCCGCCTGGAAATCCCCTCTGTCTGCCTCATGGCAGGCCACATAGGTGAGCAGTTCGTTCGGGCTCGTCTCGAGGTGACTTGCCTGTCGGACCAACACATCCTCGTCCGCCGAGGCCTCGACCGCCTCCACGCCGCAAATATCCGGCAGATGCCGATCGCGCTCGTTGAGGGCGCGCAAATGATCCGGAGCGTGCGGGTCGAGAATGGTCACTCGTAGCGCCTTGCCGTTGGCGAAATGCCCGATCTTGACCGCCTGCATCAGAACGCTGTGTCCCATCTGGCCGAAGCCGATGATGACCAGGTGCACGCGTCTCGCACTGTCCTCGGGGATGGGTGCGTGATCGAGGGGATGGCGCTCGAAGAGCAGACGCGCGTGCAGGTCGGGAAGATCGAGGCCGCGCACGTTGACCCGATAGTGCGCTCCGGTGTTGGGGAAGACGTTGCACGTCTTGAGCGACTCGCGCAGTCGGCCGTCGCCGATCAGGAGCCAGCACTCCAACGGCTCCGTCCGCTGCGCGCGATCGTCGAAGCAGTCGCCCGCCACCGATGCGATGCCGACGTTCGTCTCGTCGTCCGAGCAGACGGCGATGAGCTGCTTGGCACGCTGCACCCGCGCGCAGCGCAGGAGACCCGCGTCCCGCGCATCGCCGATCAGCACCGTCCCCCCGAGGTTGCGGATCGATTCCACCGTCGGAAGATCCGGATCGGATTCGATAGCGACGATCTTCTCGCCCTCCCTCCGGTACTTGAGGGCCAGACGATACCCGACTTCCCCGAGCCCGCAGATCACGATGTGATCCTTGCGGCGCAGGAGACGCACGCGCTGCAGCTCGGTGCGCAAGACGCGGTAGAGCGCCAACAGTGCCGCCAGGCCGAAGCAGGCGGCCGCCAGCCAGCGGCCGAGCTGCAGGGGCAGGTTGATCGGCGGCTCGAGGTGGGGCGTATGGAGGATGAACATCTGCAGCGAGTGGTAGAGGGCATTGAGGACGCCCGGAACGAGTGGGGCGGCCTGCTCCTCGCCATGCAGATGCTGGAGTTCGTAGAGGCGGAATCCCCAGGCGCCGAGAAGCAGCGCCACCGGGCTTCCCGTGAAGACCAACCACCAGAGCCAACGGGGTCGCCCGTGATGGGAAGCAACCGTCGCGTGCATGCAGCCTCCGGCTTGAGGGCCTCGGGTCAGCACCAATCCCGTGAGTCAGGAGTATTCCGCGCGGCGATCGGGCATTGCAAGGGGGGACTCCTGTGGTCGGCCCGAGCGCCGTGGGGGCCGGCCCCGAATGCGGACTGCGTTGTGCTGGATGACGGACGGCGCCGAAGGGTATACTCATGCAACGAGTAGGAACGTCCTGGCCGGCGGCGCACGATCGTCGAGCCGCCCATGCCGGCCGCGGCCAGGCGGTGCCGAGGGAATGGGGATACCGCAACGGGTCGGACGCCATGCCAGCGCATCCATCACTCCCCCTTCGGTTGTGTCGCTTCCCGCGGGCGCAGGTCGACCCATGAGCAACCGCAATCTGACAGGTCTGATCCTCCTCGTGACCGTGGGGACACTGGTCCTGCATGCGCTCGCCATTCAGCCCTGGATGCTCGACGATGCGTTCATCTCCTTCCGCTACGCCGAGAACTGGGCCGCCGGCGCGGGGCCCGTCTTCAATCCCGGGGAACGTGTGGAGGGGTACACCTGCTTCCTGTGGGTGGCCCTCCTGGCGTTGGGCAAGGCGCTCGGATGGGGACCGATCTCACTCTCCCGCACGCTGGGGTTCGTGGCAGCCGTCGCTACGTTGCTGCTGCTGGCCAACGCGCATCGCTTCACACCCCATCTCGGGCGCCGCCCGGCCTTGATCGCCGCGCTCTTCCTCGGCACCTGTGGGATCTGGACGGCGTGGCCGGCCAGCGGCATGGAGGTGACGCTCTTCACGTTCCTCGTGCTCCTGGCCGTACTCCTGCACCTGCGCCTGCGCGCTGCGGGAGGAGCGCGCGACGCCCTCCTGCTCGGAGCCATCGCGGCGGCCGCCGCTTTGACACGCCCCGAGGGGCTGTTGGTCAGCGGCATCCTGTTCCTCGACCTCGTGATCCTGGCCCTTCGACACCGGCGGATGCATCTGCTCTGGGCGCCTGGGCTTTTCCTGTTGATCTATGTTCCCTACTACGCCTGGCGCTTCTCCTACTACGGCTACCCGCTGCCGAACAGCTTCTACGCCAAGGTCGGCTTCACGCTCGACCAGGTCTGGCGCGGGTTGCGCTACATGGCCCTCTTCACGGCCCCCGCTCTGCTGCTGCTCGTGCCCGGCCTGGCGGCGATCGTCATGACCGGGTCCTGGAGCCGCCGGTATCGCGGCCTCTCGATCGTTCCGCTGCTGGTCGGCATCTACGTCGTCTACGTGATCCTCGTCGGCGGCGACATCATGCCGGCCTATCGCTTCCTGACACCCGTGCTGCCGCTGATCAGTCTCGTGGCGGCGGCCGGCTTGTGGGCCTTGGCGCGCAGCCGGCGGGCGGCGTGGATCGGCGTCGTCGTCATCGCCGTGTACAACCTGGCCCAGCTCGGGCTGGATGTCGAGATCCACGACCATCTCATGCGGGATCGCGTGGCCGAGTTCGGTCGTGAAGCCGGCGAATGGCTGGCGGAGAACGCTCCGCCCGATGCGGTGATCGCCACCAACACGGCCGGCAGCGTGCCCTACTTCTCGAAGCTGCGCGCGATCGACATGCTGGGGATCAACGACGAGACCATCGCCCACCGCGACCTGCCCCAGCTCGGCCGCGGGCGCGCGGGGCACGAGAAGGGCGATGGACGCTACGTGCTCTCGCGCAGTCCCGACTTCATCCAGCTCGGATCCAGTCTGGGATCGCAGTACCCGCACCAGATGCGCAGCGATCAGGAGATCTACAACGACCCCGAGTTCCGCCGGCTCTATCGGCTGCGCGTCGAGACGCTTCCCTCCGGGCGCAGTCTGGTGCTCTACGAGCGCGCGGTCGGTGGGCGCTAGGGCATGGGGCTTCGGCGGCGGCTCCCGAAGCGTCCCAACCCGGCGGCGCATCGCGAGGCGGCGCGATATCGCCTTCGGAGTCCGGCCGTTTTCCGCTATCCTTGAGAGTGCACCGTGGGCCGCGCAGCCTGGAGAACCGCATGCGCCTCGCTTCGATCCTGCTCCCCCTCGCAGGCCTAACCCTGCTGCTGGCTGGGCCTTTGCCGGCCAATGCCGATGTGTTGCATCTCCCTCCGCACCCGCGGCTGATCGTCCACGGGACGGCCGAGGATCCGACGCGCCTCGAAGAGCTGCGCGCGCTGGTCGACGAGACGGGCGATCCGGAGGATTGGAGCGACCGCAAGCGGGCGCTGGTGCTCGCCTTCCGCGCGCTGCGCGCGGGCGCCTGGGTCTGGCACGAGCGCAATCTGGAGGCCGAGTGGGGCGAGCGGCCGGTGCGGCAGGACGAGCAGTATCGCTGTCTGACGACCCTCGCCCTGACCGATCTGCTCATCAAGCAGAAGGGCGCCCTCTACCCCGAGTACGCGGAGGATCGCATCTACGCCCGCAAGGCCAACGCGTTCCTCCACTGGTGGTCGGATCACGCCTTCCACAACTGGGGCCAGGGCTCCACGCCGGAGAACAACCTCGGCTACGGTGAGCTGCTCGCCGGCTACGCCTTCTTCTACGACTGGTGCTACGACTATCTCAGCCCGTCCGAGCGCGCCTACCACGCCCGCTCCCTCTACCGCCTGCTCACTGCCGCCGAGAGCCTCTACCTCTTCCCCTACGGCGATTGGCGGGAGGACGACTTCTTCGACAACAACCACATCGGCGTGATCCTGGGCGCCGCCGGCCTGGCCGCGCTGGCGTTGGATCAGGAGGATCCCGTCTTCGACGAGACCGCGCAGGATTCGATCGCCTACTATCGGACCCGCGCGGCCGCCCGCGTGCGCGACTA
>WJJG01000319.1 GCA_014729815.1 Candidatus Eiseniibacteriota bacterium
GCTCGGTGCGGAGGTGCGCGGGGTGGGATTCGCGCCGGCCGAGGATGGGCCGTCGCGCCGGCTCGCGGGGCGAGCAGCGCCCCGGCGGTTGCGTCTGACGACCTCGGCGGGAGAGATCGACACCCGCCGGGTACTGATCGCCACGGGGACCGAGGCCCGCCGTCCGGCGAGTCCGCGCGTGCCGCGGGCGGCCTCCGAGCGCGTGCACACCGAGATCCTGGCGCTGCGCGATCTGCGCGATGCCCGCGTGGCGATCATCGGCGGCGGTGATGCAGCCTGCGACTACGCCCTCAGTCTGAGCCGAGGCAACGCGGTCACGATCCTCGTGCGCGGGGCACGCCTGCGCGCGCTGCCCTTGCTGCAGCAGCGCGTGTCGGCCTGCGAGACGATCGGCGTGCGCCGCGACTGCCGCATCGCGCGGATCGACTTGCACCCGGGCCGCGAGCTGTACCTGCTTCCGGAAGATGGCACCGCACCCCTGCCGGCCGACCATCTGATCTTCGCCGTGGGTCGCGGCCCGGCGCTCGGCTTCCTGCCCGCCGAGATCGCGAGGGCCTGCGCCGCAGACGACGCCACGGGAATTCTCCATTTCGCCGGCGATGTCCGCGGCGGTATCTTCCGTCAAGCCGCGATCGCCGCCGGAGAGGGTGTGCGCGTGGCGATGGAGATCGCCGGCCTGTGTGCCGGCCCGCCGGGCAGGGGAAGCGAGACGGAAGAGGCATGAGGATCCTGAGCAGCAGTGGGCGCGACGACCTGGCCCGCGTCTTCATCGGGGAGTTCGCTCCGGGGCGGCGCGTCGAGTTCGTCGAGTCGCTGCAGCCGCCCCTGCCGCGCGAAGAGAAGTGGGTTCTGATCGTCTCGACGCTCTGCGGGTGTCCGGTCGGCTGTCCGTTCTGCGACGCAGGGGGCGACTACCAGGGGCGCCTCTCCGCCGGTGAGATCCTCGCGCAGATCGATCATCTGGTACGGCGGCGCTATCCCGCGGGCCGCATTCCGGCCGGCAAGTTCAAGATCCAGTTCGCGCGCATGGGCGAGCCGGCGCTCAACCCGGCCGTGCTGGCGGTGCTGCGCGAGCTGCCGCGGCGCTACGACGCGCCGGGTCTGCTCCCGGCGCTCTCGACGATCGCTCCGCGTCGCAGCGAGCGCTTCTTCGCGGAGCTGGCCGAGCTCAAGCGGCGCCACTATCGGGGGCGCTTCCAGCTGCAGTTCTCCCTGCACAGCACCGACGCCGCAGTGCGGCGGAAGCTGATCCCGTATCCACACTGGGACCTCTCCGAGATCGCAGACTTCGGGCGCCGGTTCCGCGACGCCGACGACCGCCGCATCACCCTCAACTTCGCCCTGGCGCGCGGGATCCCGATCGAAGCGCATACGCTGCGGCGGCACTTCGACCCGCGGGACTTCGTGATCAAGATCACCCCGGTCAATCCGACTCACCGCGCGCGCGCACATGCCATCGAGTCGTTCATCGATCCGCAGCGCCCGAGCGAGCGCGACCCGCTCCTGCAATCGCTGCGCGCTGCGGGCTACGATCTGCTGCTGAGCATCGGGGAGGTCGACGAGAACCGGATCGGCAGCAACTGCGGGCAGTATCTTCAGGCCCACATGCGGAGTCGCCGCAGGCTCGCCGGAGCCTACGGCGATGCGGTGGAATGGACCGATGCCGCGGCGGCGCGGTAGCGGGCCAAGCGACCCGCGCTAGCGGATCTTCCCTTCCAGGAAGGGCACCTCGTAGACCTTGTCGTGCTGGATCGGGCCGTGCCCGAAGTAGCCCTCCTCGCCGAAGAGCTCGCCATGGTCCGCGGTCACCGTGATGTAGGTGTTCTTGGGGACCATGTCGTAGAGGCGCGGGAAGACGACCTCGTCGAGATAGCGCACCGTGTCGATCTGCCGCCCGCGCAGGATGTCGAGTTTCTCCTGATCGAAGAACGGCTCCTGCTTGGCATCCGACTTCAACTTGCCGCTCTCGACGTGATCGTCGAGGTGCTTGAAGACCCCATGCACGCCGCTCAGGCGCGGCCATTCGTTCTTCGGCTCGGTGGGACGCGCGTACGGGTAGTGCGTCTCTCCGACGTTGAGCAGGTAGAACGACGGGCGATCGCTCGGGAAGGTCATCTCATCGAGCATCGCGTTCATGTCGTTGTGCTTCTCCATCAACCGGAAGGTGTCGAAATCGCGGTTGATCGCCGTCTTCGGATTGAGCACCGGCAGGGAGACCTTGGCATGCGTGTAGTAGCCCAGCGTGTTGCGCAGGAAGGTGGGCATGAAGAGATGGGGCACGAAGCTGGCGAACTCGACGTCCTCGGCGCCGAAGCGCTCGTTGAAGCGCAGGAAGTCCTCCTTGTAGTAGTCGGAGGCGTAGACGTGCGGCGGACTGATGTGCGGCAGCAGCCCCATCAGCAGATTGTAGTGCGAGGGGGCGGTCCAGGAGGCGTAGCTCCAGCGACGCTCGACCTCGCCGAGCTTGGTGATCGTCTTCGGTTCGGCGGCCAGGAACGAGTCGTGGCGGCAGCTATCGAGGATCACGATGATGTAGTTGTTCATCCCCTCGAACCGCGGCGCCGGCCGCTGCGCGCCGGCGGCCGGTCCCACCGGGCGCCGCGCGGGTGTGCTGCTCTTCTTCTTGCCCCTCAGCCCATCGAAAATGCCCATCGCTCCGCTCCTCGCTCGCCCGCCCGCGGCGGGTCGCCTGCGCCTTCTCGGCCCCCTCGGTCCGGGCGGCGAGGCCTGCGACGGCCCGCATCGCCGAATCCGAGCCAACCAGGCTACCGCCTGCGATGCGACGGCATCAACCGGCATCCGGACGCTTCTCGATCGCCGATCGGCGGACCGCATATCCTACCCGCCGACTCCACAAACAGATCGGCGCGCCCTTCGGAGATCTGAACGCGCCGGGTGGGCGGATCGCCTCCTCGGCGCGAACGGGCGGCGGGAATCCACCCGCCGTCCCATGGGACGTCCCCTCGCCCCCCCCGATCGACCGCGGGCGGATGTCCGGGAGCGCTCCTCCGACAGCGCCAATGGATCTGCCGGGGCGCGTCGCATCCGCCGCGGCTGCTGCAGCAGTCGCATAACTGCATCGGGATCAACGAGATGGAAGCAGGGTGCGCGGGCGGGTGTCGCCCGGCGCCGATCCGTGTGCATCGCATCGCAGGTACCGCGCGGGGGAAGCCATGTGCCCCGATTCGCTGGCACGCCGCGTGCAGGATGAGCGTGTGGGGCAGACCGAGGGAAGGCCGGGGCGGGGAGTTCCGGAGGTGCCAGCCAAGGCGGTGTCACCCCTGGGCCAGCTCTTCGCCCCGCCCCGGCCCGCGGACTCGCGCCCCCGCACTACCGATTCTCGCGCCGTCCCCCGGCGTGGCTCCGCGATCGGTTGCGATCCCTCCTTCCCCGTGGCATGGTCCCTGGCGCACCCTGACCCATGCGGGAAGTCCGCCGCGCAGTCGTGCGCGAGCGGTCGGCGCAGGGATGCCGGCCGTCCACTCCCCCCACGACACGCGATCACCAAGAACCGGAGGGATCCTCCCATGCGCGAACTCGGTCTGATCCTGGGCACCGAACGCAGCGACCGCGGCACCTCCCGCGAGATCCGCAGTCCGTACGACGCCCGCACGGTCGGCCGGATCGCCTTTGGCGACGCGGCCGTCATGCAGCAGGCCATCGAGCTGGCCAACCAGCGCTTCCCGGACTACGCGCGCGAGCCGCTGCATCGCCGCATCGGCTGGTTGCGCGGAATCGCCGCGGGGATCGAGCGCCACGCCGAGGAGATCGCCCACACGATCGCCGATGAGGCCGGCAAGCCGATCCGCCTCGCGCGCCTGGAGGCCACGCGGGCGCCGGCGACCTTCCGCGCGGCCGCGGACGAATCCGCTCACCTGGATGGAGAACTGCTCTCGCTCGACAAGGCGGCGGGCGGCGAGGGCCGTCTGGGCCTCGTGCGGCGCGTGCCCGCGGGCCCGGTCGGTGCGGTCTCCCCCTTCAACTTCCCGCTGAATCTGGCCTCGCACAAGGTGGCCGCCGCGCTCGCCGCCGGCAACCCGGTGGTCCTCAAGCCGGCTTCGCAGACGCCCATGACGGCCGTCCTGCTCGGGCGCATCGCCCTGGAAGCCGGCCTGCCCGAGGGGGTCCTGAGCGTGATCCCCTGCAGCGCGCGCGAGGCGGCGCCGCTGATTGTGGATCCGCGCATCAAGGTCTTCAGCTTCACCGGCAGCGCCGAAGTGGGTTGGAAGATCAAGTCGCAGGCTCCCGAGAAGCGGATCACGCTCGAGCTGGGGGGCAACGCCGGGGCGATCGTGGAGCCGGACGCCGACATCGCCTTCGCCGCCCAACGCCTCTCGCTGGGCGGCTTCATGTATGCTGGGCAGATCTGCATCTCGGTGCAGCGCATCTTCGTCCATGAACAGGTCGCCGAGCCGTTCCTCGAAGCCCTCGTCCGTCACGCGCGCGAGGAGATCGCCTGCGGCGATCCGCAGGACGAGAACGTCGTCTGCGGCCCGATGATCGACGCGGCCAATGCCGATCGCGTGGCGGACTGGATCGCGCGGGCGGTCGAGGCCGGCGGGCAGGCGTCGCTGCCGAGCACGCGCGAGGGCAACCTCCTCTCGCCCGCCATCCTGCGCGACGTACCACGCGAGCAGCCGATCTCCTGTCGGGAAGCGTTCGGCCCGGTGGTGGTCGTCGAGACCTACCGGGAGTTCGAGGAAGCCCTCACCGGGATGAATGACAGCGACTTCGGACTGCAGGCCGCGATCTTCACCCGCGATGTGGGGCGCGTGCTGGCGGCCTTCGATACGCTCGAGGTCGGCGGAATCATCCACAACGACTACCCCACGTTCCGCGTCGATCCGATGCCCTACGGCGGCGTGAAGCAGTCCGGCTTCGGTCGCGAAGGCCCGCGCTACGCGATCGAGGAGATGATGGAGCTGCGGTTGCTGGTGTTGCGGAGGTAGCGGGGATCGGCGAGCCGACCGCCCGCTCGGAAGCACGGCTTGCGCCCGACGGTGTTCGGCGGATTCGCGAGGGAAGAGCCGGGGGAAGCTCCCCCGGCTCTTCCCTCGCAGAGCGGATCGCCGTCCTGCGCCGCAACCGCGGCCGCTGGAAGCGAGCCCGAAGCTACGGCACGACCACCACGCGCCGGCTGGCCTCCTGGCCCAGCGCCCGCAGGCGCACGAAGTAGACGCCGCTGGAGAGCTCGCGGCCGCCGGCATCGCGGCCGTCCCAACTCGCGCGGTATGCCCCGGCCTCGTGGCGGCCCCCGGCCAGCGTGCGCACCAGACCGCCGTCGACGCCGAAGACCTCCAGGCGGGCCTCGCCAGCCTGCGGCAGGTCGTACTGGATCAGCGCCGCACCAGAGACCCCGCCGCGGCTGAGACGCAGCGGACTGGGAGCGATCGCGCCGAGGCGGAAGCTCAGCGGGCGCTGGGTCGCGCCCTCCTCCTCCTCGACCGCCGCCGGATCGGGCTGCGACTCGATCGAGACATCGTCGAGCGCGGCCTCGACCAGCGAATCTCCATCGTAGTCGCTGGCGATGAAGCGCAGCACGACGTTGTCGGTCAGGGCGATGTGGTCCTCGAGGTAGTACTGGTGGCGCTGCCACTGCTCCAGGCTCTCGTTGGTGTACTCGAGGTTGACCCAGCTCTGACCGCCATCGGGACTCACGTCGACCTGCCAGTAGTCCTGGCCGCCATAGGGCCCGATGTCGTTCGTGTACCAGCGCCAGTAGATCAGGCGCGGGCGCACGGCCGTGCTCAAGTCGAGCGCCGGCGAAAAGAGGGTCGTCTTGCCGGCGTCCACGTCACTCTCGCGCGCCGGGCGGCCGGGCTCGCCCTGTTCGGTCACGAAGCAGTGCGTGCCGAGCGGGCTGTGATCGTCCTCGGGCGCCACCGGTTGGGTGTTGAAATAGGTGCCGATCGGGTCGACCCGCGTCCAGATCCCCGCGGTGGCGTCATCGTCCGGCGCGCCGATCTGCCAGCCGGCCTCAGCCTCGAATCCGTCCTCGAAGAGCGAAGCCACGGGCACGTCGAACTCGAGCGTGAATGGCTGTCCCGCCCAGGTCTCACCGTTGAGGACCATGTGCAGGACCTGATCGGTGGGTATCAGAATGTCCAGCCGGCCATGGAAGGGCGGCGCGAAGGCCCCCTCGCCGTCACAAGGCACCAGATCGAGCGCGGACTGATCCAGATCGAGTTCGAGGAAGAAGCTCCAGCAGCTCAGCTCGGCGGTGATTCCGCGGCCCTCGTCGCTGCCGCTGTTGGCGAGGGTGACTTGCAGATCGAAGCTCTCGCCCGGATCGAGATCCCCCTCGCCGTCGCCGCCGACGCTGTCGTCGATCGCCCAGCCGGCCACCGAGAGGATCGGTGCGTGCAGCGTGAGGGTGAAGTCGTCGGCGCCACTCCAGCGCTCGTCGCAGGCGATGGTCAGATCGCACTCGACGAGATCGCCATCGGCGATGTCCGTCGCAACCCGCACGATCAGATCGTCCGTGTTGGCCCCACTGCCGCCCGCCGGGATCGTGCCGTAGGCGGCCTCGCCGTCGAGCACCTCGATGCGCGGGTCCTCGCAGGCCAGGGTGATCGTGGTGTTCAGGGCATCCTCGGGTCCCACGTTCTGCAGGGTGACCAGGAGCTGCAGGGTCTCGCCCAGATCGGCGAGGCCATCGCCGTCACCCATGCTCACGCCATCGTCGTCGTCATCGATGGCGGTGGCCTGCCAGACCAGCCAGGGGCCGCTCGGCGGGGCGACTTCCACGGTGCTCGTGGCCGGGAGGTAGTCGACCTTGACGGCCTTGAGATCCAGCGTCATCGGGCCCTGCGGATCGGGCGCGATCTCGGCCACGCCGTCGGGGCCGCTGACCGCGCTGGCCCAAACCTCGAGGTCCGCCGAGTAGAGCGTCACCGTGGCGCCTTCGACCGGCGCGCCCTCGCAGGTCACGGTCACCGCGTAGTCGCCCTGGCCCATGACGTAGCCACCGCTGTGCGCCACCTCCAGCGTGCCCTGCAGCTCGTCCCACTGCGGCAGGGCCGGATCGCCCATCAGACAGAGCTCGTAGTGGCACCACAGATTCCAGGGATTGATCATCCAGATGTTGTCGGTCTTCGAATCGACGTTCATCCAGCCGATCGTGGCGATTCCCTCCTCGTAGCGCGCATCGACGAACTGCCGATCGTAGTGCTGTGAGGGCCCGCCGGTGCCGCCGATCACGTACCAGCCGTAGCGCGTGTTGCCCAGGAAGGCCGCCGCAGCGTGCTCGTCGAAGAGGAAGGTCTCCGCGATCGCATCGGTGCCGGCGTTGTCGAAGTTGTTGTCGTAGCAGCCCTGCGAGCTCATGAAGGCGTAGCTGTGGGTGATGCCGTCGTTGGTGAAGTACTGCACGTCGCCGCTGTCCATCTTCATGCAGTAGGTCGTGCCGGAGTGTCCCAGATGGTGGCTCGTGGGGAAGCCCTCGTTGAAGAGCGCGATCACGTCCCACTTGCTCCAGGTGCCGTCGCGATCGTAGAGGGTCTCCTTGAGGTAGTCGTCGGGATAGCCGGAGGTGCAGTAGCCGTGCGTGCAGCAGTAGTCCTTGAGCTCGTCCATGTAGTCGCCGCCCCAGGTGGGGTGGTCGTCCATGCGCTCGCCGAGGAAGAGGCCCTTCTGGATCTCCGCGACGACCGGCTGCTCGACGTACATGCGGTTCTTGTGGAACCAGGGAGCGAACTCGCCCGTGTGGCTGATCGAGACGCGTCCCACGGCCAGCTCGCCGGCCAGGTCGTACTCGCCCTCCTCGCCCCAGCGGTCGTCCCCGTCGTCGTTCCAGGTTCCGTCCAGCCCCTCGTAGTAGCAATCACCGGGGAAGGCATCGATCGTGCCGCCGGCATCCACGTAGAGGTTGCGGATCGGGACGATGTCGTAGTCGCCGCCGAGGACGACGTACTCGGTCCCCCAGTTCTGGTAGGCGTCGATCACGAAGTTGCGCACCTGCATCGCCTCGTCGTCCCCGGGATAGGTGGCGATCTGATCGAGGGTCACCACCGTCGCGCGCAGACCACGCCCGGAAGCGTAGAGCGCCAGCTCGGCGAAGGTGTCGGCGAACTCGGGTGCGGTGACGATGACGTAGGGATAGTGATCGGGATCGAGGCGCGACCAGGAGACCGTCGCCGGCTCGCGGCCGGCGTAGCGATCGAGCAGATCCTCGTTCATGACCATCGCCGCAACGCGCGCCCGCGTGGCCGGCGTGTGGCGCAGGTTGGGAAGCGGAGAGCCGGCACGCAGACCCGCGCGCGATGCCGTGGTGATCTCCAGCGTTACGCGCTCATGCCAGGAGAGTCGCCCGGAGAGCGGCGCGTAGACCACCGGATGGACTTGGAAGAAGGCGATCCCGTGGCCCCAGGCGATCTGCTCGGTGACCAGGTGCGCCGCCTCGGGGGGGAAGGCGGCCTCGCTCTCGTAGATGCTTGCATCGGGCAGCGTCGGCGGGAAAGGCCCTGGCAGGCTGATCGGCCGGGGCGTCTCGGCGTGCGCCACGCGGTGCGTGCCGGGCAGGCCCTGCGTGCCGGCGGGCACCACACGCACGGCGGTCACCGTTTCACCCGGCGGAAGCAAGACGGCCGCTTCCCGTGCCGGAAGCAGCGGTGCCCCGGGATCGGCGAAGGTCACGCAGCCGGGCGCCTCCACCCGGACCGCTGCATCGCCGGTCGGTCGGAGAACCGGCGCCTCGAAGTCGAGATCCACACGCAGGGTCTCTGCGCCGACGCCCATCCCCGTGCAGGCGAGGGCCAGCAAGGCCCCCATCATCGATCTACCCAATCTGAAGCGAATGCCCATCGTCGAATCCCCTCCCTGTCGTATCCCTGCCGAAGGAGATGGCGGTAGAAAACGGGTCGGGCGTACGCCCGACCCGCATTCGCATAC
>WJJG01000320.1 GCA_014729815.1 Candidatus Eiseniibacteriota bacterium
GCTCCGCCCGCCGCCGACCGGTGAGCGGGGGGGTGTAGCGCACGCGCCGCAGAAGACGACGCAGAGGCAGGCGCAGCGCGCGCGAGAGCCCCCGCGCGAGCTCGGCCACCGCATCGCTGCCGCCCCGCTCGCGGCAGCGGGTCGCATGGGACGGAACCGCCACCAGCGCATCCCAACGCAGCCGCGGGGGCACCGCCAGGCACGTCTGTGCCACGAGCAGCTCGCGGGCGCCCGGCGCATGGCGATACTTGTGCGCATGCACCAGTCGGCGCAGTGGGCCCCGCAGCCAGCCCCCGCTGAGGACCAGGTAGGGCCCCGACCCTCCAGAGCGCAGTTCGCGCACGGCGAGCGCCCGATCGGGCAGGGCGCAGCGCGGGCAGTCCGGGGGAGTCGAGAGCCGCCCGCCGCACAGGGGGCAGCCGATCGGCGCCAGCAGATCGAGCAGGACGCCGCTCCAGGCGAGGCCACGGATCCGAGCCATGCCTGCTGACAGGTAGCCCACGGCGTGCCAGAGGCGCTCAAGCAGCCGCGGCGTCCGTCCCGTCCGTCCCGGGCGACCGCCGGGCGCTGCGCCACCAGAGCAGGAGTCCGACCAGCAGGAGCGCCAGCCCCACCCACTGACTGTGGACCAGGCGCAGGCCGAGGATCGAGAGGTAGTCCCCCCCCGCGTAGTGTCGCGCGAAATCGACCACGAAGCGCAACACCGAGGAAGCGACCAGATAGAGCGCCAGCAGGCGTCCGTTGCCGAGACGGCGCAGCGGAACGAGCGCCAGCAGGCCCGCCAGGATCAGGTTGCCCAGGCTCAGATAGAGCTGCGAGGGATGCAGCGGCTGCGCGCCGAGTGCCCAGTGCGCGGAGGAGTCGGGCGGGAAGACCACGCCCCACGGAAGCTCGGTGGGACACCCGAAGCAGCAGCCGTTGAAGAAGCAACCGATCCGCGTCAAGCCCTCGCCGAGCGCCAGGGCGGGCGCGAAGAGGTCGCCGATCAGCAGGAAGCTCCACCCGCGCGCGCGCACATAGAGCCAGCCGGCGAGCAGGGCGGCGATCACCCCGCCGTACTGGGTCAGTCCGCCCCGCCAGACCTGGAAGACCTCGATCCAGTTGTCGCTGAAGTCCTCGGGGTGCTGGAAGGCGTAGTAGAAGCGCGCGCCCAGCAGCGCACTGACCAGGATCCAGAGGTAGAGGCGGCTCAGCTGCTCGTCCCGCAGACCGTGCGGCCGCGCCCGGCGCGACACCCAGAGACTCCCGATCAGGAAGGAGAGCGCCAGGGCGAGACCATAGGCATGGATGCGAAACGGGCCGAGTTCGAAGAGAATCGGCTGCACGGGCTGCCTCCCGCCGCGCGCGACGCCTACTGCTCGCGCCGGCGCGCACCCACCCCGATCAGCAGACCCACCGCGCCGAGCGAGGTGACCAGAAACGATCCGCCGAAGCTCAGAAAGGGCAGCGGCAGTCCGGTCACCGGCGCCAGCCCCAGCGTCATCGCGATGTTAACGGCGGTGTGATAGAAGATCAACGTCGTGACCCCGATGGCCACCAGGCTGCCGAAGCGACCGCGACTCTCCCGAGCCAGCACCGCGCCGCGAAAGATCAGCACGGCATAGAGCAGCAGGATCGTGGCCGCCCCGACGAAGCCGAACTCCTCGCCCACGACCGAATAGATGAAGTCGGTGTGCTGCCGCGGCAGAAAGGCCAGCGCCTTCTGGGAACCCTTGCGGAAGCCGGCCCCCAGCCATCCCCCCGACCCGATCGCGATCTGGGATTGGATCACCTGATAGCCGCTGCCCGCCGGATCCCGCTCCGGGTAGAGGAAGGCGCTCACGCGCGCCTGCTGGTACGGCTCGAGCCCCTCCCAGATCCTCGGAGCCTCGATGGCGATCGCCGTCTGGAGCAGGACGAAGAGCAGGATCAGGTACCAGGAGCGCCGGGCGCGGCGCAGAAGAAAGGCGGCGCAGAGCACATACGGCACCCAGGCGATCACCCGGACCGATGGCGGACCGGGAATGAGGAACTTCAGGCTCGCCAGCCCGGCGGTCACCAGGGGCGAGGCCAGCAGGATCAGGATCCACCCGGGCAGGCCGGCCCAGATGAGCATGACCAGCCCCACGGCCGAGAAGGCCAGGGCCGTGCCGAGATCGGGCTGCTGCATCACCAGCAGGGCGGGCAGCGCGATCAGCGCCAGCGCTCCGGCCAGCGAGCCGATGCGGCGTAGGTCACAGCGCTTGCGGGCCAGGTAGTGCGCCAGCAGCAGGATCGTGGCCACCTTGGCCGGTTCGGAGGGTTGCAGGCGCAGCGGGCCGATCGCCAGCCAGCGCCGCGCGCCCGAAGCCGCCTCCCCGGCGAAGAGCACGGTCAAGAGCAACAGCATCGCGGCGCCATAGAACAACGGAGAGAGATCCTCGAGTCCCCGCAGCGGAACGTAGGCCAGCGTCGCCGCCGCCAGGGCGCCCACCAGGAGCGCCGCCAGGTGGCGCCAGAAGAGCGCAGCGCCCCCGCCGGGGCCGTGCACCGTGGCCGAGTAGACGGCCAGTGCGCCGGCAACCACCAGCAGCATCACCGGCAGGAGGATCTGGCCATCCCAGAAGGCGGCCTGCCGCGCGGCGCCGCGTCCGCTGCCACCCAGCGCCCGGGCCATCTCAGCTCCCCTCTACGCCGGCTCCGGCGGGCGCCCCTGCGGGCCTCGCGGGTCCGCGGTCGATGGCCAGCGGCCCGTCGATCGGCGCCAGGAAGGCCTCCATCACCGCCTGCGCGACCGGGGCGGCCATCGTGCTGCCGTGCCCCGCCTGTTCCACCACCGCCACCACGACCAGGCGTGGATCGTCGATCGGAGCCACTCCGGCGAAGAGCGCGTGGTCCTCGCCGTGAGGATTCTGTGAGGTCCCGGTCTTGCCACCGATCCGGAAGCCCTCGACCCGGGCCCGCCGGCCGGTCGCCCGCTCCCCTTCCACCGCGGCCTCCATGAGATCGCGCACCTGTTGGATCTGCTCGCGCGTCAGCGGGAGCTCGCGCACGATCTCCGGTTCTCCGGCCGACCAGATCTCCGACCCCTCGCGCGCGTGGGTCACCGCCGCCAAGCGGGGTCGCAGCACCCGCCCATCCGTGACCGCCGCGGCGAGAAAGACGGCCATCTCGATCGGTGTCAGGACGATCTCGCCCTGGCCGATCGAGAGATTCAGGGCGATCCCCTCGGGCGGATTGTGCCCAAGATGGCGGCGGTACCAGGTCATCTCGGGCATCAGTCCCGCCCGCTCCTGCGGCAGGTCGATGCCGGTGCACGCGTCCAACTCGAGCAGCGCTGCGTACTCGAGCAAACGGCGCAAGCCGAGCCGGCGGGCGATCTGGTAGTAGTAGACGTCGCAGGACTGCTCGAAGGCGCCGCGCAGCGCCAGGCGACCGTGACCGCTCTCCTTCCAGCACCCGAAACTGCGATCGCCGAACTCGTAGGCGCCCCAACACGGATCGAGCCGCGTCTGGGGATCGATCACACCGTGGGCCAGACCCGCCAGCGTGGAGACGACCTTGAAGATCGATCCGGGAGGATAGGCCGCCTGCGCCACGCGATTGAGCAACGGATGGCCCGGTTGGTTGAGCGCCTCCCACTCCTCGCGCGTCAGTCCGTGCGCGAAGCGGTTCGGATCGAAATCCGGCCGGCTGGCGCAGACCCAGACCTCACCGCTGCGCGGATCGAGTGCGACCACCGCCCCTCGCACTCCGTCTCCGGCGCCCTCGAGCCCACGCTCGGCGATGCGCTGCAGCCGCGCATCGAGGAACAGACGCAAGTCGGCCCCGGCCTCGGCAGGTCGCGGCGGACGCTCGGGAAACAGATCGGTCTTGCGGCCGAGGGCATCGACGCTGATGAAGGTGATCCCCTCGGTGCCTCGCAGGATGCGCTCGTATTGCGCCTCGATCCCCGAACGGCCCCGCGCCGCCCCGCGCCGATAGCGCCGGGCGAGCTGCGGATCGCGCAGTTCCTCTTCGGTGATCTCACCGACGTATCCCAACAGATGGGCGGCCAGACGTCCCTGAGGGTAGAAGCGGATCGGCTCCTCACCCAGCGTGAGCCCCGGGATCGGCGCCAGTCGCTCGATCAACGGGGCCACCCGCTGGGGGGCCAGGTCGCGCGCCAGGACGACCGGCTCGAACCGATCCCGCGAGCGTCGCACCCGCCCGGCGACTTCGCGCGGATCGCGTCCCAGCCGTACAGCCACCGTCTGACTCGCCGCGCGCAGGCGCAGGCTGTCCGCGTAGGCTGGATGCCCGGCCTCGAGGCTCACGGTGTGGCTGACGCGATTGCCAGCCAGCAGCCGGCCCTGGCGATCGTAGATCCGCCCGCGAAGCGCCGGGATCGGCTCCTGGCGCACCATGTTCTTGCGCGCCTGCCAGCGGAACTCCTCGCCGCGCACGATCTGCAGGTATCCCAGGCGCAGGCCGAGCAGCAGCAGCAGGCCCAGCATCACGCCCGCGATCGCGCGCATGCGCAGGCGCCGCGTTCCCAGGTCGTCAGGAAAGCTCATGCGCCTCCCTCCGCTGCCAGAGGCGTGGGAACAACGCCACACAGATCGGAACCAGAAGCGCAGTATAGAGCGCCGTCATCGGCGCGCTGCCCACCCAGGCCAGCAGCGCCGGCGCGGGAGCGAAGCCGTGTAGCCAGAAGCTCCGCACCAGATCGTGCGCCAGCAGGAGCAGGAAGATCAGCAGAGCCTGGACCCAGGGACTGGAGCGATTGACCATCGGCGACGTGACGCCGGCCGCGAATCCGGTCAACGATAGCAGCAGCGTCTCGAGTCCCAGCCAGCCGGGCTCCGACCAACCGCGCAGGAGACCCAGCAGAAAGCCGATTGCCACACCTCCGCGCCCTCCCCCGAACAAGCCGGCGTACACCGCCAGCGCCAGCGCCAGATCCGGGCGCGCGCCGGCCACCGGCAGGCGGCTCAACAGAGTGCCCTCGAGCAGCAGCGCACCGAAGGCCAGCAGCAAGTACCGCAGATAGAACACAGCCCGCCCCGTTACGGCTCCCCCACAGCATCCACGCCCGGGGCCGCGTCCGCCCCCGCGAGCAGGAAGACCTCCTCGAGACGATCGAGGTCGGCGGCGGCGGTGATGCGGATCTCTTTGACCAGCGCGGTCGAGTCGTCCCGTACCGCGACCACCTGGCCGATCGGGAGCCCCTTGGGGAAGAGACCGCCGTAGCCGGACGTGAGTACCAGCGTTCCGGTCTCGACGACCGCCTGGATCGGCACGCCCTCCATGCGCAGCTCACGGCGCAC
>WJJG01000321.1 GCA_014729815.1 Candidatus Eiseniibacteriota bacterium
CACCAGCCCCCCCCCCGGGGCGCGATGCGCAGGAGCGGTCGCGCGGCCGGCGGGGCGGAGGGCGCAGCCGCGGGGGCCGCGGCCGGCGTGGCGGTCGACGCCGCGGGGGTGCCGGCCGCACGGAGCGCGAACCGACGAGCGAGGCCGTCGAAGTGCGGGGCCCGCTGGTGCACGTCGCCTTTCGCGGGGGACGGCGCGAACTGTTCCAGAATCCGCGGGGCCTGGAGATCCGCGAGGGGGACTACGTGCACGTCGAGGCCGAGCGCGGGGCGGATCTCGGGCGGGTGATCGTCGCCGAGGGGCCGGACCTGCGCCGGCGGCGCAATCAACCGGTACGCGCCCTGCTGCGTGTGGCCACGCCGCAAGAGGTCGCCCGCTTGGGGGTCATCGCGCAGGAGGATCGCGAGGCCCACGAGATCTGTCGCAGCCGCGCCGAGCGTTTCCAGTTGCAGATGAAGGTCATCGATGCCGAGACGCAGTACGACAGCAATCGGGTGACCTTCTACTTCACCGCCGACCGGCGGGTCGATTTCCGCGAGCTGGTGCGTGATCTGGCCCGGATCTTCCGCACCCGCATCGAGCTGCGGCAGGTGGGGGCGCGCGACGCGGCGCGCCGATGCGACGGCATCGGTCCCTGTGGTCGTCAGCTCTGCTGCACCTCCTTCCTGCGCGAGTTCGACCCGGTGACGTTGAAGATGGCCAAGCAGCAGAACCTCGCCCTGAACCCATCGAAGATCTCCGGCAGTTGCGGTCGTCTGATGTGCTGCCTGACCTACGAGGTGCGCGCCTATCAGGAGGCCGTGCGGGAGGCGCCCGAGGTCGGCAGTCGCTGGGAGCTCGAGGGCCAGCTCTGCACGGTGGTGCGTCAGGACATCGGCAATCACCGATTGCTGCTGCGCGATGCCGAGGGGCACCTGCGCTACAGCGATCTGGAGACCTTCCGGGCCGAGGCGGTTCCCCAGGAGACTGCGGGGGACTCGACGGAGTCGGAGACCGAAGCGGTCGAGTCGACGGCGCTGCAGCGCGGGAAGTCGCCGCAGCCCCCCCCTGCGCCCTCCGATGAGTCGGCGGGATGATCGATACGCACGCGCATCTGCACACGCCCGACTTCGCCGCCGATCGCGAGCGTGTCCTGACGCGCAGCTTCGCGATGGGCCTGGCCGCGATCCTGGAGGTCAGCATCGATTCGGCGAGCTGGCCCGCGGTCACCAGCCTGGCGGCCTCCGATCCGCGTCTCTTCGGCGCGGTCGGGATCCATCCTCACGAGGCGCGACCCTCGGCCCTACCCGCCCTGAGCGAGCTCCCACGGGCGGCGGCGCACGACGACGTGGTGGCGATCGGGGAGACCGGGATGGATCGCGTGCGCTCGCGCACGCGGTGCGAGGATCAGCGACTGCTCTTCCGCGCGCAGGTGGGAATGGCCCGCGAGCTGGGTCTGCCGCTGGTGATTCACTGTCGTGAGGCCTTCGGCGATCTCCTGCCGATTCTGGATGCCGAGGGGCGCGGCCAGGTGCGGGGCGTCTTCCACTGCTTCACCGGAGATGCCCGGGATGCCGCCGCGGTGATCGACCGCGGATTCGCCATCGGTCTGGCCGGCGGGGTGACCTACGATCCGAAGCGGTGGCGAATGATTCTGCGGGACGTACCCCACGAGGCCCTGCTCCTGGAGACCGATGCGCCCTTCCTCAAGCCCGCCCCGCAACGCCGCGGTCGCAACGAGCCGGCGCATGTCTATGAGACGGCGCGCGTGGTGGCCCGGCTGATCGGCGTGACCGTGCGCGAACTCGAGCGGATCACCGACCGCAACGCGGTGCGCCTCTTCCGCCTGCCGTTGCCCGGGCGAGACGGATGACCGCCGTCACCGAGAAGCGCTGGCTGCAGCAGCACGGCGTCCGCCCGCGGCGCCGGTGGGGCCAGCACTTTCTGATCCGCCCGACCGTTGCAGCCCGTCTCCTCGAGCGCTGGGCGTTGCCGTCGGGAACGCGCCTGCTCGAGATCGGACCCGGCGCCGGCGCCCTGACCCTGCCCCTGCTGGCTGCGGGGTGCCGCGTCCTGGCGGTCGAGCGCGACGGACGGCTGTGCGATCTGCTCCGCGCACGCGTCGCCGCCCAGGCGCCCGGCGCGCATCTGGAGTTGATCGAAGCCGACATCCTCGAATGCGATCCCGGCGCTCCACCGCTGGCGCTGCCTCGCCGGGGGGCCACACCCCTGATCGGCAATCTGCCCTACGCGGTGACCTCGCCGATCCTGGAGTGGACGGTCCGCCATCGGCGGCAGTTCCGTTGGGCATCCTTCATGGTGCAGCGGGAGTATGCCGAGCGCCTGCAGGCGGCGCCGGGGACGCGCGACTATGGATCCCTGACCGTCTGGATCGGGTATCACTTCTCGGTCGCGCGCGAGCTGCGCGTGGGTCCCGAGCAGTTCTGGCCGCGCCCGCGTGTCGATTCGGAGGTCGTGCGGCTGCGGCCCCACCGGCGTCCTCCGGTGCGGGTTCCCTCGCCCGCGGCCCTGCAACGCGTGCTGCGCGCGGCCTTCGGGCAGCGCCGCAAGATGATGGTGGGAGCCCTGGCGAGCGGTCTCCGGCTGCCGCGCGAGAGGATCCTGGAGGCGCTCGAGCGCGCGCGGATCGACCCGCGGCAGCGGGCCGAGACCTGCGACCTGCGGCGGTTCGCGGCCCTGACCCGGGCGCTGCATGGTGCGGATGCGTTCCCGGGTGTCCGATAAGCAGTAGAGGTTCGCAGCGTGGCCCGGGCGCCGCGCGTGGCGCGTGAAGGCGGGCGGTGGGTGCCGAAGCGGGGATGCGGTCTCCCCAAGATGCATGCTAGGATGCGCGGCGTTCGCCAACAGGGGGGGATCGATGGCAGCCGACGGTGTTCTGGGCGTGGTGCTGGCGGGCGGCTTGGGTACGCGGCTCAATCCGCTGACCGCGGTGACCAACAAGCATCTCCTGCCGGTCTATGATCGGCCGATGATCTTCTACCCGGTGCAGACCCTGGTCGATGCCGGGATTCGGGATATCCTGCTCGTCACGGGCGGCAACAACGCCGGTGACTTCCTGCGCCTGCTCGGCAACGGTCGCCAGTTCGGTCTGACCCATCTCGACTACGTCTACCAGGAAGGAGAAGGCGGGATCGCCGATGCGCTCTCACTGGCCCGCTACTACGCCTCCGGCAAGCGCCTGGTGGTGATCCTGGGCGACAACATCATCGCCGACGACATCTCGCCCTTCGTCGAGCAGTATCGGCAGCAGCCCCGCGGCGCCAAGATCCTGCTCAAGGAGGTCGACGATGCCCAGCGCTTCGGGGTGGCCGAGCTCTCCGGCGATCGGGTGGTGGGGATCGAGGAGAAGCCCGCGCGGCCGAAGTCGCGCTACGCGGTGACCGGCGTCTACATGTACGATGCCCGCGTCTTCGAGATCATCGATTCGCTCGAGCCCTCGGCGCGGGGCGAGTTGGAGATCACCGACGTCAACAACGACTACCTGCGTCGTGGCGAACTGACGTTCGACCTGCTGCAAGGCTGGTGGACCGATGCGGGTACGTTCGAGTCGCTGATGCGTGCCAGCTACCTGGCGGCCCAGCAGCGCGGGTGGACGCCGCCCCCCGCCCGCGGATAGGGCGGACGAACACGGATGATGCAACGGCAGCCGGAGCAGAAACCGCGGCGCACGCGCCGCATGCCGACCGCGGAACCGGTGGCCGATCGGTTGCGCGAGCCCTCCCGGCTGCGCGGCGCCACGGAAGGACGAGGGGCCGCCGTCTGGCGGGTGGCTGCCGTCTGGCGTTTGGCCGCCGGGCTGCTGGTGGTTGCCGCGGCGCTGCACACGGCGGCGCAGGCCGGAACGCTGCTCGACCGACTGGGTCTCGATTCGGTCTACCAGTCGCGGTACGAGGTCACCCGTCGCGAGACCGAGTGGCGGCAATCGCTGGACCTCGATCGCGGCACCGACCTGAGCAATCTGAGCGCCAAGCTTCAGTCGAAGAACCGCGAGGACGAGTCGCGCAACGACTTCGAAGAGGCGCTCAGCCGGATCGATGTGCGCTACGGACGCACGCTCAGCTTCGGCGAGGCCTTTCTCGACGGGCGCAGCCGGCGGCACTGGACGCAGACGTCGCGCTCACGCACGGACATCGAGGAGAACACCTTCGATCTGGGACAGAACCTGCCCCTGCTGCAACGCGAGAGCGGCGGAATCGGTCTCGACCTCCGCGGCGGCTGGATCCAGGAGAAGGAGGTGCGCCAGCAGTTCCGCCGCGGTCTGATCGTCGATTCGACCCTGGCCACGGGCTGGAGCGGCCAGGCCGAGTTGCGGGGCGCCTGGGAGCCGGACGCGACGCTGAGTTGGAACTCCCGCATCTCCTTCGATGGCTCGCTGCAGAGCTCGAGCAGCATCCACAACGAGCGGGACGAGGAGGGAATCCTCACCGACACCGAGCAGCTCGAGGCCACCGACCACGCGCAGGACCTCTCCGCGCGCAGCGATCTGGTCTGGGCGCGCTATGAAGCGCTCAAGGTCGCCATCTCGACGAGCCTCACCGAGGGCTTCACCCAGTTCTACCAGCCCACCCAGCGGGCCCAAGAGACGCAGTCGATCTCGCGGCGCTCCAACTCGCTGAATCTCGAAGGGCAGCTCGGCACGTTGCTCGGATACGGCGTCGACTACTCGAACGACGTGACCGAATTCGACTACGACGTGCAGGACAAGGATCGTCTCGATCGGGATCAGCGCGTCCTGCTGCGCGGCAGCCACGATCTGACGCTGCCGATCCTGCGCGGCGCGACCGTCAAGGCCTCGGCCGGATTCTCGTCGGGGCGACGGTCGCTCCAGAACACGACCGCCTACGATACCCGTGGCAAGTCGCTGGAGGGAGAGCTGCAGAAGCAGTTCGGCGAACAGATCACCATGGGGCTGCGCATGCTCGTCGACCTGACGCAGGACTTCTACGACGATGGATCGCTCGACCGCGATCAGCTGCGCACCGATGTCGCCTTGGCGGCGGCCTACACGCCGTCACAGCGCTTCACCGCCACGCTGGGATACACCACGAACAACCGCGAGGTGGTCAATATCGCCGCCGACCGCGCCTCGCAGAACCAGAAGCGCGAGAACTACCAGATCACCGCTGGCTACACGGCCACGCTGCTCGAAGCGCTCTCGCTGCGGCAGAACTTCCTGATCGGCGCCGACTACACCTACTACGTCTTCAACGAGGACGAGAACACGCTCACCCGCACCAACCGCGTGACGACCAAGGTCGACGCGGGGTTGTGGAAACGCGCCGGGTTGCGGCTCGAGCACATCTTTCATCGCACCGATTCGGGGGCCTATCGCTATCCCGAGGGCGGCGGGACGCGCGCCTACACGAAGTCGTCCGATCGCCTACGTCAGTACATCAAGGCCGAGGTCGACTTCGATCTCTCCCGGGCGATCCGCCTGCGGGCCACGGAGACCTACGATCTCAACTACCGCACCAGCCTGGCCAACGATCAGACCACCTTGCGCGACAAGCTGACCTTCTCGGGCTTCGTGGGCGTCCAGCACGAGTTCTCCGGCGGCCTGACGGTACGTTCCAGCTTCGAGCATACTTCGAGCACGCAGGAGGACGACTTCTGGAACATCCTGGCCGAGGTGCAGAAGCGGTTCGAGTAGAGGAGACAGGGGAACGCATGCAGACGACAGAAGCGCAGCGCGCCCGCAACGGGCGTCGGCGGGCCGGGGCGCCCGCGCGTTGTGGCGCGGGACTGCTCGGCGCGCTGCTGATCCTCCCGCTCTTGGGGGGCGGCTGCATCTTCGACACACGCGAGCCGGAAGGGGGGCCCGGCGGGCCGCAGGTCGAGTGGGTCAATCCCGAAACGATGGGCAATGCCCTCGGCAACATGCAACGCGCGCTGGAGGCCAAGGTCCTGACCAACTACGGCCGCTCCTTCTCCGAGGACGGTCTGGAGATGATCCTGGATGCCGGTGACGAGGCCGAACTGGGCGGCAATCCGTTCGACAGCTGGAGTGCGGCACAGGAAGAGCAGCGCATGAGCGGGATCGTCAACTCCGCCGAGGCCGAGCTGGAGGTGCGCTGGACGGTGCGCGACTCCGTCGATGAGACGAGCAGCGAGCGCTACTACGAGGACCTGGAGTATCTGCTGACCTTCGAGAAGGCCGACAGTGTGGCCGAGTACTCCGGTCAGGTGGATCTCTGGTTCGAAGACGACGGCGCCGGCCTCTGGTTCATCACGAAATGGATCGACAAGCGCGACGGCAGTGGCCGGCGCACCTGGGGCTGGCTGCGGGCGAGCAACAAGGTCGAGTTCGAGGCGCGCTGAGGGTCCGCGCGAGGTCCGGGCCTCGCAACGCCCCGGCCCCGGTGGCCCGCCGGCGTAGTTGGTTCCGCTTCCTTGGCTTGCCCCTCCCGCCCCCGCGTATGGGTCCCGATTCGCGATGGCGGAAACCTGCCAGGCCCGCACGGGTATCGTGTAGGGGTGGAGGCTGCAAGGCCCGCGACCGATTGCATCTTTGACGGCGTCATCCTGCGAGACGCCCGGCAGAAAGAAGGAGTACTCCACCATGAGGAGCTTTGCCCGGATCCTGGCGCTCGGTGCCGGGGCGCTGATCGTGCTGGGTCTCTACGGCTGTCCGTTCATGCCGGATCAGGATGATGGCGGCGGCAACGGTGGCGTGGTGATCACCTTCGAGCCGCGTACATCGCCCGAGAACCTGTGCGAGAACCTCATGTCGGCCTACAAGGAGCGCTCGATCGTCGAGTACGAGAGCCTGCTGGCCGAAGACTTCACCTTCTACTTCTCCGAGGAGGACCAGTCCCGGCCGGAGATTCCCGAGCAGTGGGGACGCAACGAGGAGATCGAGGCGCACGAGGGGATGTTCGACGGGGAGTATGTCCAGACCCTCTCGCTGGACTTCGTCTACGACGATCCGGTCTTCGACGAGGAGCACTTCGACGGCGTCGACAGCCTGTGGAAGGTCGAGGTCACCAATATGGATCTCGAGCTCTTCGGCACGCCCCGCAGCCATCCGGGCGAGGCGCCGCAGCTCTACAAGGTCGAGGACGGACAGGTCACCTTCCGCTTCCGCAAGATGCACTACGCCCACAGCAACGGCGATCCGATCTGGATGATCGCCGAGATGGAAGAGACCACGACCTCTTCTCCCTGATTCACCCGCGCCGGCTTGCTCCCTCCGTCCGCCGGAGCTAGGATGGCTCCGCGGCCGCCGGCACTTCCGCTCGGCCAGGCGGTGGATTTTCTAGGGAGGGAGTCATCGTGCCCACCAGAAGAGCGTCGCGCTCGCGCCTGCAGGTTCCGCGCCCCGGGCCACTCCTGATCGCGTTCCTGGCCGGGGGCGCGCTGGTCCTCCTCGCGCTCGGACTCAGCGGCCGCGTCCGCTGGAATGCGCCGGCGCAGCGCGAGACGCCCGTCACCGCTGGCGTCCCGGTCGACCCGGAGACCACCGCCGCGCTGCTGGCGGCGGTGCTCGAGCCGCAAGCCGACTGGGAGCGCCATGACGCGAGCCCTCCCCTGCAGTGGCGGGGTCGCGTCGCGGCCGAGGAGAGCCTCGTGCAGTGGAATGCGCGCGTCAGCGCGCTGTGCGAGCGACTGGGTCTGCAGATCGTCTCCGGCACCGAGGAGATCATCGAGCGGCGCGGTCGCTGGCCGCTGCAGCGGGTCACGCTGGTGGCGGCCCTGGCCGGAGAGACACTGGCGACCCTGGTCGTCGAAGCGCCTCGTCCGCCTACAGTTCCGCCGGCCTTCTAGGTCGCGCGAGGGGGCCCGCGGCCAGAATGCGGTTGACCCTGCTTCGCGGCCTTCGCTATCATCGCCCGACTGTATTCTGAATCGATGACCCGTGTGGCGGAGGATGAGGCATGGGTGCCAACTACCGGTGGCGGCTTCTCAGTTTGATCGTTTTGGTGGGGCTCTCCATCTACGCGCTCTACCCGACGATGCGCTACTACTCGCTGAGCGCCGAGGAGCGTGACGCGCTGCCGGCCGAGCAGGTCGAGGGATGGCGCGACGACGCCCTGAAGCTCGGTCTGGACCTCCAGGGGGGGATGCACCTCGTCCTCGAACTCGATCGCTCGACGCTGCGCGACACCGAGGTGCGCGATGCGATGGATCGCGCCATGCAGATCCTGCGCAACCGCGTCGACCGCTTCGGCGTGGCCGAACCCACGATTCAGCGTCAGGGAGAGGATCGGATCGTCATCGAGCTGCCGGGGCTGCTCGACAAGGAGCGGGCCGTCAATCTGATCGGCCAGACCGCGCTGCTCGAGTTCAAGCTCGTCAAGGACGCCAACGAGACGCAGCGCGTCATCGAACGCCTCGATCGCGCGCTGGCCCAGCAGATCCGGCTCGACAGCGGCGCGCAAGCCGACTCCTCCGATTCCCTCGACATGGAGTTCCTCCAGCCACTCCTCGAGCTGCTGCCCTTCTGGCCGGAGATGCCGTTCGACGGCGCCTTCTTCCTGGAGGAGGACGTGCCGGAGGTCGACGAGCTGCTCGCCAAGGTGGAGGTCGACTCGATTCTGCCGATCAACACGCAGCTCCACTGGGGCCAGACCTACGAGACCTATCAGGGCTACCGCGGGCGCGTGCTCTATGTCTGCGATCGCAAGGCGCAGATGTCGGGCGCCGGTATCGCCAACGCCGTGCGGCGCATCGGACTGGATCCCACGCGCCCCAACGCCGCCGGGGTCAGCTTGACGCTCAATTCGCAGGGCAGCCGCCAGTTCCGGCGCGTGACCGCGCAGAACGTGGGCCGCTCCCTGGCGATCGTTCTCGACGACAAAGTCTCCTCGGCGCCGCGGATCAAGGAGCGCATCCCCAGCGGGCGCGCCTCGATCACCGGCAACTTCACCGACGACGAGGCGCGCGATCTGGCGATCATCCTGCAGGCCGGCGCCCTGCCGGCGCCGGTCAATATCATCCAGGAGATGACGGTCGGTCCCTCGCTGGGGGCGGACTCGATCCGCATGGGCACGCGCGCCGCGCTGGTGGGCGCGATCCTAGTCGTGATCTTCATGGTGATCTACTACCGCGCCAGCGGGCTGATCGCGGTAGTGGCGCTGCTGCTCAACCTGATCTTCCTCCTGGCCGCCCTGGCGGGGATGCGCGCCACCCTGACGCTGCCCGGCATCGCCGGAATGGTGCTCACGATCGGCATGGCCGTAGATGCCAACGTGCTGGTCTTCGAACGCATCCGCGAGGAGCTGCGCGCCGGCAAGAAGGTGCGCAGCGGGATCGAGGCCGGCTACAGCCGGGCCTTCCGGACGATCCTGGATGCCAACGTCACGACCCTGATCAGCTCCGGCGTGCTCTGGTGGATCGCCAGCGGGCCGATCCAGGGCTTCGCGACGACGCTCTTCATCGGCATTCTGGCGAACCTCTACACCGCGGTGCTCGTGGCGCGGATGATCTTCGATGGCTTCACCTACAAGGGGCAGGTGGAGACGCTTTCGATCTAGCGCCGTCACCGTCCGCGGCGCGGGAGAAGGGGAGACTGCGAGAACGATGCTGACGATCTTCACCAATACGCGGATCGATTTCATGTCGCGCCGCCGGGCGTTCTTCGTCGTTTCGGCGGTGGTCATCCTGATCGGGATCGCCTCGTTCCTGCTGCACGGCGGATTCCGGCTGGGCATCGATTTCTCGGGCGGACGGCTCATCGAGTACGGCGTCCCGGCCGAGATCAGCGTCGAGGATGTACGTGCCGCGGCGGGGGACGTCGGCTTCGGGCAGGCCGAGATCCAGCGCGTGCGGGGCGTGGGCGATAGCCGAATGCTGATCCGCATCCCCGAGATCATCGAGCAGCGTGGCGGCGAAGCCTCCCCCTCGGCGCTGATTCGGGACGCGCTGATCGAGCGGCATCCGGGCGCCGACATCGAGCTGCTGCGCGAGGAGAGCGTGGGCGCCAAGGTGGGCAAGGAGATCCGCGGGCAGGCCTTCTGGGCGATCGTCATTGCCCTGGGTTTGATCCTGCTCTACATCGCCTTCCGCTTCGAGTTCTGGTTCGGCGTCGGGGCCATCGTGGCGCTGGCGCATGACGTGCTGGTGACCTTGACCATCTTCTCGCTGCTCGATCGCGAGATTACCATGCCGGTCGTGGCCGCGCTGCTGACGATCGCCGGCTACTCGATCAACGACTCGATCGTCGTCTTCGATCGCATCCGCGAGCAACTCGTGCGCCTGCGTCGCGAGTCGTTCCCCAACGTGCTCAATATCAGCATCAACCAAACCCTCTCGCGCACCGTGATCACCGCCATCACGACCCTCTTCGCCTCGCTGGCGCTGCTGATCTTCGGCGGCGAGGTGATCCGCGACTTCGCGCTGGCGATGACGGTGGGCGTCATCGTGGGAACCTACTCCTCGATCTTCGTCGCCAGCGCGATGGTGCTCGAGCTGCGCACCGGGAGGGAGACGAAGGCCACCGCCTAGAGAGGCGCAGCCAGCGGCGAATTCGCGAGCGGGGCGGCCGGGGCGACCGGACCGCCCCGCTCTGCCATACGGGGCGACCCCTCGGAACCCCTGCGGGCGCCGCGGGGTGGATGCGATGAGGCATGGATGGCTGTGGGAGAAACCGAATGAAGCGCATCGATCGCCCGCCCGCCCGCCTGCGATGGGGGGGGCTTCTGCTCCTGGGCATGGTCGGATCGCTCGGCGCGTCCTGCGGGATGTCGGCCGATGCGACCCAGCCGGGGCTAAAGCTGGCGCGCCTGAAGTACGGCGGGGGCGGGGACTGGTACAGCAACCCGACCTCACTGCCCAACCTCGCGCAAGCGTTGGAACAGCGCACGTCGATCCCGATCGCGCAGGAGAGCGAGGTCCATGTGGCGCCGCTCGACGAGGAGCTCTTCGACTACCCGCTGCTCTATATGAACGGGCACGGACAGGTGCGCCTGACCGACGGCGAGGCGGAGCGTCTGCGACGCTACTTGCTGGCGGGCGGCTTCCTCTTCGCCGACGACAACTACGGAATGGACCCAAGCTTCCGGGCCACGATGCGCCAGCTTTTCCCAGAGCGCGAGCTGGTGGCGGTGCCGTTCGACCATCCCGTCTACCATGCCTACTACGATTTCCCCAACGGCCCGCCCAAGATCCACGAGCACGACGGGCGGCCCCCGCAGGGACTGGGGCTGTTCGATCGCGGGCGCCTGATGGTCTTCTACACGTATGAGTCCGACATCGGGGACGGGCTCGAGGATCCCGACGTGCACGACGACCCGCCCGAGAAGCGCGAGGCCGCTCTGCGCATGGCGATCAACGTCGTGGTCTATGCCCTGACCGGAGAAGCGGGCCCGCGGATCGAGTCCGCCGCGGCGGAGGAGGGGACCGGCTAGATGCGGGAGCAACGCACGAGCGTGCGCGGGCGCCTGCAACGCGCTCGCCGAGCCTGGCTGCGACGGCGCCTGCGCGAGGCGCTGGTCGTCTGGCTGAGTCGCCTGCTGCCCGGCCTGGCGCTGCTCTTCGGGGCCGGTCTGCTGCTGCCGCCCACCCCGGCCTGGTCGATCGTGGCGGGCGTCACCGGAGCCCTTTGGATCCTGCTCAGCGCGCTGCTGTGGCTCGGCCTTCCGCTGCGGCGGCCTCCCTCCCCGACGGCCTATGCCCTGTGGCTGGAGGAGCGCGGCGGACTGGCGCGCAACGAACTGATCAATGCCCTCGATCTCGAGCGAGAGGCCGATCGCTGGAGCCGGGCGATCTCACGCGATCTGGTGCGCTTGGCGCTTTGGCGCGCCACCGAACGCATCGCCGGGCTGCCGCTCGGGCGGCTCCACCGCACGCGGCGCCTGCGGCGACCGCTGGTCACCGCATTGGGGGCCGTGGCCTGTGTCGCGCTGCTGGTGGGGCTATGGCCGCTGCGCAGCGGAGACAGCCTGCGTCTCTTCCTCTCGGCGGGCGACGCCCGCGTGCTGCCCGAGATCGCGCTGCGGGTGGGGCCGGGCGATACGAAGATCGAGCGCGGGCAGAGTCTGACGGTGCGCGCGGAGGTGTCCGGGCGCCGCCGTCCGGCATCAGCGGAAATCGAGATGCGTGCGGCCGGGGGGGAGTGGGCGCGGGCCCGGATGGCGCGCGGCACCGAGCGCGACTCGCTGGGCGCCGACGGAGCGCAGGACACCTATCTGTTCCTGCTCGGTGGGCTCGGAGCCGACATGCAGTATCGCGTCGCCACCGGATGGGCCGCCAGCCCGGTCTACACCATCCGCGTGCTCGAGCGGCTGCAGGCGTCCGGATACCACAAGCGCTATACGCCCCCCGCCTACACGGGACTCGCCACGCAGGAGGAGACCTCCTCGGTCGGCGATCTGGCGGGCGTGGCCGGGACGCGGGTCGAGCTCGAGGTGCGGCATCGCCGTTCCGGGATCAGCGGGAGACTGGAGTTCGCCGGCCAGCGATCCGCGATGCCCCTGCGACCGCTGGATGGGCGCCGGCTGGGAGCCAGTTGGACGCTGGAGCGAACCGCGGCCTACTGGGTGGAGCTCACCGATGCGCAGGAGGGTGAGCAGTGGCGCTCCGATACGTTCCATGTGGCGGTGGTCCCCGATTTGCCCCCGGTCGTGCGCCTGCTCAGCCCGCCGGACGTGATCCTGCTGCCGGAGGATCAGCAGGTCGCCCTCGAGATCGATGCGGTGGACGATTTCGGTCTGCGGGATCTGGCCCTGATCTATGGTCGCGGCAGCGACGATCCCGAGCGCCGCGCGCTCCCGCTGGAGCCCGAGGCGCGCGAGGCGCGCCTGCGCTACGTCTGGGACCTCGAGACGGTCACCCTGCTGCCGGGTCAGGAATTGCACTACTACCTGCAGGTGCGCGACAACAACGGGCGGGATGGGCCGCAGAGCGGAGAGACGAGCCTGCATACGATCCGCTTTCCCAGTCTGGCCGAGCTCTATCAGCTCGAGGAGCGCGAACGGCGCGCGGAGATCGCCGATCTCGAGGAGACGCTGCAGGGACAGCAGACGTTGCGCGAGGAGCTCGAGGAGGTCGCGCGCGAGATGCTCAAAGAAGAGCAGGTCTCCTGGGAGAAGCAGCAGGAGATCGCCGATCTGGTCGCGCGGCAGCAACAGCTCGCCGAGCGAGTCGAGGCGATCCGTCAGTCGCTGGAGAGCTCCCAGGCGCGCATGCAGAACCAGAACCTCTTCACCCCGGAGATGGTGGCGCAGATCGAAGAGATCCAGCAGCTGATGGGGGAGATCCAGAGCCGCGAGTTCCACCAGCTGGTGGAGCGCATGCAGCAGGCGCTGCGGGATGTCGATCGCGAGGCGCTGCAGCGGGCGATGGAGGAGATGAAGTTCTCGCAGGAGGAGATCACCCAGTCGCTCGATCGGACGCTCGAGATGCTGCGGCGGCTGCTGGCCGTCGAGCAGCTCGACGAGCTGCTGCAGAAGATCATGGCTCTCGAGATGCGGCAGGCCGAGATCAACCGGCAGCTCGAGATGGTCCGGGCGATCGAGCGCGAGGTGCCATCGGCCGCCGATTCGAGCGGCGCATCGCCGGCCGAACCGACCGAGGCATCCGAGCCGACCGACGCCGAGGAGGCTGCGGATGCGGGGTCCGACGGGACAGATGCCCCGTCCGAGCAAGGCGAGGCGGAGTCGCCCCTGAGCCCCGAAACCGCGGCGGACCTGGCCGCCGAGCAGAAGCGCCTGGAGGAGGAGCTGGAAGCGTTGCGCGAGGCGCTCGCCGAGCTCGAAGCCAGCAGCCGCGAGAATCTGGCCGAGCTGTCCGAGGCGCTCGAGGAGTATCGCCGCAACAACTCGTTCAAAGAGACGCGCGAGCAGATGAAGCAGGCCCAACAGGCGATGAACCAATGTCAGCGCCAGACGGCGCTGAAGTTCGGCCGCAAAGCACGCGAAGGGCTCCAGAAGATGCAGGGCGGCATGATGGCCATGAAGCAGCGGCTCTCGGCCGAGGAGGCGGAGGCGTTGGCCCGCGCGCTCTACGAGATCGCCCATCGCCTGGTGCATGCCTCTCAGGTGCAGGAGGCGTTGGCCGCCGCCGGCGCGCGGCTCGGTCCGCGCGAACTGGCGTTGCGCCAGCAGGAGCTCTACGAGGAGATCTCCGTGGTCAGTGACTCGCTGCTGGCCGTGGCACGCAAGACGCCCACGATCACGCGGGGACACCTGCGTGCGCTCGGAGAAGTGCTGCGCGATATCGCGCGCGCCCGGGACCAGTTGACCGCCGGGCGGCGTCCCGCGGCGCTGGCGCTGACATCCGAATCGAGCCGCAAGCTGAACGCGGCGACCAAGGCGCTGCTCGAGGCCGCCATGCAGGCGCGCGGAATGTGCAGCTCGAACTGCAACAACCCGTTCAATCAGATGCAGATGTTGACCGGACAGCAGAGTGCGCTCAATCGAGACACGGCGGAGATGCTGGCGGCGGGACAGATGCCGCGTCTCAGCGCCGGGCAGCAGGAGGCGCGCATGCGTCTGGCCGCACGGCAGGAGATGGTCCGTCAGGGCCTCTCCGAGATCCAGGGCGAGCTGGAGGGCAGCGGCAAACTGCTCGGCGAGATCGATGACGTCCTCGAGGAGATGGAGGAGGTCGAGCGCGAACTGCGCGCGCGGGATGCCGACCGCCGCATCGTCGAGCGCCAGGAGCGGATCCTCAGCCGCCTGCTCAGCGCGCAGCGCAGTCTGCGGAAGCAGGATCAGACCGAGCAGCGCCAGTCGCGCGTGGGCGTGGACCCGCAGCCACGCACCAGCCCGCCGGCGGTCGAGAT
Source organism: Candidatus Eiseniibacteriota bacterium (assembly GCA_014729815.1). Classification (GTDB taxonomy): domain Bacteria; phylum Eisenbacteria; class RBG-16-71-46; order CAIMUX01; family WJJG01; genus WJJG01. The sequence goes on from WJJG01000321.1 coordinate 14,723, forward strand.
GGGTCACACGCCGGCCGAGCGCCTGCGGCGCGCCATGCTGCGCGGCAGCCAGGATCCGGTGCCGGTGGAGTATCGGCGGATCATCGAGCTCTACATGCAGCAGCTGATGCAGGATCGCTAGGAGGCGTCGCGACATGCGCGGGATGCGGCGAAGACGATCGCAGGCCGTCCGGCGGAGCGCCGGCGGCCCGGCTGCCGTGCAGCGTGCGGCGGGGCTCGCGCTCGGCGTCGTCCTGTTGCTGCTATCGGGGAGCGATGCGTCGCTCGCCCAGCGTCCGGCGGGCCGCAGCCGAGGCAGCGAGATCGACTTGACGATGCGCCAGGCCCAGGTGCTGTTGCGCCGCGGGGATGCCGCCGCGGCGGCCGAGCTGCTCGCGCCGCTGGCCGAGAAACACCCGCGCGACACTCGCCTGACCCGGATGCTGGTGGAAGCCCACCTGCGCAACGATGCGCCGCGCGTGGCGGCGGCGCGCATCGAGGAGGCGCTGCACCAGCATCGCCAGCGCGATCTCGAGCTCTGGCGGCTGCTGGCGCGCGCCTACCGGGAGGCCGGAGATGGAGCGCAGGCGGTCGATGCGCTGCTGGGTGCGTTGCAGGAGCGGCCGGCTTGGACCGCGCGCTTGCGGGACTCGTTCGAACTGCTGGTGGCCGACAGTCTGGTCGGTGAGGCCGCGCTGGCGGCCTTCTCGCGCCGCGCGCAGGCGCCGGACGCGCCGGACCCCTGGCGGGAGATCTTGGCGCATCTCTACGTCGTGCGCGGACGCGGCGCGGAGGCGTTGGCGCTGGTCGCGGCGCTCGATCGAGCGCAGCAGGCCCGCGGGCGGCGCCTCTTCGTCC
>WJJG01000322.1 GCA_014729815.1 Candidatus Eiseniibacteriota bacterium
CCCTCGCTCGCAGCCCGGACTGCTGGCGCTGCGCGAGGGCCGGCTGACGCGCTGGCAGGCCCGTTGGCTCTGGGGTCTTCTCGAGCGGCTCGAGGCGCATTGCGCCGAGAATCTTCGGGCCCACCCGCCCTGCGACCCGGCCGATCGCCCGGAGACCCGCCGGGATCTCCAGATGTGACCAGGCTCCGAGCGCCTTCAGCGCCGCGCCGGGCGGCCGTCGGGAAAGGCGGGACAGTTGCGGAAGTCGAACCGGAAGCCGCGCGGGTGGAATTCGCCGGTCTCGACATCCTGCGCGTAGTCGCCCTGCCAGCGCCGCGCGGCGATCTCCCGCAGAGCCACCAGCAGGCGCTCGACATCCTCGGCCGTGTTGTGCAGGCCGATGCTGGCTCGCACCGCGCCGGGGATGAAGCGCCGGTCCCCCTGGCGGATCTTCTGCTCGAGGCTGCTTTCCTCTTCGCGACTGACCCCCAGAAGGTGCTTGATCAACGGGTGGGCGCAGAAGCATCCGGAGCGCACGGCGATGCCGTGCTCGTAGGAGAGCACGGCGGCCGCGAGCTGGTGGGGCACATCCTCGACGATGAAGGTCACGACGCCGAGACGATCGTCCAGCTCCTCGGGATCGGAGCGTCCGAAGATGGCCAGCCCGGGAATCTGGTGCATGCCGCGCAGCAGGCAGCGGGTCAGTTCGGCCTCATGGGCCGCCACGCGGTCGAGACCGATGCGTTCGTAGATGCGGATCGCCGCCCCCAGCGCGAAGAGCCCGAGGACGTTGGGTGTGCCGGCCTCCTGGCGGTCGGGCGGATCGGCCCAGACGACATGATCGAGACTGACCGAATAGACCGTGCCGCCCCCCTGCAGGTAGGGCACGGCTTCGGCGAAATGATCCCGGCGGCCCACGATGGCCCCCTCGCCGTAGGGGGAGTTCATCTTGTGCGCGCTGAAGACGACGAAGTCGAGATGCCCGGGGTCCTCATGCGGTCGCATATCGATGCTGCGGTGCGGGGCGAGCTGGGCGGCGTCGATGACGACTTGCGCGCCGTGGCGATGCGCCAGCTCGGCGACGCGATGGACCGGCAGGACTTCTCCGGTGATATTCGAGGCGCCGGTCACGGCTACGAGCCGCACGCGGCCCTGCGCAGCCTGCAACTGGGCCTCCAGATCCGCCAGATCCAGTCGGGCATCCTCTGGGCGGAGGTGGACGTAGCGCACGGCGGCCTTGCCGCGCCAGGGCAGATCGTTGGAGTGATGCTCCAGCAGCGTGGTCAGGACGATCTGCTCGGGCTGCAGATCGAAGGAGGTCGCGAGCAGATTGAGCCCTTCGGTCGAGTTGCGCACCGGGATGACGATATCCCGCTCGGGATCGCCCCCCACGAAGCGCTTGACGATCTCGCGCGCCTCCTCGTAGCGCTGGGTGCAGAAGTTCGAGTCGAAGCCGGTGCCGCGATGGATGTTGGAATAGTAGCCCTCCATATCGCGCAGAAACGTGCTGACCGCGCGAAACGGCTTCGTGCTGGCGGCATTGTCCAGGAAGATCTGCCGCACCCAGGCGCCCGAGAGCAGGGGCACGCGATGGTCCGCGCCGAGCACTTCCGGCACGAAGAACTCCGGCGCCTGCCCTTCCTCGCTGCACCCGAGCTGTTGATCGACGTCCTGGACACTCGCCATCGGATCCTCCCCTGCCTGCGCCTGCGTCCCGCCGGCGGATTCGACCGCGAACCGCCGGTCGCATTCTGCCCGCCGCGAACGCCCCTCGCAAGAGCCTGCCGCGCCCGAGGGGACGCCGTCGCACGGGCACCGGGGGCGCGGGAGACCGGGGCGCGACGGAGAAGCGGCAACGGGGTTGCGCCCCGCACGGAGGCTGCCGTACTCTCAGCGGCCGAGAACGACTCGGAGGGCCGCGCGCCGGCCCCTGGCAGGTTGATTCATGCCGCATACAGAAAGGGAGCGGAGATGGCCCAGAACGGCAAGCATGTTCACGTCGTCGGAACCGGAACCATCGGGGAACCTCTGATCGGACTGCTCCTCGGCTACGGGGACAAGCTGGGGATTGGCAAGGTCAGCTTCAACAAGAAGCAGGCGCTGACGACCGATCGGCCCAAGGTCAAGAATCTGATTCGTCGCGGCGCCTTGCTCTGCGCCGACGCGGAGATGGTCCCCAAGTTCGAAGACCTGGGGATGAAGGTTTCCTACGAGTACGAGGAGGCGCTGCAGCGCGCCGACGTGGTCATCGACTGCACACCGGCGGGCAACCATCACAAGGAACAGAACTACGCCCGCCACGAACAGGACACCGCCGGCTTCGTCGCGCAGGGCAGCGAGTTCGGATTCGGCAAGATGTACGCGCGGGGGATCAACGACGGCGCGCTGGAGGTCGGCAAGGACAAGTACATCCAGGTCGTCTCCTGCAATACGCACAATCTGGCGGTCATCATCGATACGATCGCGCTGCACGAGAAGGACCCCGGGAACCTGCTCGAGGGGCATTTCGTGCTCATTCGACGCGCCAACGACATCAGTCAGGAGAGCAAGTTCATTCCCGCGCCGCAGGCCGGCAAGCACGACGACGAGCGGTTCGGCACGCACCACGCGCGCGACGCCTATCACCTCTTCCAGACGCTGGGCTATGAGCTGCCGCTCTTCAGCTCGGCGATGAAGCTCAACACCCAGTACATGCACGCCATGTGGTTCCGGCTCAAGCTGCGCGAGAAGATCACGCTGCCGCAGGTCGTCTCCCGTCTGCGCGAGAACCAGCGCATCGCGCTGACCGAACGGCGATCGACCAACACGGTCTTCTCCTTCGGTCGCGATCAGGGGCACTACGGCCGCATCCTGAATCAGACCGTCGTCTCGGTCCCCACCCTGACCGTGCGGGATGAGCACGAGGTCTTCGGCTTCACGTTCACTCCGCAGGACGGCAACTCGCTGCTCTCTTCGGTGGCCATCGCGACCTGGTATCTCTACCCGGACGACTACGCCGACCGGCTGCAGCCGTTGAAGGAGTACTTCTTCGAGGAGATCTAGCAGCCCGCGGTGGGGTTCGCGGCCCGCGCGGGGAGCCCTTCGCGCATGCGCGCGCAGTCAGGCAGGCGCGCGCGGGCCGAAAGGCGCTCTTCGCCAAGGCCGCGCGCGCATGCGCGACCCGTGCGCAGCGACTCAGCGCCGTTGCGCCTTCTTGAGCAGGTCGAGGAACTCCATGCGCGTGGCCCGGTCTTCACGGAAGTCGCCCAATACGGCGCTGGTCGTCATGTAGGCGTTCTGCTTCTCGACACCCCGCATCGCCAGACAGAGATGGAAGCCCTCGACCACGACTCCCACCCCGCGTGGCGTGACGGCCGCCTGCAGCGTCTCGGCGATCTGTGTCGTCAGGCGTTCCTGCAGTTGAATGCGGCGCGCGTAGAGCTCCACGATGCGTGGGATCTTGCTGAGTCCGATCACCCGGCCCTGCGGGATGTAGGCCACGTGGACCTTCCCGAAGAAGGGCAGCAAATGATGCTCGCAGAGGCTGTAGAAGTCGATGTCCTTGACCACCACCATCTGGTCGTACGGCTCGGTGAATATGGCGCCGCCGAGGACCTCCTCGAGGGACTGCGGATAGCCCCGCGTCAACGTGCGCAGGGCGCGCAGGAACCGCCGCGGCGTTCCCTGCAGGCCGTGACGCTGGGGATCCTCCCCCAGGGCCGACAGGAGTTCGCGCACCCAGCCTTCATCCAGTTCCATCTTGCTCCCCCTCGCCGGCCCCCAGTCCGGCTTCGCTGCCCGCCGCGGCTGCGGCCGTCGCGCCGGGCGCCGTGAGCAGCTCGCGCAGAGAGGGCAGGACGTCGGCGATGGCCCCCTTCAGGGTGGTGCGCAGCGTGAAGCCGGCCGCCGTGGGACGCCCGCCTCCGCCCCAAGCCTCGGCCAGCGGGCCGACCGCCGGCTTGCCCTTCGAACGCAGGGTGACCTTCACGCCCCTCCCCTCGAGCTCGCGGAAGAGCGCCGCCAATTCCACGCCGCGAATGGCCATCAGATGGTCCGTGATCCCATCCGCATCCACCGCCGTGGTGCGCGTCTCGGCGAACATCTCCCGCGTCACGTAGGTCCAGGCCAGTCGCCCGTCGCTCTCGTCGCTGAGCCGCTGCAACGCGGCGGTCAGCAGTTCGATCCGCGGCCAGGACTGGTTCTCGAAGAGCTCCGCCGCGAGCTCCCGATGGCGTGCACCACGGCGGATCAGTTCGGCCGCGATCAGCAACGTCTCGTCGCGCGTGCAGCGAAAGCGGAAACCTCCCGTGTCGAAGAGGATCGAGGCATACAGGGCGGCCGCCATCGCGGAGTCGATCCTGGCCCCGGTCGCCAGGAAGTAGCGATAGAGCACCTCCCCGGTGGCACTGGCATGCGGATCGATCAAACCGATCGTGCCCGCCGGCGGGGAACTCTGATGATGATCGAAGACGATCTTGGGGACGCCAGAGGCCTGCAGCAGCCCGCCCAGCGCTCCCATGTAGTCCCAGTCGCTGACGTCGAGCAGCACGATCAGATCGTGCGCCGGCAGCGGCTGAGTGCCGTGCGACCAGGCCGCGTCCGGGATCCCGCCCAACGCCTGCAGAAAGCGATAGGGCTCCTGCACGGGCGTCGGATTGCGCACGGCGACGCGCTTTCCGCGAGCCGCGAGATGCCGCGCCAGCGCCGCCTGGCTGCCCACGGAGTCGGCTTCGGGGAAGATGTGACCGGCCAGGAGGATCCGTTCGGCTGCGTCGATCGCCTCGCGGGCGCGGGCGCAGAAGGCCGCCATGCCGCCGGTGATCTGGGGCGTGACCGGCATGGGCGGGTCACCGCAGGAAGGTCTGGAGCCCGGCGTCCAGGATGCGGCTCTTCAGAGGCCCGGCGATTGCCTCGAGCTCCTGCAGCGCCTCGCGGATCTCCGCCACCTCTCCCGCATCGATCAGCTCTTCCATCTCCTGGATCTTCTTGGCGAAGAGCTGCTTCTCGTCGCGGGTCATCTTGCCCGCGTGGCGACGCGACGCGTCGCGTACGCTGCGCAGCAGGAAGCCGGCCCGATCCTTGACCATCCGGCGCAGCGCAGCGGGGAAGTCCTCGTCGGCGGCGACATCCAGACTCTCGAGGGTCGCGCGAACCTGCGCCGAGCTCAGGCCGCGCAACGGGTGCAGCTCGGCCACGAGCTGCTTGCCGCGCATCATCTCCGCGGCTTCCACCGAGAGGACCCCATCCTCGTCGGCGGTGAAGGTCACTTCGATGGCCGGCTGCCCGGCCTTCATCGGCGTGGCCTTCGAGAGCTGCACCTGCGCCAGGGGGCGCCAGTCCGAGGCCACCTGCGAGAAGAGCTGCACGCCGACGGTGGTCTGCTGGTCGAGATAGGTCGTGAAGGTCTCCACCTTGCTCGCCGGCACCGCGGTGCCCGCCTCGAGGATCGCTTCGACCGCGCCGCCCGGCCCCTCGAGCCCGTAGCCGCGCGGCAGGCTGTCGAGGACCAGCGGCAGCTCCGCCGCGCGATCCAGATAGCGCCCGCGCGCCACCGCTCCGCGGGCCACGGCCTCTTCCGGATCGATCCCCTCGGCCACCGGCGCGCCGAACACCTGCTCCAGCATCTCGCGCATCTGCGGCATCCGTGTCAGTCCGCCGGCAAGGATCAGGGCGTCGTAGTCCCCGCGCCGCCGCTCGGCCTTCTGCTGCAGCAGGTCGCACAGCCGGCGCGCATGTCCCAGCACCGCCTCCGACCAGCCGACCAGGTGCTCTTTCTGATAGGCCTGCTTCAGCGGCTTGGCCGCACCGGCCAGCGGAATCTGCACCTCGGTCTTCGACTTCTGGCTCAGGGCGCGACGGACCTTCTCCGCCGTCACCAGCGCGTAGCGCGCCAAGTGCGCCTCGTGGCGCGGGTCGGTGGTGAGCGCCCCGCGTACGCGCTCGAGCAGGTCGCGCGCGATCAGCCGATCGATCTGGCCGCCCCCCACGCGCGCGGCGCCCACCGAGGCGATGACGCGAGCGATTTCGGGATCGGCCTGCACGATCGAGGCGCTGAAATGCTCCCCGCCCCAGCAGCAGACCACGACCCGGCCCCGCCCCCCGCGCGCCATCCAGCCCAGCGCCGCGGCGGTCGGATCCTCGATCAACCGCACGCGCTGGAAGCCCGCCATGCGCGCCGCCAGGTGCAGCGACTGGCGGTCGAAGGGCGAGAAGGCCACCGGCGTCGAGACCACCGCCGAGCTCGCGGGCGACTCGCGCAGGATCTCCAAACGCTGTCTCAGTTCGGCGAAATAGAGCGCCACGAGCTCGACCGCCGAGCGAGTTCGACCTCCGATCTCGATCTGCAGCACAGCGCCCGGGTCGCTGATCTTGTGTGGAAACAGAGCCTCATCGGCCGCCAGTTCTTCACCGGACTGGCAGAGCAGCGATTTGGGGGAGAGCAGCGTCTCCTCGGGAAAGAGGAGCTGCCGCTCGCGCGCCGCCGCGCCGGCCAGGACACCGCCCTGCGGTGAGAGCGCCAGCGGCGCGGCAATCGCGCTCTCCCCGGTGGAGTCGGTCAGTAGCGCCGCACCCTCGCCGTGGGCGATGGACACGCGTGTTGCACAGCTTCCGAAGTCGATCCCCACGAAGGGGCTTCCGCTGGTCCCCTGGGGTGTCATCTGCAACGCCAATCGAACCTCCTCGATGCCCCCGCAGCGCCGGGCTATCCTCCCGAGACCTCACCGGCGGGCGCCTCGGCGGGCCACTGGCGCCCCGCGGCCATGCGCGCCTCGAGCACGTCTAGATAGCGGCGCTCCCCGAGCCAGCTCATGGCCCGTTCGTTCCACCCAGGCGGCATCTCCGGCCACCCCCCATCGTTTTGCGAGACGGCCTGGTCCCACTCGAGCATCAGCGCCAGAAGCGTGGCATGCGACCGATCGCGCGCCTTCTCGGCCTGCACCTGCAGCGAAGCCAGATGATCCTGCTGCGCCTCCCAGGCCTCCGCATCCCCCTCCGAACGCGCCTGCTCGATCGCCTCCAGCACGCGGCCGATGATCTGCGCCTTCGCCTGGAGGCCCTCGGGCACGGCGCGGGGAATCTCCTGGGTCTGCCCCGATGCGGCCAGGACGTAGCGCAACCGAGAGACCGGGTCGCTGAGCGTACGATACGCATCGTTGAGGCCGCGCATGGCCGAGCGGGCGGCCTGCAGCACGCGATCGTCATTGTGGGCGCGGAACAGGTCCGGGTGGCAACGCAGCGCCATGCGCTCGTAGGTCCGCCGCAACTTCTCCTCCTCCCAGCTCAGGTTCGGCGGGATGCCCAGCACTTCGAAGGGGCTCATGAAGCCCACGGTCTGGGGAACGCCGCAGCGCTCACAGACCAGCACTTCCTCGAGCGCATTCTGGCAGTTCCAGCATTTCATCGCACTTCCCATTCGATTGCGTCCATCTGCCCAAACGACGAAGCCATCCGATGCTACGGCCCATGCGGCCCCCCTGTCAATGCTCACCCCCGGGGCGGAGCGGAGAGTGAACCGCGCAGGGTGTGCGAACTGGCCGCCGTGATCCGCACCCGGACGATCTGCCCGGTCGACGGCACGGGTTCGTCCCCGGGAGCGAAGATCGTATCCTTCAGATCGGCCGAGCGTCCGAAGAGATGGCCGGGCGGACGCCGGGCCGCGCCTTCGACCAGCACATCGGTCTCGCGACCCACCCAACGCCGATGGCGCTCGAGCGAGTGCTGCTCCTGCAGGGCAATCACCCGCCGCAAGCGGGCCTGCTTCTCCTCTAGGGGCACGTCATCGCGCAGGTAGCGCGCGGCATGGGTGCGCGGGCGCGGGGAGTAGGCGAACATGAAGGCCCCGTCGAAGCGCACCGCGCGCATCAGATCGAGCGTCTCGGAGAACTCCCGGGGGCCCTCACCGGGGAAGCCGACGATCAGATCGGTGGTCAGCGCCAGATGGGGCACGATCCTCCGCGCGAGCTCCACGAGCCGCAGGTAGGCCTCTCTCCGATAGCTGCGTCGCATGGCAGCCAGGACGACGTCCGACCCGGATTGCAGCGGCAGGTGCAGATGCCGCACGATGTTCGGGTGCTCGGCGATGGTGCCCAGCAGGCGCGCATCGAAGTCGGCCGGGTGCGGCGAGAGAAACCCCAGACGACGTAGTCCCGGCGTGGCCGCCACACGGGAGAGGAGTGCGGCGAAGTCGATCGCCCCATCGCGATAGGAGGTCACCGTCTGCC
>WJJG01000323.1 GCA_014729815.1 Candidatus Eiseniibacteriota bacterium
ACCCGCTGTCGTAGGCCGGCCGCGGGAAGGGGGCGCCGTTGTCGGGTCCGATCTCGCCCACGTAGGCGCCGGTGACCTTCAGATCTCCATCCACATGCGCGGCGAGGCCATTGTTGCTCGTCGCGTGCAGGCCGTCGCCGTTCGGGCTGGCGGCATAGATGCCGGCTCCGATCGGATTGTCAGCGGTGCGATCGCAGAAGCCGTAGATGCCATCGAGGAATGTCCCCAGGATGCCGTAGTGCTCGGTGTCAACATTCTTGCCGCGCACGCCCTCGTTGGGCCCTTCCCCATAGACGCCCTGATCGTTCGTGCCAAGTTCCCCGAGGTGCTCGGTGCCGGTGTCCTTGCCGTAGACACCCGTGCTTGCTCCGCCAAGGTAGCCGTATGCCGATGAGCTCCTGCCATAGACGCCGTACCCGTACACGGTTTCCCTTTCACGCCGATTGTGGAGGGGTAGATGCCGGTCGCACGGTGGAGGGTAACCGTTCTACCACCGGCACCGCTGTTCGTGATCTTGAACGCGCTTTGGCTGCCGAGTGTCACGGTGTTCTCATACGGCAACGTGAACTCGCCCGGCGGCTGCCAGGAGGCATTGCCGCAGGCATCAGAGGTCAGGACGTGGCTGGCCGTGGGGTCGGCTGTCACCTGCAGTCCGCTGCTGCGCAGCGTGCCGGCGACGTCCAGTTCGGTCTCGGGTGAGACGACTCCGATCCCGACGCGACCGTCACCGCGGAAGACGGCGATGTCGGTGTCTGGGTTCTCGAACTTGCTGCGGCTCGTCAGGTAGTCCGGGCCGCTGCCGTGCGCTTGGATGGCGAAACGATCCGCGTCCCCGGCATTGAAGATCAGAAGATCGGTGTCCTCGACATCCGCGAGCGTCAGCTTGCCGGAGGGAGTCGAGGTGCCGATCCCCACCTTGCCGTGGGGTCGATAGATGTCCGTTCCCCGTCAGCGCCCAATCGTCGTCCCAGAAGGGACCGTCGAGATCATCGGCGATCAGAGCACGAATGGCGTAGGGCCAGGATGTGAGCTCCACGCGGGGCATCATCTCGGCACCATCCTCGAGCGAGATGCCCAGCCAGTAGGGCACGTCGAACGCCAGGAAGACCGGCGTCACCTCCCCCAGGGTGACCGAGTAGACGCCATCGGTAGTGGTGATCGTCTGGGCTTCCGACCAGAGCGCCGAGCCGCCGCTGGGCACGTCGTAGATCCGGCAGGTCAGTTCGTAGCTGCCATCCTCGATCGGGTTGCCGAGCTCATCGGTCAGTCGACCCTGGTGACTGATCGTGCGGGGCGGGTCGGCGAGCGTCACGGGGCCGATGCGATCAGGGCGACGAGAACGGCGACGGGGATCCGGGGAGACCTCCTCATAGTCCACCTCCTGAGCTGAAGGCACAATCGCGCGATGGATGACGTTCGAGGTCCTGGGCTCGAGCGGCGCTGCCGCTGGTGAGCCTGTCCGGAGTATAGCTTCCCCGGGCGCTGGGGATCAGCAGCGGATCTGCAGAGGGCGTTGCGCGCGTGGCGTGCATTCTCCGACCATCTGTGCTATAGGATTCAGCGATAAGGAGATCGAAGAGCGATGCGGCGCCTCCCCACGGCGCGAGTTCTGCTCGAGGGGGGATGGACGGACGCGATGGGACGCGCCAGGGATCAGGCGGCGACATCCGGCCAGGCGGCCTCGGCGGACTCCGATCCGCAAGCGGCGGCCTCCCAGCAGAACGCGCCGGACTCCCAGCGGAGCGCACCGAACTCCCAGCGGAGCACACCCGACTCCCAGCGGAGCGCACCCGACTCCCAGCGGAGCGCACCCGACTCCCAGCGGAGCACACCCGACTCCCAGCGGAGCACACCGGCCTCCGGCGCCGGGCAGTCCGCGGCCAAGCCGGCGCGCGCCCGTCCGCGCCGCTTCTTCTCCCGCCAGCCGATCATGCAGCGCATGGTCCTGGCGCTCATCCCGTTGGCGCTCTCGGCGGTCTATTTCTTCGGCTGGCGCACGCTCTCGGTGCTGGCGGTGGTCTTCGCGGCCGGCATCTTCACCGAGTACCTGACCAGTCGGCAACGCGGACAGCCGGTCTCGACCGCCTGTCTGGTGACCTGCGCCCTCTACGGCCTCTCCCTGCCCCCCACGATGCCCTACTGGATGGCGATCGTGGGGATCGTGGTCGGGATCCTCTTCGGCAAGGAGGTCTTCGGCGGCTTCGGGCGGAACTTCGCCAACCCGGCCATCGTCGGACGCACCTTCGTCTACATCTGCTTTCCGGTGCCGGTGACCTCGAGCTTCGTGCCGACCTTCACCGGCTTTCCAGGCGGCTTTGCGCACTGGTCCTTCACGCAGCTCGAGCGCCTGCCCGCGCATCTGGCCGATGCGGGCGGCGGCGTGGTGGAGGCGGTCAGTCAGGCGACGCCGCTCTACGTGGGCAAGTTCCTCGGGCCGGCGGTGGCCGAGCGGGCCTTCTCTCTGGGCGATCTCTTCCTGGGGCGGATCAGCGGCCTTTTCGAATACGAGGGCGCGCAACGCATCCTATCGGGCGGCAGCATGGGGGAGGGTTCAGCGCTCCTGATCATCCTGGCGGCGATCTTCCTGCTCGCGACCAAGACGGCCAACTGGCGCTTGATGCTGAGCCCCTTCCTGGGCGTGGTCTTTGCCACCGTGCTGCTGCGGCATCTACTCGGACTGAACGACTGGGCGCCGGGTGCGCCGGATGTGCCGCCGCTGCTGCACACGCTCTTCGGCGGCGCCACGCTCTATGTGATCGCGTTCATGGTCACCGATCCGGTCAGCGCGCCGAAGAAGCGTCTGGCGCAATACGTCTATGGGTTTCTGATCGGATTCCTGATCGTCTTCTTGCGCTGGCGCGGGGTGTTCGTCGCGGCGGCGTCGTTTGCGTTGCTGCTGGGCAACCTGCTCGGGCCGCTGCTCGATCTGGGGGCCAACTGGTGGCAGCAGCGGCGCAAGGCCGCCGCGCAGTCGGGAGCGGAGTAAGGACGAGGGCGCATGCCACGGGAGATTCCGAAGAGCCCGGCCTACGTGATCGCTTACGCGGCGATCATCTCGGCGGCCTTCACCTTCGCCATCATGGCGCTCCATGTGGCCAGCCAGGATCAGGTGCGCGCCAACGAGAAGCTGCTCGAGCAGAAAGCGATCGTCGATCTCTTCGGCCTCGGGGATGTGGAGAGGCTGAGCGGAGCGGAGATCGCCGATCTGGTGCACGAGCGCGTGGCCGGTTACGTGGATCCGGATGCGCCCCCCTCGGATCGGCGCCGCGAGCCGATCCGCCTGCGCGATCCACGCAGCGGCGCGCCGGTGACGCTGCTGGTGGCCTTCGAGGAGGCGCTGCCGGCGGATCAGCCGCCGCCGATCTTCGATCGCGAGCGGATCCGTGGCTACGCCGTGCGGATCGGCGGGCAGGGATTCTGGGCGCCGATCGAAGGGTGGCTGGCGCTGCAGCCCGATCTGACCGAGACGCAGGGGATCGTCTTTCTCAAGCACAGCGAGACGCCGGGGCTCGGCGGGCGGATCACCGAAGATGCGTTCCGCGATCAGTTCCGACCCGCGGGACGGGCCAACGATCGTGGACTGGTGCTGTTGCCCGAGCGGGCCGCGGCGGAGGCCGGGGGCGGCGGGTCCGCGAGAGACGCGGGCCGCGGTGGGTCCGTCGTCGACGC
>WJJG01000324.1 GCA_014729815.1 Candidatus Eiseniibacteriota bacterium
CCCATGAATTTTAGCCAGTTCCGACTCTCGTGGCCTGGCTGCACCAGTCGCCCGATCCAGTTGCCGTGCTCGCCGCCGACCGCCGGTGGGGGGCTCGGCGCCGACGGCGTCGCGCTTGCTGCGGTGCGGGCAGCCGGGGGCGTGGGAGCGCCGGGAGGCTGGGCGCCGCCGGCAGGCTCTCCTCCGGCCGCCGATGACGACTCGGGCGGGCGACCAGCGGAGTCCCGCCCGGAGGATGCGTCCTGATTCATTCCACCACCTCTCGTTCTGGACGCGGCCATCCGGCATCGACACGAGGCTCGGGCAGCCGCTGTGCGCATTGAGACGCGCCCGGTGGGGGCTGTCAACGACAAAGCCGGACCCGGCGGTCACGCTTCTCGAGTTCCTCCTACGAACCGGCTTGCCATGGGTTGCGATCGGTGGAGCGGCATCGCGGGACGCCGCGTGTCGTCCCGGTCGGCATCCGCCGGGCGTCGTCCCGGTCAGCATCCACCGCCCGCGGCGCCCGGGAGGCCTTCGTGCGGAATCACCCGCAGGCGCCTAACGCGCTGCGCCCAGGGTGGAACGAGGAGAGCTCTCCAGTTCGTACTCGAGCAGTTCATCTCGCCAGCCGCGATCGCCACCGATCTCACGGTACTCGGCCGCCACGACTCCGTCGCTGAGCGAGATCCAGGTGTCGTAGTAGGGAGCAACCCGCACATGGACGCATCCGGCGAACGTGCCTGCCGGAACGCGGAGCGTGTCGGTCACCGAGACGATCTGGGCCTCCAAGGAATAGCCTCCCGAGGAGATCGTTGAGTAGGGCCAGCGGGCATCGGTTTCGATCGGTGTGCGCAGCGGCACGGTGTAGTCCCGCGCGGTCCGGGGATCTTCAGCGTACATGCGCAGCTCGCAATCGACGAGTTGCAGCCAGAGGAGACGCGCATGTTCATCTTCGCGGAGACGATACGCAACCCGGCCGGAGGCCACGCTGTCGGCGGATTCAACCGAGGTCATGTACTCGTAGACGTGATCCGGCACCTGGGATTCCCACTCGGTTCGCTCGTAGATCCACCAGCTGCCGACTGCCAGCCCGGGAAACGATTCGAGGGGCGGGCACGTGGGGACGTCCGCGCCGCTGGGAGTCTCCTTGCCACACCCGGTGATGGACAACCCAACGCCGAGGAGCAGGACCGCCCGTGCGGTGCGGCATGCATCGAAGGTCATCGGTCTCCCGCGTCTCCCTGCGGTCCGTTCCGAGTGTGCTCAGCGAACGACCACGAGCTTCCGCGTATAGGGGGTGCCATCGACGCGCAGGCGGCTGAAATAGAGCCCCGCCGGCAGGCTCTGTGCGACCCATGAGACGCGATGCCAGCCGGGCCGCTGCGCTTCGTTCTGCACCAGATTCGCCACCCGCCGGCCAGCCACGTCGAAGACCTCCAGATCCACGCGTGCTTGAGCACTCAGGCGATAGCGCAGGCTCGTCTCCCCCCGGCACGGGTTGGGCGCCGATCCAGCCCAGTGGACGCGCACGGGACTCGTGGCGGGACGATCGCTGATGCCCGAGAAGCCACCGTCTGTGTAAGCGGTCTCGCTGTAGGCCACCCAGACACTATCGTCGGCCGCCTCCGTACGCAGCTGCACGAAACGGAAGTTGTTCGGACAGGGCAGATCCAGCGGCACAGTCAAGGGCTGCCATTCCAGCCACTCGATCAGCCGCAGCTCGTCGAACCACGCGTAGCCGTCTCCGTCGGCCGGGACGTCCAGGCTGCAGCGCAGATTGACGTAGTTCGCCCCATCGGGCGCGCTGCAGTCGCGGCTGTAGTAGGTCCAGGGAGTCGTCCCGTCGACCGGGACGCCCATGTCGAACTGTTCGAAGTGATTCCAATCGTAACGGCTCTCGAAGAATCGCAGACAGAAGTGTGCATCCTCGGCGTTCTCGGTACCCATCCAACCCGCGACACTGTAGTCGAGCGAGTCGACTGCCGGCCAGTGACGCGAGAGGATCGTCATGACGTTGTCCCCCGCATGCTCGTTGCGGTGCAGCATCAGGCGGTAGCGACCGGCGAGCGGATCGGTTTCGTCGAGCCACTCATCCTCGCTGTTGAGATTCCACATGCTGTGGCCTTCGTCGTATTCGAATCCGCCGAACCAGCCGATCTCCCGGCCGACACGGATCCAACTCGCCCCGGGGACACCACCCTGCACGTCCAGGATCTGATCGAGGTTGCCGTTGCCGGCCAGTTCGATCGGTCCACTGACCCACGCCTCCTCCTCCGGCCGCCAGGGCGCGGCCCCGTCCGACTCGGTGGTCACCGGGACAGCCTGATCCGGATCGAGGAAGATGCGCCCGAGCATCTGCGCGGGATCGACGCCCACCAGTGTGCCCAGCTCGCGCGAGTAGTCGGCCAGGCGATCGAGAATCTCCCGTCCCAACTGGCCGCTGGCCGGGCGCGGGATGTAGTCGTCGATGAAGACCGGTTTGAAGGTCCAGCTCAGAATGCCCTGCTTGTCGAAGCGCGCGCGCAGCACGATCGTCGGCATCGTTTCGGGATAGTAGAGGTCGAACATGAAATTGCCCAGGCTGTGCGCGATGAGGCACCCCTCGTAGACCTCGAAGCCCTGCAGCACGTGCGGATGGGAGTTGAGCACCGCATCCGCCCCGCAATCGATCGCGTGGTACCGCAACTGGCGGTCTTCCATTCCAGGCCAGATGCGGAACTTGAAGTCGTGCGCCTGGTCGGCGGGAACGTACGGCGGGCACAACTCGACATCGGTTGGTGTGGCTGACGCACCGCCGTGCCCCTCGCGGGGCGGGCTGGTCTGGTACTCCTCTCCGCTGTGCGGAAAGGCGATGACGATGTCGGCCAAGCTCTCGGCCTGCGCGATGGCGCGCTGGTTGTGCGGCTCGAGCCACCACCCGAGACCGTACTTGTCGCAGCCGGCGTCGAAGAACGGCTGCTCGTTGTAGCGCCGACCGGTCCGATTGCAGAAGTTGATGAAGCCGAGGCGCACGCCCTGGTGTGTGTAGTAGCAGGGCTGCAGGGCGAAGTAGTCGTTGGCGCCCGAGCCACCGTGCACGATGCCGGCGCTGTCGAAGACCGCGTGCGTATCCTCGAGGCCCACGAGGCCATAGTCGATGATGTGGTTGTTGCCGGTCGAAGCGATATCGACCCCCGCGTACGTGAGCCCGTCGACATTCTGCGGCCGCGTACGGAAGACGACCGCCTTGGTGGGATGCTCTTCGCCGCGCTCGGTGAAGGGACACTCGGCGTTGACCATGGTGACATCCGCCGCCTCGCCGAGGATCCCGCGGGTTGGCTCCCAGAGGTACTCCACTCCGTAGGTGTCGATCAGGCCTCCTTCCTGGTCGTAGCGGCGACCCATGAAGACGTCTCCGGTGAAGTTGATGCTATGGACCGCCCCCTCGCCACTCGGCTCCACCGTGACCTGGCACGTATCGCGCCCGAAGAGACCGGTGTCGTCGGCGACGTCCAGCGAAACGGTGAACTGATAGTCGGCCTCGGCGGTGAACTCGTGCAATGGATCGGGAAGATCACTGCTGGCGCCGTCTCCAAACTCCCAGCGATACGTATGGGTGTCGCTGTCGGGATCCTCGACGAGCGCCTGGAACTGCACGCTGACCCGGTAGAGCCGCGGCCCGGCGGCGCCGCTCGGTGCGAGCGCCTCGACGCCCTGCACGATCTGCTGGATCTGGACGACGGGAGGCGCGGGCAGCTCGTCGGTCACGTCGTAGATCTCATCGAAGAAGGTCTCGCCGTCGCTGGTGTCATCGTGATCGTTGACGAAGACCACCCGCGTGATCTCGGGAACGTAGCCCCAGGTGTCGTACCAATCCTGGCCCACCGGCAACCGATAGACGTGCCATTCCTCGAGTGGATGCAATCCCTGGTAGACGACGTTCCAGCGATCCGAGAGCACGAGTTGTTCGCCATGCACGCAGTAGAAGAGGACGTTCTCGCTGGTGTCGCCGAATGCAAAGGCGTGCAGCTCTCCGCGCTCGGCAGTGTAGATCGCCGCCTCGAAGACGCTCTCGAGCGACAGCGGATAGGGATCGACCGCCAGCTCCTTCCAGCTGTTGCCCCAGATGCGCAGCGCGTAGTCGGTATCTCCGTAGGTGTTGACGGACTGGATCTCCCAGGCGTCGGGATCGAAGTCCTCGTCCTCGTAGCTGGTCAGGGGCGCACTGCCGGTCTCGAAGTCGACGAGCATCGTGCGCCGGCCGCCATCCGGCGCGGCCCCCGTGGCGACGGTGGGCCCGGTGGCCACGACCGAGACGATCAGAAGCACGAGTGCCGAATCCAGGAGGCGGCCCGCAAGACGTAGCGTAGGCATGTTGTCCCCATCTCCCGCGCGTCGCGCGCGTGGTCCTCTTGGCGGACGGTTGTCTTGATTGTAGCCGCCCGAGCCGTCCCGAGACAACCGCAATCGATGCAACCTGTCCGCTGGCAACGAGATAGGTGACTCCCCCACAGACGCAACTCTCCTGGCCGGTCCGCTCCGCCAAGCGCTGGCGGAAGCCACCGGACGGTGTGCTATACTCCCGCGTTTCATACATGGTACGCGGGCAGGCGACCCGGCGGTCTCGGGCAGAGGGGCTGCAGAGCAGAGCGGAGTGCGCCACCCAGCCGAATCGGGGCGCGCGGGCGGACCGCGTCGCGGCGCAGGAGCCGCGAGAGGGATCGTCGCGGAGGACGGGCATGATCATCGGGATTCGTCGCGAGGACAAGAACGAGTGGGAACGCCGCGCCCCCTTGACCCCCGAGGATGTCGCCACGCTGGCTGACAGACCCGGCCTGGGCTTCCACGTTCAGCCTTCCACGATCCGCGCCTTCCCGGACAAGGACTATGCGGCGGCTGGCGCCGAGATACGCGAGGATCTGAGCCGGTGTGGCCTGGTGCTGGGTGTCAAGGAGATGCCCGCCTCGATCTTCCGGCCCCAGCGCGCCTACATGTTCTTCTCGCACACGATCAAGGCCCAGCCCTACAACATGCCGATGCTCCAGCGCATCCTGGATCGCCGCGCGACGCTGATCGACTACGAGCTGGTCGCCGACGAGCAGGGCCGACGGCTGATCTTCTTCGGTCGTTTCGCCGGCCTAGCGGGCATGATCGACACCTTGCACGCCCTGGGCCGGCGCCTGCATGTCGAGGGCATCGAGACCCCCTTCACCGACATCCATATGGCGCACACCTATGCCAGCCTCGAGCGCGCCCAGCAGTCGATCGCGGCGGTCGGCCAACGCATCCGCGCCGAAGGGCTCGATCCCCGGATCATCCCGTTGGTGGTGGGCTTCGCCGGATACGGCAACGTCTCACAGGGCGCCCAGGAGATCCTCGACCTGTTGCCGACCCGGGAGATCGCGCCGCGTGATCTGCCGCAGGTGCGGCAAGGCGACGCCGCCCGGGAGGGTTTGATCTACAAGGTCGTCTTCAGGGAGGAGGACCTGGTTGCCCCACGCGATGCGAGTCAGCATTTCGAGCTGCAGGACTACTACGACCATCCGGAGAAGTACCGCTCGGTCTTCGACGAGCACACCCCCCATCTCGATGTGCTGGTCAACTGCATCTTCTGGACCGCGCGCTACCCCCGCC
>WJJG01000039.1 GCA_014729815.1 Candidatus Eiseniibacteriota bacterium
CGCGCATGGTGACCCGGCTGGGTCCGGTGTGGGATCGGGTAGCTGCTTGGATCCATTGTACCATGCGCTGCGCCGCTGCGTCTCTCTTCCCCGCTCAGCGCATCAGGCAGATCCGCTCCGCCGCCTGCTGGTGGTTCGCACGGATCCGGAGCAGATAGATCCCACTGGGGAGGTTTCGATCCGCAAGGCCGCAACTGCGCCAACCGAGTACCGAGTGCCCCGCCGGGCACCTCGCCTCGTGCGTCCGCCCGATCCATCGTCCGGACGCATCGTACAGATCGATCCGCACCCAGGCGGGATGCGGCAACTCAAGCATCAGGGATGTCGGATCCGAACTGGGCGTCGCACTCCAGACGCGCAGGCGCCGCGACGCGCCCACGGGCCGCTTCGTCACAGCGGTCGCGCCACACGCGATGTAGTCCTCCGTGCCGCGGGGCAAGAGCTGGTAGTAGTCCCACTCGCCGTCGTTGTCGTAGCGCTGCACGATCCCCGCGAGGCGCACATAGCAGTCCCCGGTGGCCACGTAGTAGGTCGAGTCGCTGTCGACGTTGGCGTAGTCGGACCCCCAGGCCGTATCGCCCAGGTAGCTGCACAGCTCGTAGTTGTCCCCATGATTGCCCAGGTCTCGCTCGCCGATCGTGACCCGCTCGCTCACCGAGACCAGCATGGCGGCGTAGCGCTCGGCATCCTCCGGGTGAGCCGGATGGCGCAAGTTCCACACCGACAGCGACACCGGATCGGGGAGACACTGGCCGCTGGCGTTCACTTGATGATCGCTCGCGTTGTAGTACTGCAGTACCGTCACGCCGCGGTACTCGTCGACGTAGACACTGTCGAAGTCGACCTGGTCGCCGACTTCGATCCCCGTGGGGTAGACCGGATAGCCCCGCACCTCGATCGCAGCCCATTCGTGGCCCAGCGTGGGATCCTGGAGCACGATCCGCTGACGGAACTCGTGTGTCACGATTCCCCCGACGCAGCGCACGATCTCCCCGGCATGGGGGGAACGCCAATCCAGCTCCGGGCCGGAGCGCTGCAGTTCGTAGATATCGTAGGTCTGGATCTCGGCTGCAGCGCCTAGCGGGCCCAGGAGGCAGAGCAGCGCGAGCACGGAGCCGCGAACCCAGAGAGTGCCGGTCGGGCCCTGTGATCGGCGTATCGATTCGCTGATCACGTTTCCTCCCGTATCTGTCCAGTGCGAGCCGCAACGGCGTGGGGGGCCTGCCACGGTCTCCGATCACCAGTATTCCGCGTCCCGCTAGCCATCTTCCGACTACCGGAATCCATGCTTCAGGCTGCCCCAGGTCGTCAGAACCTGTCCGTCGAAGACGAACTGGTAGTCCTCAGCGATGCGGGGGCGCAGGACGTAGATTGGCTGCAGGCCGGCGGCATCCTCGACTACGATGCCCCGCAATCGCCCCAGCCGATCGCCAGGGCGCACGAAGAAGGTGCTGTCGGGAGGCAGAATCGCACTCTCGCGATCCGTAGCCCATACCGTGTCCGCGCCGAAGGCCACGGCGTAGATGTCGCTGCCCTGCGGCAGGCCGCGTCGCACGACCCGCCCATTGTAGAGCGAGACGAGCATACCCTCATAGCGCTCGGCCGCCTGTGGTGTGCCGCCCCGGTGAAACGCTCCCGGCGGCGCTAGCACCCCTTCGATGCGCCGCGCCGTGCCAAGTCGTTGCCAGCGGCTCTCCGTCTCGAATTCCAGCGTCGTCAGCCCGGATGCCTCCACGACCCGCACGTCTCCCAACGCCACCTCATCGCCGAGGGCCAGCGGATCGAGCGCGTCGGTCGACGTCGATCGCCCGCAGCAGTTCGATCCGAATCAGCCATTTGACGTTGTGTCCCTTGCGCAGATTCGGATCCCGCTCGGTCTCGAAGAGCACGCGGAAGTCGGTGAGATCGAGGTGCCCAAGGCTGAGTTGATCCCAGCTATTGTCGCCATATTCCTTGCCGGGCATGTTGGCATAGAAGCCGTCGGTGCCGACCAGGCGATAGCCGTAGAGTTCCGGCTCACCGACCAGATCGGAGCCGACCAGTGTCGGGAGGCCGATCGCGGGGCGACCGTGGTGCTCGATCGGTGTGAAGTCCGCGAAGCGGCGGATGACCGAGTCGCCGGGGGGGAGGATTTCGACGCCCTCACCGAACGCCACCGATGCCTCCGGTCCCGTAGCGCCGGTTAGGTAGGAGTCCTTGCCACAGGCCCCCAGGAGCAGGGGAAGCAGCAGGCCCAGCAACAGAGGGCGAACACACATCGGGGCTTTCGATTCCTCTGGCTGTCCACTCCGAGGCGAGTGCGCGGTTCGGCTTCAGACGTCGATCCGACCATACTGTGTCATTCGAGACATATTTGCAATCTCGATGCCTCCCGCGGCGCGCTCGATGGTCCAGCGCGGCTCGGGGGGTGCCCCGCCGTCCGCCGGAATCGTCATAACCGACTGCCAGTCCAATGCTTGGCAAACTGCGAAACGCCCCCGGCCGACCGCGACCATCGTCGATCGAGGTCGCCGCGGTTTGGGCGAACCATGGGGGAGCCTTAGCCGCTCTCGGGCAGCCGGCGTCCTGCGCGGCCTCGATAGAGGAGAGCATCGGTGGGCGGGCTGGCAATCACACTCCGCCCGCCGCCGCGTCTTGGAGCAGCGCACCCTGAGGCCCCGCGGGTCATCGAGCTGGGTATCGTGACGAGACTGCCGACCATTCCGTACCGCACAGCGACTGCCGCTCGGCGCGCTTCCCGGGATTGCCAGAGACTGCTAAGATGCCGCGACGGTTTCAGCGCGCTGCGCGCAGACAGATCCACTCCTGCCTCCTGCCAGGGAGATCCGGCCGGCGTGAC
>WJJG01000325.1 GCA_014729815.1 Candidatus Eiseniibacteriota bacterium
ACCCGCTGTCGTAGGCCGGCCGCGGGAAGGGGGCGCCGTTGTCGGGTCCGATCTCGCCCACGTAGGCGCCGGTGACCTTCAGATCTCCATCCACATGCGCGGCGAGGCCATTGTTGCTCGTCGCGTGCAGGCCGTCGCCGTGCGTGCTGGCGGCGTAGACGCCGGTGTCGTTGGTGCTGAAGCCCGAAACACCGTAGCCGTCGCTGCTCGTGCCCCAGACGCCGATGCCCGGGCTCTCGCCCTTGACGCCGGCGCCGTTGTTGCTCGGCGACTGGCCGTAGACCCCGGCGCCGTTGGCGTTGTTGACCCCCCGCAGGCCGTAGGCTTGATAGCTGTTGGCCTCGCCGCAGAGGGCGGTGCCGGCGCCGGTGTTGGTGATCTTGAAGGCCTGCGGGATGGCATCCGAGGAGTCCTCGTAGGGCAGGGCGATGTCACCCGGCGCTTGCCAGGAGGCGTGGCCGGCGGCATCGGAGGTCAGGACGTAGCCGGGCGAGGGGGCGCTGGTCATCTGGAAGCCGGTCGTGCGCACCGTGCCGGCGACGTCGAGCTGCGCCTGCGGAGAGACGACTCCGATCCCGACGCGGCCGTCCCCGCGGAAGACGGCGATGTCGGTGTCCGGATTCTCGAACTTACTGCGGATGGTCAGGTAGTCCGGTCCGCTGCCATGCGCCTGGATGGCAAAGCGATCCGCGCCGCCGGCATGGAACACGAGAAGGTCGGTGTCCTCCGCATCGGCGAGCGTGAGCTTGCCGGAGGGATCCGAGGTGCCGATCCCCACGCTGCCATTCACCCCCGCGTACATGTCGCTCCCGGAAACGGTCCAGTCGCCGTCCTCGGGTACCCCTCCGGCGAGAGCATCTGCCAGCGCGGCCCGGAAGGCGTAGGGCGACGAGGTCAGGGCAATGCGCGGCGACATCTCGGCGCCGCCTTCGAAGGAGATGCCCAGCCAGTAGGGTCCATCGAAGGGCAGATCGATCGGGGTGTCTGCTCCGAGCGTGAGGCTGTAGACGCCGTCGAGCGTCTCGATCGTCTGCGTCTCGAACCAGAGGGGCGCGCCGCCGCTGGGGACATCGTAGATGCGGCACGTCAGGCTGTAGTCGTTGTCTCCGATCGGCTCGCCCTGCTCGTCAGTCAAGCGGCCCTGGTGGCTGATGGTCTGGGGCGGGTCGGCGGATGCCGGAGGGCCCAATCCGAGAGGCGCCGCGAGCACGCCGACCAGGAGGAGGACGATCGGAAGACGAAGATGTGTGGACATGATGGCCTCCTGTGGGACTGCGGTAGTCACCAGCTCGTCCGCCGCAGAGATGCGCGACCGACGAGGACCCCAGGATGGGGTTCACGGAAGCGAAGCGGCCCAAGGTTCCCGAAGCGGATCAATCCCGCCAGCCCGTCCGGGTTCAGCGACTACTCGATCAGCACCAGACGCCGGGTGTCACGGAACGAATCGGCGCGCATGCGGCAGAAGTAGACTCCAGCACCCAGTCCCCCAGCGTGCACCCTCGCCCGGTAGCGACCCGGCTCGAACACCGCGTCGGCCAAGCTCTCGAGCCGGCGACCGGCGACGTCGTAGAGATCGAGGGCGACGTGCGCCCGACGGGGCACGTCGAAGAGCAGCGCGACGCTCGATCGCGCCGGGTTGCCTTGGGCGATGTGCAGAGCGAACCAGCTCGGCGGTGTGACCGGTTGCTCATCGATGGCGGAGCCCCCCTCGCCCGGCAAGTACCAGAATCCGCTGCCGATCCGCCAGCCGCCACCGGCACAGCTACCGGTCAAGGCCTGACCGATTGTGACGTATGTGGCATAGGAGCTGGCGGTCGTGGATCCGGCGCCATTGGCGACGACGCTGCGCGAGAGGATGGTCTCGGCGGTTGCCGGACCGGCGATGCCGATGGCGATCGCCACCAGGCCACTGAGACGCAGCGCGGTTTGGATTCGCATATCCCGTCTCCTTTCTGTGGCACGCCCGCGCTAGCGGTTTGCGCCCTGGTTGGCATGCAGCTCGTGACTGGCTCGAGTTCGCGCGCGCGTCCTCTGCTGCTCCTCGTAGCGGACGCCCATCTCTTGGGGGTATCCATAGGCTTCCGGATCGATCAGCTTGCCCCGCGGACATCCCGTTCCGGGGCCCTTCTCTTCGACCACAGGCACCTGGATCCGCTGCAGGGATGGATCGTCACGGTCCGCGTAGACGACCCAGGAGACGTCGCGGTTCGGATCGCCGTAGGCGCGGAAGCTCTCGAAGCCCGCCTCCCACTCGTAGCCGGTCAGGAACGGGCGCCCGATGGCGGTGAGGGTCACAGTGGCTCCTTGCTCGTCCGTCAACGCCGGGAAGTAGTCGGGCAGCGTGACGAGCGCTTCGCCGGATCCATCGAGGGAGGCACGGCCGCGGTACATGACCACCGCTGCCGGCGACTCCACCGAGGTGTGTCGCAAGAGCTTGTTCCGGGGATCGGCAGGATGATCGATCTCGAAGTTGCAGACCGTCTTGTAGATCCCGCCGTAGACCTGGAGATTACCGCTGAAGACGCCGGCCCGACCGTTTCCGGTTGCATAGAGCCCGGGCCCCCAGTCCTCATAGTGTCCGCACAGCCAGGCATACGGGCCGTCGGGCCCCTTGGCGGCGATCACGCTGTGGGCCAGGCAGAAGGCGTCGAGACCCTCGGTGTAGGCGTAGACGCCGGCTCCGATCGGATCGTCAGCGGTGCGATCGCAGAACCCATAGATGCCATCCAGGAATGTACCCAGGATGCCGTAGTGCTCTGTGTCAACGTTCTTGCCGCGCACCCCCTCGTTGGGCCCTTCCCCATAGACGCCCTGATCGTTCGTGCCCAACGTTCCGAGGTGCTCGGTGCCGGTGTCCTTGCCGTAGACACCCGTGCTTGCTCCGCCAAGGTAGCCGTATGCCGATGAGCTCGTTCCGTAGACGCCGTACCCGTAAGCGGTTTCACCTTTCACACCGATTGTGGAAGGGTAGATGCCGGTCGCACCGTGGAGGGCAACCGTCCCCCCACCGGCACCGCTGTTCGTGATCTTGAACGCGCTTTGGCTGCCGAGTGTCACGGTGTTCTCATACGGCAGCGTGAACTCGCCCGGCGGCTGCCAGGAGGCATTGCCGCTGGCATCGGAGGTCAGGACGTGGCCGGCCACCGGGTCGGCTGTCACCTGCAGTCCGCTGCTGCGCACCGTGCCGGCGACATCCAGTTGGGTCTCGGGTGAGACGACTCCGATCCCGATGCGACCGTCCCCGCGGAAGACGGCGATATCGGTGTCCGGGTTCTCGAACTTGCTGCGGATCGTCAGGTAGTCCGGGCCGCTGCCATGCGCTTGGATGGCGAAACGATCCGCGCCCCCGGCATTGAAGGTCAGAAGATCCGTGTCCTCCTCATCGGCGAGTGTCAGCTTGCCCGAGGGGCTCGAGGTGCCGATGCCCACACGGCCGTCGGGTCGATAGAGGTCGGTCCCGGTCAGGGCCCAGTCGTCGTCCCAGAAGGGACCGTCGAGATCATCGGCGATCAGAGCACGAACGGCGTAGGGCGAGGATGTGAGCTCCACGCGGGGAGTCATCTCGGCACCATCCTCGAGCGAGATGCCCAGCCAGTAGGGCACGTCGAACGCCAGGAAGATCGGCGTCACCGCTCCCAGGGTGACCGAGTAGACGCCATCGGTGGTGGTGATCGTCTGGGCTTCCGACCAGAGCGCCGAGCCGCCGCTGGACACGTCGTAGATCCGGCAGGTCAGCTCGTAGCTTCCATCCTCGATCGGGTTGCCGAGCTCATCGGTCAGTCGACCCTGGTGACTGATCGTGCGGGGC